>JAFIEF010000004.1 GCA_020832655.1 Paracoccaceae bacterium
CGACCATTGTTCTTGAACCAATGGCGAACAAGGTCTCATTCTACCAGATCGAGAAGACAGTGCGCGGCAAGGATGCGGACATGCGCCTTGTAGCCCGGCATGAACATGCAGCCCCGATCATCACTGCGCTCAAGCCGTGGCTGAAGGCCCAGCTCTCGCGCATCCCGCAGAAATCCCAACTCGCCGAGGACATCCGATACACCCTCGCGCACTGGCCCGGCCTGATCCGCTTCCTGGAAGACGGGACGCTCGAACTGGATACCAACCCGGTCGAGAACCAGATCAGACCAATCGCCCTGACAAGGAAGAATGCACTCTTCGCCGGGAATGAAATCGGCGCCGAGAACTGGGCCATGCTGGCCTCACTGGTCGCAACCTGCAAGATGTCCGACGTAAACCCGGTCGACTATCTTGCCAACACCCTGCGCGCCATCCTCGACGGCCACCCGCAAAGCGGCATCGAAGACCTCATGCCATGGCGCTTCAACCAACCGTCAAGCCTCGCCGCATAGGGTGACGCCGTCGCGCTTACGGTTGTTTGGCTCCGGCGGTAGGGTCCGCAGCAAAACCAGAAAAAACCTTTTGGAATCAACGGTTGGCCCTCTGCGAAACAACCGCCGGACCCGTATTGTGCCCAATCTTTTGTGACAGTCAAGGGCACAAGCCTTACGCACTCTCGGGGAATCGACGCTGAAAAAGTAAGGAACATAGCAAGAACCTTTTCGCTCTCTCGTCGAGTTCTCGTCGCAGCACAAGAGATAGTGTCGTGTGCAGGGCGTGAGACCAACTTGCATTGCTGCCTTCCTGATTTACGCTCAATCCTCCGAGTTTCGGGATTGACCCATATCTTGGGACAAGCAAGAATCCACAAGCCAGCACACGGCATAGACAGCAAGAGATTACAGATGAGGAACAAGGAATGAACAACCCACAAGCCTCGATGGCCGAGTTGAGAAAGATAAAAGCAAAGGGCGTGAAATATCGGGGTCCCTATCAGGGACGCTGGTTTCACGTCGGGGTTGCATTTGAGTGCGATGATGTTGCTGCAACAATGCGGTTGGGTGCGGCTCTTGCAAAATCGAAAACGCTCGCTCCACTCTTGAAAAATGAGATACATACTGATAACTCGGGTGACCAAATCCTTGTCTCATTTCACGCCCTCCACGTATACCCAGACGGGCCAAAAGTTGAGAATGACAGGTTGCAGTTTATGCTGGCCGAGTCTTTTCAAGCACAAAGTGAGTGGCAAGAACGGAACAAGGGTAGGTTATAAGCCAATCCCTTGGTCGGCTATTCCTTATGCTGCAACGCGGGGAATGCAAACATCACCGAGCGATGGTCGCCTGAATGAGGTCGAACCTTCGTTCGGTCGGCATACAAAACAGACATTGCCCACCGCTGGCTTCTGCCCAAGCGTTCCCAATCTGTCGCTTGACTTCCTCTGCTTCGTAAAACTGTTTGCCCTTGTATTCGACGACAAGCGTTCTCCCGTCTTGAAGCATTACAACGAAGTCGGGAAAGAACTTTCGATGAGGTAGTTGTAGCCAGAATGCGTTTCTTTTGTCGTCAAGATTACGAATCCAATAAAGAACCTCATCAAGTCGGTCGATGTGAACGGCACAATCAAACTCTTCATCACTGTCGAAGTCACCGACGAGAGGTGTGTAATGTTTAGAAAACTTCGTCCCACCCGAATAGATTTTGTTAGGGGCATAGGTCGCCTCGTCAAAAATCACCGAGTGTTCCGCACTTATGGCAAAGTCTTGGGCGTTTGCAGCAAATAGAGCATTGTAACGACCGACTTCCCTTTCCGACCGCAGGTCTCGAATAAGGTCGGCCAATGCCCGCCGTAGGTCGTAGCGATTACGAGCCAGCACATCGAGCGGCGTTCCCTCCGATATCAATGCGTCAAGGGCTTTTGAAATGAACACGATAGCACTTGGCTTTGTTATATCTGGGTGATGAATGCCGGAGTCGAGCCAGTTGGCAAGCCGTGCTGGTGTCCAGACTGGCTCCCGCACAATCCCGTTGAGTTGTCCTTGCAGGTTTCGAACAAATGATATCTCCAACTTGCCCTTGTCGGTGACATCAATGTTGCCTGTCTGGCTTCGGTCGATAATCTTGAAACGCTCGGTTATGGGTGACGGGTCGCATTCGTCAAGCCGCCAAGGCAAGTCAAGGAAATGCTCCTTGCTGAACAGTTCAAGTTCGCCCTGATTTCGGAATGCCAACAATGGCACAATGAAAGGGGGCTTGTCGTCTTCGTCTGCTGCCGATGTCTGGAAGTTATTCGACCTGGCATAAAGGCGGTCAATCGTTCTGCTGACATTCGGCACGGTCGCCAGACCAAGGTGAAGAATGTTGCGGCTTTCTCGGGACATCGGCCCTGTATAGGCCAAGGTTCTTTTTTCAGGGTCAAAAGAAACACGGGAACGAACAGAGGGCGGCAAGCGGTTGATTGCGTCGGAAAAAATCTCCGGCGACACATCTTCTTGTGGCAGAGGGTCCGATTCAAATCGCTGTTGTGCTGCGGCCTCGGCAAATCCAAGATTGTGCTGCGGGGCAATCAAGGTTTCGGCTTCAAGGCGGTTGAAGCCCGCTCCGTCCACAAGCCCGTTTTTCAACTGCTGGGCAGTCTCGTCAAAACTCTTGGACACGATGAACGCATAAGACTGGTTCAATGCGTCTCGCCGTTTGCTGCGGGCTTTCGGCATTCGCAGCACTCGGCCCAATATCTGCTCAACGGCAACCGCCGACACTTGGTCGGCCAGTGAACACAGAACATAGGCAAAGGGGCAATCCCAACCTTCTTTCAGTTTTGCCACTGTTATGATGAAGCGAACAGGGCAATCCTTCGCTTCAATGTTGTCAATGCTGTCGAGGTCTTTGCGTGGTCCGGTATGAACTGCGATTTGTTCTTTCGGAACGCCTGCCTCTTCGACGAGGTGCTTTTCCAGCACTTCCCAAGTCAAGCGGTGTGGGTCTTTCGCACTGGCACTTTGTGCCTGAAACAGAATGATGGGGCGAATATACTCGCCCGTTTCCTGCTCTTCGGCCTTGGCGGCTTCTTCCAGCATTCGCTGGCAATCCCGTGCCGCTCCTACGCTCTTTTTCCAATCGCCGTCCGTGGTCAAGCGGATTGGCATTTTTATCATCTCTTCTGCCTTCAACTCGGCGGCAGACACAGAATAGAGAATGTTCGAGGCGTGTTTGTCTCGCTCGGGCTTATGTTCGGTCTGCGGGGTGGCCGTAAGTTCGAGAATGAGCGACGGATTGAAGCGGGCAAGCGTGCGGAAAGACAAGTCGCTCCGACTGTTATGAGCCTCATCGACAATGACCATTGGCCGATGAAGTTTCAGCAGGTTGGCAAGCGAAGCGATTGGGCGGCGGGTGCCGTCCATAATATCGAGGTTTGCCATCTGCTCTACGGTCAAGCCCTCGAAATGGTCCATCAACGCCCCTGCGTCTTCATAGACCTTCAAGCCCTCGGGATTTTCCTTTCCTTTGTCATCTTCACGGCGGAAAGATTGAATCGTGGACACGATGACAACTGCCCCGCCCAATGCGTCGGCTCGTGACATCGACAAGGCTTCGGCCTTGGTTATCACGGTGAAGTTGCGGTTGAAGTCTTTCATCAGTGCCGCCCGATATGGGTGGCCTTCTGTCTTCAATGCCTGAATGGTCTGGTCCAGAATGGCGGTCGAAGGGACAAGCCACAAAACCATCGGGTTCGGGGTTTGCAGCAGGTCACGGGCGGCAATGCCGATGGCATAGGCCGCAAGCAATGTTTTCCCGCCGCCTGTCGGCACTCGAAGGCAGACATATGGTGTGCCATCGGCCACGGCGGGGGCGTGGCGAAAGGGCAGATTTGTGGCCTTGTAGAAAGCCAGATTTGCCCCGTGCTCTTGGGTGTCTCGCAGATAAGATGACAGGCGTTCAAGGGAAAGCCGCTGATATTCCTTCAACTCGAAGTTGGTCGCCGCCATATCAAAGCCCCTCGATCTGGTAAGGGATTTGCTTGAAGACCACGCCCTCTGCCTTCAAGCGTTCGGGGGTGACGGTCGTTCCTTCGGCATAGACAACCCGCATACCTTCAAAGCCTTCGGGCGGGGGCGGCAGGTCGGCCAGTGCGGCAGGGGTCAAGACATTGCCAGAGGCTTCGCGGGCAAAGCCTTCCTGCCCTGGCGAAAACAGCAGATAGACGGCCTTCTCGGCGTGCTTGCCAAGAAATGATGTCTGTCCCGTCGCCTTGGTCGGAATGGGCACGCCAGTTTCGGCAAAGAAGATGTGAGCGGCAAGGTCGGAAAAGGTTACGCCGCCGTCAATATCTCCGAACTCGTTGAAGAGTGGCACGCCAAGGTGACAGAAACGGAAGCCGCCACCGAGTGCTTCGACGGGCTTGGTTGGGTCGCCACCTTTGTCATAACCTTCGACCGAACGCCGCAAGCGAGTGGCCGTAACTTCTCTTGCAATCTTTTCTTCCATTTCAATCAAAATGAAGCGTCGATTGCCGCCGTCCTGTTTGTTGAGGTCCAACACGGCGTGGCCCGTCGTGCCTGAACCGGCGAAAGAATCTAAAATGAGGTCTTCTGGACCTGCTCCGATTTTCAGCAAATGGGCAATCAATGTGGTCGGTTTCGGTGTCGCAAAAACTTCATCTTGTCCGTGAAAGATTTCAAGAATCTGCCGCTTTGCCGACTGGTTGTGTCCTACATCTGCGTGAAGCAATACCGTCCGAGGAACAACGCCGCCTACATCGGAAAGGAACCTCTTGAATCGTGGAGAGGTATTCCTTCCAGATTTCCCCCAAAAAATACGATTTTCTTCAACGTGCTTTTCGTATGTCTCTCTGGGGTAACGCCAGACGGCAGTAGGTGATGGCCAAATCTCTTCTCCCGTGTTCGGGTTCACAATTGCATACCAACCATTAGGTCGTTCTTGCTTGGACTTATTTGAGGTGTAGTTGTCTGATTGCCAGCGTCCTCGTGGGTCATCATCAGGATTTTGATACTTCCCGTCCTGAGCCGATGTTCTTTCTAGTTTGTTGGGTGACCACAGATTCTTCTGTTTTGCATAGACCAAGATGTAGTCGTGGTCATCACTGAAAAATTTAGCGTCGTTTGCTGGTGCATATTTCTTTTGCCAAACCAAGCAAGCGATGAAGTTGTTTGTCCCAAAAACCTCATCAAGAAGAACTCGCAACCGATGGTGTTCATCATCATCAATACTTACAAAAATAACGCCATCTTCCCGCAAGAAGTCACGCAACAAGCGAAGTCGGGGATACATCATACAAAGCCATTTATCGTGGCGGGACAGGTCTTCGGCTTCCTTGCCGACGACCTTTCCAAGCCACGAACGGATTTCAGGACTGTTCACATTGTCATTGTAAACCCAACCCTCATTCCCTGTATTGTAGGGCGGGTCGATGTAAATGCATTTCACCTGTCCAGCGTAATAGGGCAACAGGGCTTTCAGGGCTTCGAGGTTGTCGCCCTGCACCAGCAGGTTGCCTGCGTCGGGGTCGCCTGCCGACAACTCTCCATCACAATGAACAAGGCGATACGGCACTTCTTGGTGGTGGTGTTCGACCGCCGATTTTCCAATCCAGTTCAATGATGGCATTCTTGGCTCCCTGTTCTTGTTGGCACCTTGTCCCGTCCGGCGGTAATGTTCAAGCCGCTATCGGGACACCGGGCAGAGCGATGTTCGGCAAAGCCTTGGTTTTGTTGAACAGTTGCGAATGAACAAGCGGATGTGTCACGCAGACACGCGGCATCTGCTCTTTGCAACGCTCAACGAACGATTGTAGCAGACCAGCACATACGCCGATGAACATTCCCTTCACACTTGACATACCCCTCTCCGCTGGTCAGGATTTCGGACAACGAGGGTAGGCTCCTGGGTTTTGCTACAATGGAAATGCTGTTCGCGATGTTAATTGCAAAACTCCTCGGAATTGCGGGTCTTGGCGGATTATTATCTGGGCTCTTCATTCGCTCCTTGCCGCTCGCTTTGAGTGGTGGGGTTGCAGCAGGATTTATTGGCCAAATCGTATTGAGTAGCCTACGAAGCTCGAGTGTTGGTTTATTGAGTTGGATTATGGCTATTGTTGCAGGGATTCTAGCAGCTGCAATCGGGTGGCTTGTGCGTGGTAGGAAAATCTCCGCAAAATGAGCAAGATGATATGGCGTAATGAAAACTTAGATGGTGCGAAATCTTCATTTCTGTATATAGCCAACTTGGCTAAACAAATTCGAGGTTCTTTTTTTCTATTCCAGAAAGGGCACAAAAATATGTCTGCGTCGCCACTCCCCATAAATGATTATGACGTAGCAGCAATAAGCAATCAAGTGCAAAGATGGCAATCAAACGGGCTCTTTGCGAGTTTCGACATCGCTGGTCGCTCTAATGGTGTAGCACTAATTATTCTTGAAAACTGTCTTTCTTTAAGTTACGGCTTCGCGGCGTTAGAAATACGAAAGTTCGGTATCAAACGCTTTATTGGAAAGAGATCTTATTGGGTAATTCAACTTTACGCCGGCGATAGTGCTACGGGACCGTTCCACAAAAAAGGCTGTGTCACCGGAAATATGCTTGTGAGTGCTCTCGCAGAAGCGGAGTTAGATATTAGGCACAACTTCATCAGCAAACTATCAATGGAATGGGCAACAAATTCAGTATAACTCTTGTTTATTGCTATGACATTTGTCTGCTGACAAAATTTTACCTGCGTTGCGGAGCAAAAGAGGGTTGGAAACAGATTACCCTTTGCCAAAAAGAGAGCCTGTCGATAGAAAGTTAGTAATCTTGTGGTGAAAGTCCTTTCTATTGGGCTACACACATTTTTAAGTGACCTATGAAGGACAGAGAGCGGAGGCGGTATGAAAGAATCGCGACGGTTCGAAATCAATAATGAAATCGAAACTCTGCAAAGAGGGATGGACCCGAATGGAAACTTCTGGATAGGACTTGGAGCCTTTGGTATTATTGCGACTGCACTCGGACTTCAGGGTGATGGTGTGGCGGCAGGTCTTGGGATTGCTGTTTCAATCGGGCTTTTGTTGTATGGGTTCGCTGCAAAGGATAAGGTCAAAAAGTCGGAAGAAAAGATTAGGATTTTGCAGAAGACACTCGACCTCGCAAAGCCTAACGAGAAATGAAAGAAGTAAGGATTATCGAATAAAGAGCCTGATTCTTGTTTGAGATTTTTTGGTTGTGGCGGCTATTCAGCCGCCACATATCCAACGTGTTTCTCAAGTGCGTAAATAAAATCCACGGCTTTCTGGGCTTCACTTGCTGCACGGAAAATCGCTTTCTTGTCTTCCTTCATCGCTGCAAGCCAACCTTCGATATATGCCCCGCTCTGGGCAAAGTCGGGGGTCAAGCCAAGCGTTACCGACAGAATGCAGTTTCCGATTTCGGCAATCAGTTCTTCAAAGGCATATGCCTTGCGGTCGGAAAACCGTTCAAAGCGTGCAAGGCGGGTGCTGGCTCCTGTCCAGTGGGTGAGTTCGTGGGCAAGTGTGCCATAATACCCGTTGGCGTTGTGAAATGTCTGAATCAACGGCATATGAATCAGGTCTTTGGTAATGTCGTAATAGGCTCGGGGCTTTGATGTCGCTTCGATCTTGGCACCTGTTGCGGCAAAAAACGCGTCCAGATGGGCGACAGGCTCGGTGCCAAGGTCTGCGGCGGGTTCTGGAATGTCGTAATATTCGGCGGGCAATCCGTCTATCTGGTCGGCGTTGAATACCCGATAGCCTTTTGCATAGGGGATTACCTTCTCTTCGCCGTTCTCGTCTTCTTTCTCGACGGTGCCAAACTTCACAACGGTTGCCGATTTCTCGCCTTTGCGGACATTGCCGCCAAGTTCCTTTGCCTGCTTGAAGGTCAACCAGCGTGCCGATGTGTAGCCCTTGGCCGACGCGATAGACCACAACACAAGAATGTTGATTCCCCGATATGGCTCGCCGTTGTGACGCAAAGGCAGACTCGCCCCCTTGCTGCTGCCTGTCCAGGGCTTCCGCCACGGTGGGCAACCTGCTTCGATGGCCTGCATAAGTTGGTCGGTGATTTGCTGGTGAAGGTCAAAAGTCGCTGCCGCCATTGTCAACTCCATTGTGCTTGGAAGAGCAATGTGAGTTCTTTCCCCAAAGGCCAAAGCCGTCTAACTTCCGCCTTGGGCGGGACATCTCTGCTCTTCCGTTTGAAATGCCCATACATTTCAAAGGGCAGAGCAGAGAGGGCATAGCCCGACCTGCGGTCTGGCAGGCACGGTGCAACTGGGTGAAGCCCGTGAAAACGGGAAGGAACCGCCCGCTTGCGGGTGGAAGGAACCGGTTTTCTCGGGCGGAACTGCTGCAACGCAGCACTTGCCGGTTGTGGCGTGCCTGCCAGACTGGTAGGCGGAACATTCTAAAACGAAAGGATTCAAAGCAGGGTGAATGGCAATCTGCCATTGAGTGCTGCTGCGGCTATTTCACGCTCAATCCCGCCGTGAGGGATTTCGATTTCTTATATGAAACCTCTCTTCGGGCTTTTTATATTCCAGAAATACTCCCATATCTTTTTTAGCCGAACGGACGCTCCCCCGTGACCTCCCAAGGCAAGGGAAAGATTGAAACAAATCCTATATGGCCATAAAATGGGTTTGCGAAGATTTTTCCCGTCCTTCCCGCCGCATAGGCGGCTTCGAAAGTCGAATGAAACTCCTGTTTGGCCCTCTGTCTCCAGAGGGCCACTTTCATTCCCGCTGTCGCTGTTCACCGCCATTTGCGTCAACGGCTTTACTGTTTTGCTTCATACCTACATCTGCCAAGTTCAGGATTTCATCAATGCTCTGTTCGATATCATTGCCATCAGTGAAGAAATCGAACACTTCTTTTGCGGCCTTGTCTTTCGCACGGACGGCACGCCTTTCCGCCCCTTCGTGTTTTGTTGGCTTCCGGCGAAGTCCACGCTCCTTGAAACTTCGCCATTCAACGCCATTCTCACCGTGTTCTTTTGCTGTTTCATTCAGGACATCGGCAATCCGTTTTCGCCACCTTTTCGGTGCACCCCTCTCGTTGAATCGTTGCACGTTCCGCCGTCGGATTCTTGTGGCGTTTCCGCCGCTCCTGATTATGGCAGAGTGTCTGCTTTCAACTCCGTCCACGGTGATGAAGTGCAGATGAGCATTGTTCTCCTTGTCGATGTGCTGAACGATGAACACCGAAGCCTCGGAACCCTCTGGTGCCAGTTCTTTTGCCAGTTGGGACATAGCGGCTTTCACGGTTTTCTCACCCCAAGAGTTGGGAAGTGATATTATTCCAGTTGTTGCAATGCGTCTGCCAACTCTGCCACCTTTACCCGCTTCCGCACGAAATCTTTTTCGCAACATAAGCCGAGCCTCTTTCGGCGTTCGGACTTCATCGCCATCTTCGTTTTTCAGGCCCTGCCAGCACATCAATCCAGCGGCATTCTCTCTGGCGATATAGTTCAACGCTCCATAGCACCTTTTCAGCGGGTCTGTCTTTCCAAGGCTCTTACTCTTTGCCGCTGGACTGCTTGATATACCCTTAAATTTTGTTGTCAGTTCGAGTCCCATTTTTCCCTCGCAATCCAGAGGAAGTCACGCATTTTGAGTGCGAGGTTTATGCCTATGGGCATAAACCTCCTTGTGCGACTAAACTCTTTCTATCTTCGAGGAATCTATTGCCTTCTTTGTTCCATTCCAAAAAATGACCTAAATGAACTCCAACAAATGAGGAGTGCAGTATGTGGTATGATGTTGAACTTGCGAATTTTTCAAGAGAAACACGGGCGGCTTTGTCCCTATTTCTTCCACTCCCCAACGGTATGAGTGCCAGAGATTTTGACCGTGCTGCCCGGAATAATCGGCTTTTCGGTATTGCCCAAGCGTGGGAAAACACTCTGCTTTCCTCTTGTCGTTTGCTTGTCCTTTCGGTTCCTTCCGGGTCTTTCAGTGATACGCTTCGTCACGCCAGAGAAGTTGCCGAAAACTCCGATGGCCTTGGTCGCAACGCTCTCGAAAGGCTTGACCCGACGCTTTCTCTGCTGAAAGCCGAGTTTACCAGAAACGACCGTGCCCGCCGTGCATTGCGGCGGGCTTTTCTGCGGCCTCCATATGCAGAAGCCCTGTCCAAAAGAAAAGGCGGCGGGGCTACGCCACAAAGGCAACGCCCCGCTCCTGGTGTCATCAGGACTTGACCCGTATCGAACCGTCATCGGCCTTTTCGACCAATCCTTGTTTTGACAAGGTGTCAATCGCTCTCGCGATTGCTTTTCGCAGACTGTCGGGTTTGTCGAGTAAGGCGTTGAACGGACCAGTGACCTTGCTTCGCAGTGATGTGGCAGTATGGAAAACACCGCTTTGCTCTTGCTCTAACTGCCGAAGAGTTTGCAGCAAATGCTGAACCCGTGCGTCGGTGTCGGTTGCACCTGTTCCCTTGGGCTTGTTCACCATTGGTGTTGCCCCGATAACAGGTTGGGCAACAGGCAATGTAATCGGGTCGCCATCAGTATCTTGACCAACTTCAACGGCGGCAATTTTCAAGAACAGAGGCTCGCCCCGTGCAAGGCTCCGCTGCTTCTTTTGATTGACGGCAATCACCATCTCGCCTTCCGTGGTGCGGGCTTCATTCAAAACAAGCAAAGTATCGCAGTTGCCAATCATTGCAGAAGAGCCACGCGGCTTTTCAGGGTCGCTATGCGTGGCGTGATGAACAATCATCACGTGAGCGTTGTGTTCGAGGGCGAGTTTTTGGGCATTGCTGATGGCTTTGCCCATATCGCGGGACGAGTTTTCATCACCATCACCAAGGCACAAGTTCAGGGTGTCGAAGACAAGGAAGATTTTGTCTAACGCTCGTGCCTTCATATACTCGCAGAGTTCACGCCCAAACCTTTCCATCATCTCGCTATCAGTCAAATCAACTGATGAAGGAATGATATCGAACGGCAGGGCGTCGCTTCGTCGCTTGCCCAGCACTGCTGACCCCCTTTCGGCAACGCCGATAGGGTCTTCTGCGGCAACATAGAGCGTTCCCGCTTGGGTTACTTTTCTGTCGCCAATGGCGTCACCGAGGGCGGCGTGACCTGCAATCATCGCAATGACAGAGGTCTTGCCCGTGTTGGGCGGGCCTGCGAGCATACTAACCTGGCCGAACAAGAGCAGATCTTTCACCAGATATGCTCTCGGTGCCATACTGCAAAGCGTGTTGGCCGAGATGAGTTCCTTGCCCAAAAAGAGCGGCTTGGTTTCACCAAATGCTGGCGTGGCTTGCCCATCGTCGCCAGCGTCGATGAGCGTGGGAATGTCGAATGCGGTCGTTGAAGTTGGTTTGTTCACGGCGGAACCTCCTGTTTTTTGCCAAGGCCCCGTGCCCTAGCCGAAAAGAGGTGGGAGATTTCGCCGCATTACAAGGGCAGAAGACGAACAAAAGTGAACAAAAGCAGAAAAAAAGCACTAATCGAGGAAAAGACACGGACGGACGGACACCCCCTTAGGGGGAGTGTCCGTCCGTCCGTGACATCTATTTTTCCAGCGGTTTTTCAATACCCTTGTCGGGTTCATCTCCGACAGGCGGGGGAGTTGAAGAAACCAGTCGCAAGGTCTGCGGCGTTTGTGAGAACATCATACGCCCGAAGGGCGGCAGAACCCCTGCATAGTTGATATTGTTCTTGTCCACGGCGTTTTTCAGGTTTTCCATCGTAAGCCCTGCACGCAGATAAGCCGTATAGGTGACCTCGGTATGCTGATGGCCCATCAGTATCTTCCGCACATAGTCTTCAACGCCGGCACGGGTAAGACGAACGTGGAACTCGGTTCGCAATGCGTGAAAATCAAGAAAGTCGTCCGTGATACCAACGCTGCGACGGTAATAGCCGAATCGCTTGCTCATTATGGCACTGAATGTTCCTTTCGATTTTGAGCGGGTCATATGAGGAAAGAGGCGAGACATTCCCTGCTGCCTGCGGATGTCCACCAGTTCAGGAAGGCCGAGGTCAAGCAAGGCGTTGTGAAGTGGCACACGTCGAATACTGCTTTCGGATTTGGTGGTTTGCGACCCGATTTCGTTCTGAACGGCGACATAGAAAATACCGTCTTCTTTGCCGAAGTCCCGAATCCGCAACTGCAAGATCTCTTCCAGTCGAAGCCCTGCAAACATAGCAATAAGCGGTGCCCAGAACAGTGGTTCATCGGGCGAGTCCAGTGGCTCACGGAAGACCTTCGTTCGAAGCAAGGTGTATATCTCTTCACCCCACCCCTTCCGGGCCACACGGTTCTCTGTCCGTTTGCGGCGATTTACCTCTGCCTCGGTCAACACCCGCCCCTTGAACGGATTTGATTCAATCAAGCGACGAGAAAGGGCGTAGTCGAGAATCGCTTTTAGTGCCGTCTGGTGGCGTTGGACAGTCCTCGCCGAAATGCGTTTTACCCGTGCTGCGGCCAATCGGTCTTCGATTTCTGCTGGCGGCAACCCTTGCTCGGCCAGTTTGCGTTCCATTTCATTTCGTGTCTCGACTTCATCACTGTCGATGTCTTCGACAACTTCCCTTGCCGTTCGCTGGTCATTTGCCGATTTTCCGTGGTTCTTGGGCAATTTCTGCACAAGAGCGTTGAAGTCGAGAATGTCGTCTTTGTTGATGTCGCGAAGTGGCAAATCCCCGACTATATCAGTGAACAATCTCACTGAAGCCCGAGCATTCCCAAGTGAAGATTTCTTGAAACTTTCGCCAACCCCTTCATAGGGCGTTTCATCTTCCTTTTTCAGCGTATAGCCTTCGCACCGTAGTTTGAGATACTGCTCGGCGAAAGCAGAGAAGGCAAGGTCGCTGTATTGTGGCTCCTGGATTGCGGATTTTGTGCTTCGGGTGTTGGCTTCCGGCAATCCAAGCCGTTTGGCAGAGTCATATAGGCTTCTGGCAATGCGGCGAGCGGCAGGAAGTTCTTGGGAAATATTTCTTCCCTCTTTTTCGCAGGTGGTGATGAAGTCATTCAGCAAGGCTCCTAGCCCGCTTGCGAAGTCCTCGATACGCTCCACCCCATCTTCATCATCAGGGTCAATAAGGCGAGATTCGGTCACATCGAGATATGCGGTTTTGCGGTTTTCACTCTCGATGATGTTTTCTATCACCCCCAAACACTCCGCTCGGGTCTTTTCTTCCCAAGCGTAATACTCCTGTTCTTCTGGTGTTCGCTCTTCGGGTGGAGTCTCTTTGATACTGATATACTGTATTGGTGCCGGGGTCGTTCGCTTGAACATATCATCATAAGGCAACTGGGCTATTCCGAGTGACTGCCGCAGTTCCGCGTCAATGGTGGCAAACACTCGCTCCCGCACCTCTGGGGTCAATGTTGCAACATTCATCGTCCGGTAATGTGTGATGTATTTGCGGAATCCTTCGGTCAGCGTGAGTGCCATTTTGTCGATAAGGTCTTGGGCAGGGTGGTCGTTCATCGCTGTTATTTCCGTCTCAAACTTCGACCAGGCACGCTCAAAGTGTTCGGCAATCTTGGCGGCAAGAAGGCGTGCTTCCCTCACTGATGAGGTTTGCAGGCTAACCGCAAGATGACCCCGTGCTTGTGCGGTCACTCTGTTGTCTTCGTAACTGCCTGAAAAAACAGGAAGTTGGCCTTGTGAGATGATGATAGCGGGGTGACGGCGGCGAAACCACCATATTCTTCCCCGTTTTGAGAGATAGGCAATGCGTCCCATTCTCTGGCTCCGGACTTTTGGGCGCAGCAAAAACCACGCCATTGGGCACAGAGGGCAGATTCACGGGAACGGCACGGGGCGGAATCCCCAAGCCATTGATTTCCCAAAAGATTATTTAGATTTTGGCTCCGGCGGTAGGGATCGAACCTACGACCAATTGATTAACAGTCAACTGCTCTACCGCTGAGCTACGCCGGAACACGGGGCGGATATAGCAATGGATTTGGGCAGCGTCCAGACCCGAATCGCAACAAATCAGACAATGTCATGACAGCCGCCGATAGCGCGCCGAAGGGGCGGGCAGCGGGTCGGCCGCAACCAGTCCACGCTCGCACAGATCGATCAGATGGGCATGCACATTGCGCGCCGCAGCCGGGTGCAGTTCAGCCGGTGTGTCGGTGTAGATCGCGGCCACAAGCTCTGCAATCCCGGCCGGGCCATGCGCAAGCTGCGCCAGAATCGCCGCGCTGCGCGCCTGGCGATGGGCCGCCAATTCCGCGATTCGGGCGGCGGCATCGGGGATCGGCGCGCCATGCCCCGGATAGAGCGCCCGCGCGCCTTCATCGCGCAGCTTTTCGAGCGAGCGCATATAGGCGCCCAGATCGCCATCGGGCGGCGAGATCAGCGAGGACGCCCAGCCCATCACATGGTCCCCGGTGAACACCGCGCCGCGCCAGGCGAAGCACAGATGATTGCCCATATGCCCCGGCGTCCAGATCGCGCGCAGGCTTTCTTCGCCCACGCCAAATTCTTCCTGATCACCCAACAGCCGATCCGGCCGGAAATCCGCGTCCACCCCCTCGCCGCCTCCGGCCACGCCTTGCGCTGCCAGATCGGCCATCAGATCTGACCGCCCCGACGCGCTGTCGCCAAACCCCAGCACAGGCGCGCCCGTGGCATCCGCCAATTCGCGCGCGAGCGGCGAGTGATCCAGATGGCTGTGCGTGACCAGAATCGCCGCCACCTGTTCATCGGGCTGCAAGGCGGCCATGATCGCGCGCAGATGCTGCGGGTCGGCCGGGCCGGGATCAAGCACGCAGACCTGCCCGCTACCAATGATATAGCTGTTGGTCCCCGCGCCGGTCATGGCAGAAGGGTTGTTTGCCCGGATCAGTCGCAGGCCGGGTTCGATCTGTGTTGCGCGTTCCATGCTGCCGCTATCTACGCCCTGCCTTGCGCCAAGGTCAATCAACTGCGCAGCGCAGTTTCGCTGGCGTTGCGCGCGCAATCGGCTAGGCTGCGCGGCATGTGGACGCAGTTTCTGAAAAACTATCTGCCGCGCAGCTTTTACGGCCGCGCCGTGCTGATCCTGATCGTGCCGATCATCGTGATCCAGATCGTGCTGTCGATCGTGTTCATCCAGCGCCATTACGAACGCGTGACCGAGCGGATGACCGAAAACCTGATGCGCGAGGTTCTGTTCCTGACCGAGCAGATCGATGCCGCCCCGGCGCTGGAACCCGCGCTGAATCAACTGGCACCGCTGAAACAGGCGCTGCTGATCGATATCGGCGTCGCGCAGAACGCGCAGATCCCTTACAACACCCGCCAGATCGCAAGGCTTGACCTCGCCGGGGCCGAAATCATCCGGGTGCTGGATGCAGAGCTTCCGGGGTTTCTGGCGGCAGATCTGATCAGCCAGCCCAATGCGGTTCTGATCTGGGTCAACAGCCGCCACGGCATCCTGCAACTGGTGATCCCGCGCCGCTTGCTGACCACCTCGAACCCGCATCAGCTTCTGGTGATCGTGTTCATGGCCTCGGTGTTGATGGCGGCGATTGCGTTCCAGTTCCTGCGCTTGCAGATCCGGCCGATCCGTCGCCTTGCACTGGCCGCCGAAGCCTATGGGCGCGGCGCATCGGTGCCCTTCACCCCGTCAGGCGCACGCGAGATCCGGGCCGCCGGGCTTGCCTTCGCGAATATGCGCAACCGCATCGAGCGGCAGAACGCGCAGCGCAAGCTGATGCTGTCGGGCGTCAGCCATGACATGCGCACGCCCCTGACCCGCATGCGGCTGATCCTGTCAATGATGGAGGACAGCGACGAGAAAGCCGCGCTGGAGGCCGAGATTGCGGAGCTGTCCGCCCTGCTGGACGGGTTTCTGGATTATTCGCGCGGGCAGGCCGCAGAAGATCCCGAACTCACCGATATCATCGCGCTGATCCGCGATCAGATCCAGCGGCATCAGGCGTCGGGGCGGATTGTCAGCCTGCGCGGTGATGACAGCCCAATCGCCGATCTGAGATTGCGCCGCGGACTGATCGAACGCGCGCTGGACAATCTGCTGAGCAATGCGCTGCGCTATGGCAAAACGGTCGAGGTCAGCCTGGCGCGGCACCCCGATGGCTGGCTGGAAATCGCCGTCGAGGATGACGGGCCGGGCATCGCAGAGGCCGACCGCGCCCGCGCAGTCGAACCCTTCACCCGCCTTGACGAGGCGCGCAACCGCGACATGGCAACCGGCGTCGGGCTGGGCCTGGCCATTGTCAGCGAAGCGCTGCGCAGCCATTCCGGCCAGCTTGTGCTGGAAGACAGCGCGCGGCTGGGCGGGTTGCGGGCTGTGATGCGCCTGCCGCTGCGCCCTGCAGCGAAGCCTCACAAATCGTAGAGCGCTGCGAATTTCTGTTCCAGATAGGCCAGCAACGGTTCTTCACTCGGGGCCGTGCCGCAGGCATGGGTGATGGTCTCGACCGGCTCGCGCAGCGCGCCGAAGCGTTGCAGCCGCGCGCGCAGCCAGCCCGTGGCGGCAGAACTGTCGCCCGCTTCAAGCTGGCCCTGCAATTGCGGCAGATCGGCCTGCATCGCGGCAAACAGGCAGCCGGCATAGACATTGCCCAGCGCATAGGTGGGGAAATAGCCAAACAGCCCTACCGCCCAATGCACATCCTGCAACACGCCATCGGCAGGGCGGTCCACCGGATAGCCGAAATCCTGCGCAAAGCGGGTATTCCACGCCTCTTCCAGATCATCGGCCTGCAACTGCCCGCGAACAAGTGCGCGTTCCAGATCGAAGCGCAGCATGATATGCAGGTTATACTGCACCTCATCGGCCTCGGTGCGGATATAGCCTTTGGTCACGCGGTTCACCGCCGCATAGAAGGCATCGGCATCCGCAACGCTTAGCGGGCCGAATTCCTGCCCCATCGCCTGATAGAGCCATGCCGTGAAAGCGCGCGAGCGGCCAAGCTGGTTTTCGTAAATCCGGCTTTGACTTTCATGCACCCCCATCGACACGCCCCGTCCGATCGGGGTCAGCGCATAGGCCGCATCCACCCCTTGTTCATAGGCGGCATGGCCGACCTCGTGCAGGGTCGAATACAGGCAGTTGAATGGATCATCCACCGCGACACGCGTGGTGATGCGCACATCATCGCCCGAACCCGACGAAAACGGATGCACCGCCAGATCGATCCGCCCGCGGGTGAAATCATAGCCCATATGTTCGGCCAGACGGCGCGACAGGCGCAGCTGGCCGTCTTGCGCGAAATGCCCGGTCAGGGGCGCGGGGGTGTCGGCCCCCAGTACGGCCTCGCGCAGGGCAACAAGGCGCGGGCGCATGCGCGCGAACATTGCGGCAATATCATCCGAGTCCGTGCCGGGTTCATAATCCTGCATCAGCGCATCATACGGGTCGCCGCCATCGGCAATGGCGTGGCCTTCCTCGCGGCGCAACCCCAGCATCTGTTTCAGCCAGGGCAGGAAAGCGGCGACATCACCCGCCAGCCGCGCCTCTTCCCATGCGGTTTGCGACAGGGGCGTGACGCGGGCCAGTTCAGCGGCCAGTCGCGCCGGCACCTTGGTGTTGCGCGCCCAGTCGCGGCGCATCTCGCGCAGCATGGCACGGTGTGCCGGGTCGCTGGGCGCGGCCTTGTCCAGCCATTCCCCATAGCGCTGATCGGTGCGCCGCGCATGCAGCACTGCTTCCAGCGCGGCCATTTCCTCTGATCGCTGCGCATTCGCGCCGCGCGGCATCACGGTCTGCTGATCCCAGCCCAGCCGCCCCGAGATCTGCGCCAGCGCTTCGGTCTGGCGGGCATGGGCCAGCGCCTGTTCGAATGCATCACTCATGCGGCAGCCCCTTTCCTGCGCAAACTGTCAAAGCGCGGATATTGCGCCAGATGGCGTGCGCGGATGATCAGCACCCAAAGCAGGATCGCCGTCGCCTGATGCGCAATCCCAAGCTGCCAGGGCGCGCCATGCAG
Source organism: Paracoccaceae bacterium (assembly GCA_020832655.1). Lineage (GTDB taxonomy): Bacteria > Pseudomonadota > Alphaproteobacteria > Rhodobacterales > Rhodobacteraceae > Roseinatronobacter. The sequence continues at coordinate 17,927 of JAFIEF010000004.1, forward strand.
CACTGTGACCACCCCCAGCACGATCTGCGCCAGCATCACCATGAACATGACATTGAAGGCCGCGCGGGTGGCGCCATGCGCCGATTTGCGCCCGCGCAGCCACACGATCACGGCGAAGATCGCCAGCAGGTAGCCCGCCTTGCGGTGGATGAACTGGGTCGTGGCCGGGTTTTCGAAGAAATTTACCCAGGCTGGCTGCATTGCGAACAGTTCGGGCGGGATGAAGACGCCATTCATCAAGGGCCAGTCGGTATAGCCGCGCCCGGCATCGATGCCTGCCACCAAAGCGCCAAGGATGATCTGCAGAAAGGCGAAATGCATCAAGCCGGTGGAGATGGAAAAAAGCCGCCCCTCGCGCGCGCGGCGCGCGGCGATCAGGTCGGCTTCGGGGCGGTTGAGCAGATAGGCATACCACGCGATCATGCCCAGAATGACAAAGGCCAGCCCCAGATGCACGGCAAGGCGGTAGGACGCCACAGCCACCATCCCTTCTGTCAGGCCGGAAGCCACCATCCACCAGCCGATTGCCCCCTGCGCGCCGCCCAGCGCGCCCAGCGCCAGCAGGCGCGGGGTCCAGCCCGCCGGGATCATCTTGCGCAGCCAGAAGAACAGGAAGCCCACGCCCCAGACCAGCCCGATCACGCGGCCAAGCTGGCGATGCCCCCATTCCCACCAATAAATGACCTTGAACTCTTCCAGCGTCATGCCGCGATTGAGCAGTTGATACTGGTCAATCTGGCGGTATTTCTCGAACTCCTCCAGCCACATCGCATCGGACATCGGCGGAATAGCCCCGGTGACGGGGCGCCATTCGGTGATCGACAGCCCGCTATCGGTCAGCCGCGTCATACCGCCCACCACAATCATCACGCAAACCAGCGCGAACAGGCTCAGCAGCCACAGTCGGATTGCCTGCCTTGCGCCTTTGGGCTGGCGGTCGATCACGCCCCCCTGCGGGGCGGGGGCGGGTTTGCGGGTCTCGCTGACCTCTTCGAAGATGGGGCGTTTTGCGGCCATCGGGCGCTCCTGTTGATTGCGCGGCAAGCTAGTCCGAGGCCGCGCCCGGTTCAAGCCAAACCCGCCTCCGACCGGCGGCGCGCGAACCCGTCGCGCACGGCGATTTCGGCGGCCTGCGCGACGCGCTTGCGGTCGGGCAGATCGGCGACGCGCAGGGGGGGGTGAAATTCCAGTTCCACCCGGCCACGGGCGGGCTGCGCCAGCACAGCCAGCAGATGCGGGCCAAACGCCATCTCGCCCCACCAGCCATAAAAGCGCGGGGCGCAGCCTTCGGGGGCGTGATAGATCACGCTGACCGGCTGGATATGCAGGAAATCGCGCAGCTCCGGGGCAAAGAAAGCCTCGAACAGGGTTGATTTGAAGCCCAGCACGCGCTGCCCGTCGGAACTGGTGCCTTCGGGGAAGAAACACAGCCGGTGCCCCGCGCGCAGCCGTGCCTCGAACAGCAGTTTCTGGCGTGCGGCATCGTGTCGGTTGCGGCGAATGAACACCGTCCCTGTGGCGCGCGCCAGCCAGCCGATACCGGGCCAGGTCGCCACTTCGGATTTGGACACGAAATAAACCCGGTCAGCGGCATTCAGCACGAAGATATCCAGCCATGACGCATGATTGGCCACCAGCGCGCCACGCTCGCGCATGGGCTGCCCGTGAACATGCAGGCGCAGCCCCAGCACGCGCAGGGTGGCGCGGCACACTGCTTGCGTCAGATAGGGGGTCAGCGGGCGGCGTAACCCGAAAAGCGGCCGCTCGATCAGCCGCAGCGCCAGCAGGATCACCAGCCCGCCAAAGATCAGCACGCCCAGCACAGATGCACGCAAGATCACGCGCGGCCAGTCGCGCAGATCCAATGCCTGACGCGGCGGCGGAATATCCGCGCCCCAGGTCATGACACACCTGCCCGCGCGCCGGTCAGACTGCGCCCTGCCCGCGACATCTGCGCCACATCAAGGATCAGGCAGATATCAGTGGTGCGAAAGGCATGGTCGATGAACGCGCCGTCGCCCACCACCCCGCCAATGCGCAGATAGGCTTTGATCAGCGGCGGCAATTGCGCCAGCGCAGCCTTGCGGTCCAGTTGATCCAGTGCCAACAGATCCATCGGCTGGAAGCTGCGCGCGCGCACGCGCAATTCTGGCGGGGCCAGATGGGTGTGATGCAGCAGCGACAGTGGCTGCGCCAGCGCCTGCGGGTCGGTGCCGCGCAAACTGGCCGCCCCGAACAGGATCTCGGCCCCGCTGCGCTGGACATACTCTGCCAGACCCTGCCACATCAGCAGCATCGCCGGCCCGCCGCGCCAGGCCGGGTCAACGCAGGACCGCCCCAGTTCCAGCAGACGGCGACGCGACGCGATCAGCGGTTGCAAGTCAAATTCATCATCGCAGTAAAACCCGCCCGCCGCGCGCGCGCGCGCCTGCGGCATCAGCCGGTAGACCCCGACAACATGGCCCGGCTGACCGGCGGGGACAGCATTATTCACCAGCAGCAGATGATCGGCAAAAGCATCAAAGCGGTCGCGTTCCAGCTTGGCGGCATGGTCCACCAGCGGCCCGTCCGCCCCCATTTCCTGCACGAAAACACGGTAGCGCAACGCCTGCGCCGCCTGCAAGTCAGACTCGTCGCGCGCCAGCCGCACAGCCAGATGCATCATTGCGATTGCCACCTTCGCTTCCATATGTGGCCAGACCATTCGCTTGCGCAATGCAGGTTGCCACCGTCCCGAAGCCTTTATGCAGCCCTACACGCCAGTTCAACCCCGCCAGCGGCTGGAATTCAAGACGCAGGGCAAGGCAAGCTGCACACGTATAGGTTGCAAGCGGCGCTGTCAGGGGGTAAACACAATCTCTAGAAGAATAACAGTTCCATTAATGACTTTCTTACCCTCTTCGGGAAACATCACTGTAACCAGATCGCCCGCACGCGACTGCACCTGCCCTACCCCCCATTCCGGGTGGCCGGGGTGACGAACGAACATACCCGGTGTCAGGATCAAATGACTCATTTCAGCAAGACATATCCCGCCAGCCCCGAAATGCAACAGATGCCAGAGGCGCTTGATCTGGCCCATGCAATCACATCGCGCATGTGTCATGATCTTGTCAGCCCGCTCGGGGCCATCGCCAATGGCATGGAATTGCTGGGGATGACCAGGGGCGGCGGGAACGAAGTTGATCTGGTCGGCGAAAGCGTGGCGACAGCACATGCCCGCATACGCCTGTTCCGCGCGGCCTTTGGCACCGCGCAACCCGGCCAGATGATGGCACCATCGGAAATAGCGTCTCTGCTGAAAGATCACGCCGTTTCAGCGCGTTACGATACGGATTTCGTGACTTCGGACAATCTGCCACGGCAGGATATCCGGCTTCTGCTTCTGGTGTTGATGTGTTTGGATACGGCACTTCCCTGGGGCGGTACAGTACAGATCCGCCAAGACGGGCAGGGCTATCAGATCACGGCAGAGGCAGAGCGCCACAGGCTGGACCCGGAAGCGTGGTGCTGGCTGACCGGCCAGAGCGTCAGCGCAGGGATTTCCCCCGCAACGGTGCAGTTTCCGATGCTGGCCCTGATCGTGCACCAGCAAGGATGGCGCCTGCAGCTGACCCACACAGCCCAAAACCTGAACATCCGGCTGGCAAACGCCCGATAATCCGACATGCGGGATCCGGGGGATAGCCCGCTGCACCTATGGCGCAGCAAAGCAGATGCCTTTGGCAGTATCTGCCTGCAGGGGCACGATTACAGACGTTCCACAACCAAGGCCGCGGCAGCAACTGCGTGGCACGAAAATATCAAAATGTGATCAGCACACTGACCCCGGCCACGGATTGCCCGTGTATCAGCGCGACAAAACATGCTAGGATTTCCGTCGCATTCCAAGAAGGAGATGAGCAGATGACGAAACTTGCACTGGTGGCAATTCTGGGCGGCGCAATGACGCTGGCAGGGTGCCAGATGACCCAGCAGGAACGGCAGATCGTCGGCGCCGGTGCCGGCGCTGTGGGCGGTCTGGCTGTTGCCAATCTTATGGGTGGGGGCACCAACTGGAAGATTCTTGGCGCCGTCGCCGGTGCCACTGCCGGCACATTGCTGGCCCGCAACACCCAGACCGGCATGTGCGCCTATGCGCGCGGGGATGGCACCTATTACGAAGCCCCCTGCCCGTAAATCCGGGCTTCAGCCTGCCAGACATTTTTGGCGGCCCGCCCCAGTGCGTGGCCGCCATTTCTTGCGCCGGGGCGGCGCAAGCTGTCGTGCCTCAGCCCAGCGGCAAGCGTTGCTCGGCCAGTTCGACCCAATAGCTGCACCCCGCCGGGATCGCATCATCATTGAAGTCATATTCCGGGTGGTGCACCCCGGCCGTGTCGCCATTGCCCACCAGAATATAGGCACCGGGCCGTTCCAGCAGCATGAAGGCAAAATCCTCGCCGCCCATGATCAGCGGCGCAGGGCCACACGCCCCTGAAACCGCGCGGGCCGCGGCCTGGGCATGGCCGGTCTCGGCATCAGTGTTCACCATTACCGGATAGCCCGGCATGTAATTCACCCGTGCCGTGGCCCCATAAGCCGTGGCCGTGTGCGTGACCAGCGCCTCCAGCCGGTCTTGTGCCAGCTTGCGCATGTCTTCATCCATTGTGCGCACAGTGCCGCGCAAACCTGCATGCTGGGGGATCACATTGAAGGCATGGCTGTCGGTCACGAAAGACGTCACCGAAACAACGACCTGCTTGGTCGGGTCGGTGTTGCGGCTGACAATGCTTTGCAGTGCCAGTACGATCTGGGCCGCCACCAGCGTCGTGTCGATGCATTGATGGGGTTTGGCGGCATGCCCGCCCAGCCCCTCTACCGTAATCTCGAACTGGTCGGTGGCCGCAAAAAAGGCACCGGGGCGAATGCGGAATTCACCCACCGGAATGCCGGGCCAGTTATGCATCCCGTATACTTCCTGAATGCCGAAACGGGTCATCAGCCCGTCGCGGCACATTTCCTGCCCCCCCGCGCCGCCTTCTTCAGCGGGCTGGAAGATGACAACCACCGTGCCATCGAAATTGCGCGTCTCGGCCAGATATTGCGCCGCGCCCAGCAGCATGGCGCTGTGGCCGTCATGGCCGCAGGCATGCATCTTGCCAGCTTCGGTCGAGGCGTATTCCAGCCCGGTCGCCTCGTCGATGGGCAGCGCATCCATATCGGCGCGCAGCCCGATCACCCGGCCTGATCTCTGGCGTGATCCGCGAATGACACCCACGACACCGGTGCGCCCGATGCCCTCGACCACCTCGTCGCAGCCAAAGGCGCGCAACTTCTCGGCGATGCTGGCCGCCGTGCGGTGGCAGTCATACAGCAATTCGGGATGGGCGTGAAAATCCCGCCGCCATGCGGTGATCTGCGGGGCAAGCTGTGCAAACCGGTTCCTGATCGGCATGGCGCGCGCTCCTTCCATAATGGGCCGCGATTGCGCGACCCGCCAGCGAGTATAGACATAATCCGGCGCGCCGCACGGGCCAAGCGCCCTGCTGCATCACGCCGGGGTCACGAAATCGTCAATCCTGTAGCCCTGCAGATAAAGCAGCGCGGTCAGATCGCCATGATTGACGCGCAGATCGCATTGTGCAGCCACCACAGGCTTGGCATGCAGCGCCACGCCTGCGCCTGCACGATCAAGCATCGCCAGATCATTCGCCCCGTCCCCCACCGCCATGACATCATCGACCGACAGCCCGAATTGCACGACCAGCTCTTGCAGCGTGGCGAGCTTTGCCGCGCGGCCCAGAATTGGTTCCGCCACGCTGCCGGTCAGCCGCCCCGCTTCGGTTCCCAGCAGATTGGCGCGGTGCTGGTCAAACCCCAGCGCCTGCGCGACATGCGCCGTGAAGGCCGTAAACCCGCCAGAGACCAGCATGGCATAAGCGCCATTGGCCTTCATCGTGGCAATCAGTTCCTGCCCGCCAGGGGTGAAGGTGATACGCTCGCGGATGACCTTGGCGATGATACTGACCTCCAGCCCCCGCAGCAGGGCCACGCGTTCGCGCAGCGCCTCCTCGAATTCCAGCTCGCCATTCATGGCGCGGGCGGTGATCTGGGCAACATGCGCGCCCACGCCGGCCTCGTCGGCCAGTTCGTCAATGCATTCCTGCCCGATCATGGTGCTGTCCATATCGGCCAGCAGCAGCCGCTTGCGCCGCCCCTGTGCCAGTTGCAGCGCCAGATCGATGCCCTGCGGCTGCAAATCCTGCCAGACCTGCCAAAAGTTGTCCGGGCGCGTGGTCAGGGTAAATTCGGCCGCGATACCGGGGTTGAGCCAATCGGCCGCCCCCCCGCCCCAGGCATTGCGCAACGCCTCGATCAGGCTGGCCTCCAGCCGCGGTGTTTCGGGATTGGTGATCAGGGTTGCAACATACATCGGGCGGGCTTTCGCAATGGTCTGGATAGCGGGGGTCCGGATAGCGGGCGACCTGCCGGGGCAAGCCACGCGCACGCCGCAGCGATAGCCTGCCATTGCCGCAAGCGCAACATGGCGCCTATGTCTCCGGGCCGTACAGTTGGAAAATGGCGCGCCCGAAAGGATTCGAACCTCTGACCCCCAGATTCGTAGTCTGGTGCTCTATCCAGCTGAGCTACGGGCGCGTCGGGGGCTACCTATCGCCCCGCAAACGGCTTGGCAAGAGGGACGCGCAGGGTTTTCGCAGAAAAAATCAGTCCGCCGCGGGCATCCAGATACGGAACTCGGTCCCGCTTTCATCCGAGCGTGTCAATTCCAGCATGCCGCCATGCCCGCGCACCAGCTCTGCCGCGATGGCCAGACCAAGACCGACCCCGCCTTTGCGTACCCCGCCCTGAAACGCTTCGAACAAATGCTCTCGCGCGCGCGGCGGCAGGCCCGGCCCGGTGTCACCCACACGGATGCACACGCCAGCCTTGCCATCGCGGGTGCTGTCGGTGGCGGAAACCTCGATCTCGCCGGGCTGGCGCGAGGCTTCAAGCGCCTGACGCGCATTGCGCACCAGATTGTGCAGCACGCGGTAAAGCTGTTCACCATCGGCGCGCAGATAAAGCGTCGGCGGGATATCGGCCAGGAAACTGATATCCACCCCTTCAGCCAGCGCCAGTTTTTCGCTGTCGATCACATCCTCGACCAGCGGGGCCAGTTGCAGCCGGGTCAGACGCGGCGGGGGTTCTTCTGCCTTGCCGAAAGCCAGCGTCGATTCGCACAGATTGATCGCGCGCGACAGCGACCCCACAAGTTTTGGCGCTGCGCGCTTGACCGACGGATCATCGCTGCTTTCCATCCGGTCGGCCAGCATCGAGGCCGTGGTCAGCATGTTGCGCAGATCATGGCTGATGCGCGCAACAGACCCGCCAAGCTGGGCCAGACGGTCCTTCTGGCGCAGCAGGCCGGTCAGGTCACTTTGCATGCGCCGCAGCGCTTCTTCTGCGTCGCGCAACTCGCGGATGCTGGATTGCGGCGTGATGATGCGGGTGCTGTCCTGTGGCGCATCGGCATAGGCCGCCATCGACCCGATGACCCGCCGCATCGGCGCGACCACGAAATACCGGATCGCCAGAAACAGCAGCAGCGCCGTGAAGCCCGAAATCGCCAGCGACAGCAGCAGGATGCGCAGGCCATATTCCCAGATCTCGCGGTGCAGATCGGCGGTATCAAGGGTAATCTCGATCAGCAGCCCGCCGCGCCGCACCGGGTCGCCAATGACACGGATGATGCGCGGCTCTCGCTGGGCCATTTCATTCAACGCATCGCGGATCAGCCCCAGCGCGGAGACAGTGCGCAGATCATAGGTTGCATCAATCGGCGCAGGCAGTGGCGAGGACAGAACCAGTTCGCGCACTTCGTCGCGGCGCAGCACCACATTGTAGACGCCCGCATTTTCCAGCAATTCGCCCGCAAGTTCGCCCGCGATGGATCCGTCAGAGGCCAGAAGCGCCAAGGACGCAATCTGCGCGCGTTCCAGCCGCGCCAGCAAATACTCCTCTCGGAAGCGCGCGACCGAAGGGGCAAAGATCAGCACCTCTGCCAGCATCACGAAGATGACGGCAAGCAGCAGGAACCGACCCGACAGCGTGTTGACGAACATGCCCCCTCTGGCGCGCGCCGGGTCTCAGGGCAGCCAGTTCTGCACCAGTCTGACGACGCGCTTTACTGCCGTATTATCAAATAGTTTGGGGGAAAAATAGGCGCTTGCCGCGCGTTTGCCGATTTCCGCCAATGTCGGATAGGGCAGAACTGTCGCGGCCATCGCCGACAGTTTCATGCGGTTGGCCATTGCCAGCGCGAAGGGCGCGATCACCTCGCCCGCCTGACGCCCGACAATGGTCACGCCCACAGGCCGCCCGCCCGCCACCATCAGCTTGCAGAAACCTTGCGTGCAGCCCTCGGCCTGCGCACGATCGATCTGGTCATAACCGATCTTGTGGACCGAAAGCCGCGCACCGAATTTCGCGCGCGCCGCCGCTTCGGTCAGGCCGATCTGGGCAAGTTCGGGGTCGGTATAGCTGACATGGGGGATGTGGTCAGTGCGCGCTTTGGCGGGCAGGCCAAACAGCATGGAGCGGATGATCACCCCGGCATGATACCCCGCCAGATGGGTGAACTGCCCCTGCCCTGCCACATCGCCAATGGCATAAACGCGCCGGTTACTGCTGCGCAGCCCGGCATCAACAGTGATGCCGCGCGCGTCATGGGCAATGCCCGCGCGGTCCAGATCCAGCCCGTCCAGACTGGGCTTGCGCCCCACAGCGACCAGCAGATCCGTGCCTGCGAAAATGGTGCCACCCGCCACCTGCACTTCTATCGCGCCCTGATCGCCCGAGACCTGCTCGACCTGCACGCCTTCGATGATCTCTATTCCTTCGCTGCGCAACTGCTTCAGCACAATGGCGGCCGCGTCAAGGTCATCGCGCCCCAGGGCGCGCGCGCCTTCGATCACCGTGACCCGCGCGCCAAGCCGCCTGTGCGCCTGCGCCATTTCCAGCCCGATGGGACCAGCGCCGATGATCAGCAGATGACGCGGGCAGCTTGTCTGCTCAAACAGCGTTTCATTGGTCATGTAGGGAACCGTGTCGATCCCCGTGATCGGCGGGATCAGCGCCGTCGATCCTGTCGCGACCACGAAACGCCGCGCCGAAATGATGGTGTCGCCCACTGCCACGCGGTCAGCGCCGGCAAAGCGCGCATGGCCTTGCAGCACCGTCACGCCCAGCCCTTCGAAGCGGTCCACCGAATCATGCGGTTCAATGGCCGCAATCGCGGCCTTCACATGCGCCATCGCGGCAGTGAAATCCGAAGCTGTCTGGGGCGTGCCGCGCGCGGCAAGCGCCCGCGCCTGTGCCAGCAGCGCCTTTGACGGCACGCAGCCATAATTCAGGCAATCACCACCCATCTTGTGGCGCTCGACCAGCACCACGCTTGCGCCCATCTGCACTGCCCCGGCCGCAACTGACAGCCCGCCAGAGCCTGCGCCGATGACGCAGATATCCGTCTTGATATGGCTCATGCCGCGCCCCCATTTCCGCGCACAGCCCTGACGATCACGGGCAGCAGCGACAAGGCCGCCAACCCCAGCAATGGGCCCAGGATATGCGGCTCGAAGATGATGCCCATATCGGGGGTTTCATCGCGGGCAAAGACCTCGCCCAGCCCAGCCCCCACCCATGTATAGATGAACCCGCCCGGCATGATTCCGAAAAAGGTGGTTGCCGCGAAGACCGACAGGCGCACCCCGATCAGGGCAGGGATCACATTCATCACGAAGAAGGGCAGGATCGGCATGAAACGCAGCGACAGCAGCACTGGCACCTCATTTTCGCGAATGGCCTGTGTGATGCGCTTGATGCGCCCGTCGCTGGCATCGATCCGCGCGGCCATCGCCCGCCCGAAGCCTGCGCGCACGGCCAGAAAGATCAGCACGGCCCCGATGGTCGCCGCTGTCAGGTTGAAGAACGCGCCGGGAAACACCCCGAACAAAAACCCCCCGGTCAGCGTTGCGGCGGTGGCACCGGGCAACGAGAAGGTGACAATGGCGATGTAGCCCAACACGAACAGGCTGGCGGTCAGCAGGTAATGCGCATCGCGATAGGCGATCAGCACCGCGCGATTGTCACGCAGGGTTTCAAAGGTCAGATGCTCGCGCAGCACCACCGCGCCGATAATCGCAACCATCACGATGATTACAACTGGCAGGCGCTGCCGGAAGGTCGATTTCAATGGGGGCGGGCTGCTCACGCTGTTGGTGTCCTTGCTGATTTGCTTTCATTCAACTGCGCCATAGTTGGCGGATATGTTTCACCAGTATAGGCCGTATCACGCCACAGTGATGGAAACAGCGCCAAATCCCCGGCTTTCATGCCCCGCCCCCTGCGACATGGCACGATTCCCGGCCAAAATTGCATGATTGCGAATTGACTTGTGGCAGGCGGGGCCGTAATCAGCGGGCTTGAATGTGAATGGGTGGCCGAATCCGGTGGGATTGCGGTTGCCGGAATGAAGGAACGGAGCGATGAAACGCACCTATCAGCCCAGCAATCTGGTCCGCAAGCGTCGTCACGGCTTTCGCGCGCGCATGGCCACCAAGGCCGGCCGCAAGATCCTGAATGCACGCCGCCGCATGGGCCGCAAGAAGCTTTCGGCCTGAAGCAATTTCAGAAAAAGTTGCCAGACTTTTTCGGTTCGAGATTGCGCCAAAGCGGACCGCCTTGAGTGGATTGGCCTGCACGCACAGGCAAGACAGGACGATGATGACAGCGCCGTCGGGATCAGATGTGGCAAGGCAGGACGCCCGCGCCGCAGACGCCCCGGCGGCTTTGTCATGCGCAATGCCCGAAACCCTGCGACAACGCGCCGATTTCCTGAGTGTGGCCAAGGCGCGGCGCATGCCCTGCCCGGCCTTCCTGCTGCAGGCACGCGTGCGGGGTGATGGCGCGGCAATGCGGGTGGGGTTCACCTGTTCGAAAAAGCTTGGCAATGCCGTGACCCGCAACCGCGCCAAGCGCCGCCTGCGCGCGATTGCGCGGCAGGTCTTGCCAAGGCATGGGCAGGCAGGGTGGGATTATGTGCTGGTGGGCCGCCCACAGGCCACAGTCAGCCGCGATTTTGCTGCCATGTGCGCCGATCTGCGCGCAGCGCTGGCCAAGCTGCATCAGGGGGGCAAGGCATGACACCGCTGGCCTGGGTCTTGTCGCTGCCAGTGCGGCTTTATCGCGTGGTCTTCAGCCCCTGGGTAGGGCATAATTGCCGCTATCAGCCCACCTGTTCGGCCTATGCGCTGGAAGCGCTGGAACGCCACGGCGCGATCAGGGGCGCGTGGCTGGCCGCACGCCGTATCGGGCGCTGCCACCCCTGGGGCAGTTCAGGCTATGACCCGGTGCCGGGGGCAGACCCCGCGCATGATGCCTGCAAGCCAAAGGGGCATGACCATGCGCGATGACTCCGACCTGCCCCTGATCCTGCGCGACGCGCCCGACACGACCGAGTTTCGCAAGCTGCGCAAACGCATCATCCGCGACACCCGCACGGTGATCGAGCAATACGGCATGGTCGAACCCGGCGCGCGCTGGCTGGTGTGCCTGTCGGGCGGCAAGGACAGCTACACGCTGCTGGCCGCGCTGATAGAGCTGCAATGGCGCGGGCTGCTGCCGGTTGATCTGCTGGCCTGCAATCTGGATCAGGGCCAGCCGGGCTTTCCGGCAACGGTGCTGCCGGATTTCCTGACCAGAATGCAGCTTCCCCACCGGATCGAGTATCAGGACACTTATTCCATTGTCATGGACAAGGTGCCGCAGGGGCGCACCTATTGCGCGCTGTGTTCGCGGCTGCGGCGTGGCAATCTGTACCGCATTGCGCGCGAGGAAGGCTGCAGCGCCGTGGTGCTGGGCCATCATCGCGATGATCTGCTGGAAACCTTCTTCATGAACCTGTTTCATGGCGGGCGGCTGGCCACCATGCCGCCCAAGCTGGTCAATGAAGAGGGCGATCTGTTCGTCTATCGCCCGCTGGCCTTTGTGGCAGAGGAAGATTGCGACCGCTTTGCCCGCGCGATGAATTACCCCATCATTCCCTGCGATCTGTGCGGGTCGCAGGACGGGTTGCAGCGCATGCAGGTCAAGGCGCTGCTGGATGAATGGGAAAAGCGCAGTCCGGGGCGGCGTAATGTGATGTTCCGCGCGCTGCTGAATGTGCGCCCCTCGCATCTGGCCGACCCACAGCTTTTCGACTTCCTGTCGCTGGCCACGGCTGGGGCGGGAAAGTTGCGCTGCGGCGAAGAAGGATAGCGCGGCCTTCAGACGTTTTCGCGCAGCACCCCCCCCGCCAGATAGAGCGAGCCGCAGATCAGCACATGCGCCTGCGGGTCGCGCGCCGCGATATGGCGCAGCGCATCCATCACGCTTTCAGCCTCGGTGGCAGGGATACCGGCCGCGCTGGCTTGCTGCGCCGTCTCGGAGGCGGACAGCGTCGCCGCCTCGCCAGGGATAGGCACAGCAAACAGATGCTGCGCATGGGCGGCCAGCGGGCGCATGAAGCCCGCCACATCCTTGGTGTTCAGCATCCCGCAGATCAGCCAGACGCGCCCCACCCCCATCTGCGCCAGCGTGGCAGAAATTGCCTGACCGGCGGCCGGGTTGTGCCCGCCATCAAGCCATAGCGTGCCAGCAGGCAGCGCATCGACCAGCGGCCCCTGGCGCAGGCGTTGCATCCGCGCGGGCCATTCGGCGCGGCGCATCGCGGCCTCGGCCCCCGCATCATGGCCCAGCGCACGCAGGGCTGCCAATGCCATGCCTGCATTCTGCACCTGATGCGGCCCGGCCAGACGCGGCAGGGGCAGATCCAGCAGCCCGGTTTCGTCCTGGTAGATCAGCCGCCCGCCATCTGTGCTGACATGCCAGTGCTGACCACAGGCCAGAAGCGGCGCGCCCAGCCGCGCGGCGCGCGCCTCGATCACCTGAGCCGCGACATCATCCTGCGGCCCGACCACAACCGGCACACCGCGCTTGATGATGCCGGCCTTTTCGCCCGCGATCTGGGCCAGGGTCTCGCCCAGATATTGCTGATGATCCAGACTGATCGGGGTGATGATGCTCAATGCGGGGTGGTCAATGACATTGGTCGCATCCAGCCGCCCGCCCAAGCCCACTTCCAGCAGCGTGTAATCGGCGCGCGCGCGGGTGAAGGCCAGCAGCGCGGCGCAGGTCGTGATCTCGAAATAGGTAATGGCGTCCGTGCCATTGGCGGTCAGGCATTCATCCAGCAGCGCGCTCAGCGCATCTTCGGAAATCAGCCTGCCCGCCAGCCGGATGCGTTCATGAAACCGCGCCAGATGCGGGCTGGTATAGGCATGCACGCTGCATCCCGCCCCCTCCAGCCCCGCGCGGATCATCGCAAGCGTCGAGCCTTTGCCATTGGTGCCCGCAATATGCACCACCGGCGGCAGGCGGCGTTCGGGATGGTCCAGCGCGGCCAGCAGGCGCCAGACCCGGTCCAGCGTCAGGTCGATGATCTTGGGGTGGAACGTCATCATCCGCGCCAAAAGCGCGTCAGACCCCTGCACGGGCATGCTCAGCGGCTTTCCGAAGCAGGCGGCAAGGCAGGCACGCCCTTGTCGGGGGCTGGCAGATCACCATGCACAACCGGGCCTTGTTGGGTCAGCATCCGCAGGATGGTGGCGATTTCCTCGCGCAGCTTCTGGCGCGGGGTAACGCGGTCCAGCATGCCGTGATCGCGCAGATATTCGGCCCGCTGAAAGCCCTCGGGCAGGGTTTCGCGGATGGTCTGTTCGATCACGCGCGGCCCGGCAAAACAGATCAGCGCGCCGGGTTCGGCGATCTGGACATCGCCCAGCATGGCATAGCTGGCCGTCACGCCCCCGGTGGTGGGATGGGTCAGCACCACGATATAGGGCAAGCCTGCCTCGCGCAGCATATCGATGGCAACGGTGCTGCGCGGCATCTGCATCAGCGACAAGATACCTTCCTGCATGCGCGCCCCGCCCGCGGCGGAAAACAAGACCAGTGGCAGTCGATGGCGCACGGCATGTTCACAGGCGGCGATAATGGCGTTGCCGACATACATGCCCATCGACCCGCCCATGAAACTGAAATCCTGCGCCACAGCGACAAGGCGGGTGCGCATCACCTCGCCTTCAGCGACCAGCATGGCTTCCTTCTCGCCCGTGGATTTCTGCGCCGCCTTCATCCGGTCGGGATATTTCTTCTGATCGCGAAAATGCAGCGGATCAGCCACCGGCTGGGGCACGGCGATTTCATGGAACAGGCCACCATCAAAGAAATGCCCGAACCGCGCACGCGGCGCGATGGTCATGTGATGGCCGCAGGATGTGCAGACGCGCTGATTCTCGGCCAGTTCGCGATGGAACAGCATGGTGCCGCAGCCGGGGCATTTCTCCCACAGGTTTTCGGGCATTTCACGGCGCGAAAACAGCGAGTTGATTGTGGGGCGGACGTAATTCGTGATCCAGTTCATAGGCACCACCTTGCAGGGTCTGGCGATTGCAATACTGGCGCGCGGCGCGAATTGCAATCAGCGCGCGCGCAGCCACCAGCGACACACAGCCCAGATCAGCACCATGCCCAGCATGTCGAGGCCCAGCATGACCGACATCACCTCGGGGTCTTCGGGGCCGAAAGGCAAGCGATAAAGCGCCAGCCCGTCCAGCGCCTCGCCGGTGGTGAACACAAGCATCGCCAGCAGGTTATTGGCGAAATGCAGCCCCCAGGCCACGCCCAGCGACCCGCTGCGCGCGGTCAGATCGGCCAGAATCAGACCGAAAAACCCTGTCGCAAGCACAACCAGCCAGACCGACCCGCCCATTTCCTGCGGCGCGTAATGAACCAGCCCGAACAGCACCGAGGGCAGCACCATCCACGCCCATCGCGCGGCAAAGCGCGCCGCGAGTTGCTGTTGCAGATAGCCGCGAAACACCAGTTCCTCGGCCCCGGTCTGGATCAGCAGCCCGATCAGCGCCAGCGGCAGGAACATGACCCAGACCGACCAGTTCACGCCGCGTTCCAGTTCCAGAAAGAACAGGAAATAGAACACTCCGGGCGATGACAGCGCCAGAAATATCCCCATCGCCACCAGAAAATCACGCAGCACTACGGCGCGGGGGCCGAACAGGCTGGCAATGGGGCGGTGATGGATGAAGCGCGCGGCGGCAAATACCCCCAGCGCCATGCCGACAAAGGTCAGCAGAAGGAAGATCAGCGAAGCGGGGCTGCGCCCGAGGCCAACCTCTGCCAGCCCGGCCTCCAGCGCCTTCAGGCCGATGACGGGCCATAATGCCAGCCCCGTCAGCGCCATCCAGCCCAGATAGACCAGCATCACCACTGCCAGCCCCAGCAGCAGCCGCCATATCTGCGGGCGCAGCCTTGCGGGGGCAACGAAACGATCAAACACCAATGGCGACAACATCTGCACTCTCCACTTGCGGCGCGGGACAGGCGCAACTGCGGGTCTCAGCCCCACAGATAGCCCCTGCCCGGTGCCCTTCAAACAGATCGGCGGCGGGGTGACAATGCTGCGCGAAAATGACACTGTAGCGTGCCGGGTCGGGCAGGGAACAGCATATGGCGACCGTCACAGTCGTTCTGGTCATCATCTTGCAGGTTACATTCATCATCCGCGCGCTGCTGCGTGCGGGGCTGACGCCATCTGCCCGGCTGGCCTGGGTGACGATGATTTCAGCGCTGCCGGGCGTTGGAATCGCGGCCTATTTCCTGTTCGGCGAAATCCGGCTGGCACGCGCGCGGCGCGAGCGCATGCGCGAGGTGCGCCACAAGCTTCTGGCTGCGCAACCCATCCCGGCCCCGTTGGATGATCTGGCGCGGGCAGGTGCTGCGCGACCGGCCTTTGCCGCCGGGATGGCGACCAGCCAGTTCCCGCCACGGGCAGGAAACCGCCTGACCCTGCTGCCCGAAAGCGATGCTATGATGGATGACATCATCGACGCCATCGATGCTGCGCAGGATCATGTCCATGTGCTGTTCTATATCTGGCTGGCCGACCGCACCGGCACGCGCATGGCCAATGCCCTGATCAATGCCGCGCGTCGCGGTGTCGCCTGCCGGGTTCTGGTCGATGATCATGGCGCGCGCTGGCTGATCCGGTCCCCGCTTTGGGGGGCGATGCAGCAGGCCGGGGTTGCGGTGGACCGTGCAGCCCCGGTGGGCAACCCGCTGATCAGCCTGCTGTTCCAGCGCATCGACCTGCGCAATCACCGCAAGATCGTGGTGGTGGATAACCGGCTTAGCTGGGTGGGCAGCCGCAATTGTGCGGATGCCGCCTTTTCGATCAAGCCGCGCTATGCGCCCTGGGTCGATCTGCTGGTGCGGCTGGAAGGGCCGGCGGTGCTGCAACAGCAGGCCGTGTTCCTGCATGACTGGATGACCCATCACGCCGAAGACCTGAGCCATATTCTGCGCAACGCGCCAGAGCCGCCCGCTATCGGGCCGGTCATGGCGCAGGTCATCGCCTCTGGCCCCGATGACATCTTTACCACGCCCTCTGACACGCTGCGCGCGATGCTCTATGCCGCAACCGAGAAGGTGATGCTGACCACCCCCTATTACGTGCCCGACCCGGCACTGCATACGGCGATCTGTTCGGCCGCCGAACGCGGGATCAGGGTCGATCTGATCCTGCCTGCGCGCAATGACAACCGCATTGTGGGCGCGGCCACCGAAAGCCTGTTTCCCGACCTCTTGCGCAGCGGGGTGCGGATACATCTGTTCCAGGACGGGCTGATCCATTCCAAGATCGTGACCGTCGATGGCAGTTTCGGCATGATCGGCACGGCCAACCTGGACCATCGCAGTTTTGACCTGAATTACGAAAACCTGCTCTTGTTCCGCTGCCCGGCTTTCACCGCGGAAATCGATGCGCGGCAGGACAGCTATATCGCGCGCGCCGCGTGCATCGAGCGCGCCGATGTCGCGGCCTGGTCGCCGTTGCGGCGCTTGCGCAACAACATCATCGCGCTGGCCAGCCCGCTTCTGTAGCGGCCCGCCTGCTCAGGCAGGGCGCGCGACCCCTGCGGCCTGCGCGATCCTGTCCAGCAGCGGTTTCAGATGTTCCGGGGCGGGTTGCGCGCCTGTCACCCACAGATAGAGATCCTGATCATTTTCCGACAACAGCCGGTCATAGCCGTCCATTTCCTGCGCGCTCATGGCGTCCAGATGCGCATCGGCATAGG
The DNA here is from genome assembly GCA_020832655.1 of Paracoccaceae bacterium. GTDB lineage: Bacteria > Pseudomonadota > Alphaproteobacteria > Rhodobacterales > Rhodobacteraceae > Roseinatronobacter. Next base: position 35,155 of record JAFIEF010000004.1, read on the forward strand.
GGCCGAGGATCAGATCCATTTCCTTCATGCCGCGCCGCCAGGACCGCATGCGCAGCATCTTGCGGCGCGCCTCTTCCGGGGTTGGCTGCATCAGATTGCCTCTCGCAGGATCAGGCGCAGGCGCTTTTCGGCGCGGCCCATCCGGGTTGCCATGCGTGTCATCTCGGCGCGCATCTCGCGCAGATCCTTGAGCAGCGCATCGGCATCTTCGGCCAGTTCCTCGGGGTCGATCGGCTCTGCCAGCCCCTCGCCCTCGCCGGTCAGCAGCCAGCGCATCGAGACATTCAGCACCCCGGCCAGCATTTGCAGCTTGTTGGCGCGCGGCTCTGAGCGGTCGTTTTCCCAGCCTTGCAGCGTCTGCACCTTCACACCCAGGCGGCTGGCCAGCTTCGACACGCTCATGCCCTGCGCCTCGCGTGCGGCGGTCAGGCGGTCGCCGAATGTGGCGTGATCGGCCGAATACCAGTCATTGGTTTCTGTCTGGTCGCTCATCTTGCACCCTTTCGAATTTGATTATGCTTGAACGGGATTTGGCCGCACCATATTACGGGCTTGCGAAAGATACAAATTCTGACCCATAACGGAGTTCGCCTCATGGCCTTCCTGTCCGCTACCCTCGCACGTGTGAAACCTTCGCCCACCATCGCCGTGACCACCAAGGCGGCAGAGTTGAAGGCCGCAGGCAAGGATGTCATCGGGCTTGGTGCCGGTGAGCCTGATTTTGACACGCCGCAGAACATCAAGGATGCCGCAAAAGCGGCGATTGATGCGGGGAAAACGAAATACACCGCAGTCGATGGAATTCCTGAACTGAAAAAGGCGATCTGCGCCAAGTTCAAGCGCGATAACGGGCTGGATTATACCCCTGATCAGGTCACGGTCGGCACCGGCGGCAAGCAGGTGCTGTATAATGCGCTGATGGCCACGCTCAACCCCGGCGACGAGGTGGTGATCCCCGCCCCCTACTGGGTCAGCTACCCCGATATGGTGCTGCTGGCAGGCGGCGCGCCGGTGATTGCCGAAGCTGGCCCCGACACCGCCTACAAGCTGACGCCCGGCGCGCTGGAAGGCGCGATCACGCCGCGCACCAAATGGCTGATCTTCAATTCGCCTTCAAACCCCACCGGCGCGGGTTACACCTGGGATGAATTGAAAGCGCTGACCGATGTGCTGCTGCGCCACCCCCATGTCTGGGTAATGTCGGACGACATGTATGAGCATCTGGTCTATGGCGATTTCGAATTCTGCACACCCGCGCAGGTGGAACCGCAGCTTTACGACCGCACCCTGACCGTCAATGGCGTGTCGAAAGCCTATGCCATGACCGGCTGGCGGATCGGCTATGCGGCAGGGCCGAAAGAACTGATCGGCGCGATCCGCAAGATCCAGTCGCAATCGACCTCGAATCCCTGTTCGGTCAGCCAATGGGCCGCGGTCGAGGCGCTGACCGGCAAGCAGGATTACATCGCCGCGAACAACAAGACTTTCCAGCGCCGCCGCGACATGGTGGTCGAGATGCTGAATGCCGCCGAAGGGGTCGTATGCCCGGTGCCGGAAGGCGCGTTCTATGTCTACCCGTCGATTGCGGGCTGCATCGGCAAGACCTCTGCCGGGGGGGCGCAGATCACCGATGACGAAGCCTTCGCCACGGCATTGCTGGAAGAAAAGGGCGTTGCCGTGGTGTTTGGCGCGGCCTTCGGCACCTCGCCCTGTTTCCGCGTCAGCTATGCCACCTCGGATGAAGCGCTGCGCGAAGCCTGCACGCGCATTCAGGATTTCTGCGCAGGGCTGAAGTGACATGACCAAGGGCGCGCGCGGCTATTATTTTCGCCCGCGCCCCAATGGCGCGATGCTGCTGCAAATCCGCCATGACCCGCGCTTGCGGCGCACCGAACTGCACCGCATCGCGGGGATTCAGGCCGATAGCGGCGAGATCAGACCCGCCAGGGGCCACAACCTGAGCGACGAGGAACGCGCCCTGATCAAGGGCTGGCTGGCGCGCGGCAATGGGTTAAGCGGGCGCGGCAAAAAAGCAGTGGCCGAGATCGGCCATATCGCGCATTGGGCACAATTCCGCGCCACCCCCGAAGAGCTGGATGCCGCGACCGACGAATTGCTCTGGGCGATGCAGGATCTGCGCGAGGTTCTGGTGCGCAGACTGGCGCAGCGCGCCAGTTCGAAGGACGCGCCAGAGACCGGGACCGACGAATAGGCCGGGCCGGGCGTCAGCGCTGCGGATGAGCGTCAGACCGACAGCACCACCCTGCACCGGGCGGCACTGCCCGCCTCAGACGTAATCCGACCGCACCAGCCCGTATTTCGCCATCTTTTCGTTCAGCGTGCGCCGCGGCAGGCGCAACTCTTCCATCACGGCGGTGATCGACCCCTTGTGGCGGCGCATGGTATTGTCGATCAGCATACGCTCAAACGCTTCGACATGCTCTTTCAGCGGCTTGCCTTCGGTGGTCATGACTTCGCTGCTGGCTTCATTATCGGCCATGATCAGCGACATCAGCGCGCCGTCCTCGCGGCGGCTGTGCAGCACGGTGCGTTCGGCAATATTGACAAGCTGACGCACATTCCCCGGCCAGGGCGCCTGCAATAACTGCGCGGCCTCGGGCATGGTCACACTCGGGGCGGCGCAGCCATAATCCTCGGCAAAGCGCGTCAGATAGGTGTCAAACAGAGCAAGGATATCTTCGCCCCGCATCCGCAGCGGCGGCAAGACCAGCTTGTGCGCGGCCAGCCGGTAATACAGATCCGGGCGCAGCACATCCTCTATGGTCTGTCCGGCGGCATGGGTGTTGCAGATGCCGATCACACGGGTTTCGGGGGGCGTGCCCAGATCATTGAGGAAGGCCAGCAGCCGCGCCTGACTATCCGGTGCCAGCGCCTCGACGCTTTCCAGAACCAGCGTTCCGCCGCGCGCCTCTTCGGCAAGCGGCTTGCTGCCCAGATCATCAACCGGACCAAACAGCCGTGTCATGAATTCCGGGTCGGGACAGGCGGCACAGTTGATCGACACCAGCTTGCGCCCCGCGCGCGGGCCTACCGCATGCAGCGCATGGGCGACCAGCGTCTTGCCGGTGCCGGTTTCGCCATCGATCAGCACATGACCATCGGCCTGCCCGATATCCAGAATATCCTCGCGCAGGCGCTGCATCACATCCGACGCGCCGACCAGCCGCTGCATGATGCTGCCGCCATCGGACAATTCCTGACGCAATGCCCGGTTTTCCAGCACCTGCTTGCGGGTCTTGGCCGCGCGCTCTGCCAGCGCCATCATCTTTTCGGGGTCAAAGGGTTTTTCAAGGAAATCAAAGGCACCAAGCCGCATCGCCTCGACCGCGATGGGCACATCGCCATGCCCGGTGATCATGATCACGGGAATGGTGCTGTCAAGCGCGACCAGATGCTTCAGAAGCGCCATGCCATCCATGCCGGGCATGCGGATATCGGTGATCACCACGCCCGGAAAATCCGCGCCGATCGCCGCCAGTGCCGCCTGACCATCGGCATAGGTTTCGGTGTCGAACCCCGACAGCGCCATCCACTGGCTGATGGATTGGCGCATATCCTGTTCGTCATCCACGATGGCAACGCGCATCTGCTTGCTCATGATCCTCTGTCCCCCTGCGACCTGTTGCATCGTTGTCTATGGTCTGGCCACGCGCATGTCACTGATCGGGAGCAACAAAAGGCAGGTTTGCGCGATGAAAGCTGCGTGATCGTCATTCCGCCGCATCCTGCTGGCTGGCCTGATAACGGGGAAACTCGGCTTCGAACACGGCCCCGCCTTCGGGCGAGTTGATCGCCGACAGCCGGCCGCCATGATCCGTGACAATGCCCGATGAAATCGCCAGCCCCAGCCCGACACCATGACCAGAGGGCTTGGTGGTATAGAATGGCTCGAACAAGGCTTCGATATCTGCGATCCCGGTGCCATTGTCGCGCACGATCAGATTGGCGGTTTCGGCCTGGCTGATGATGATGTCGATCTGCGGCGCATTCACCCCGCGCGTGGCATCGACGGCATTGCGCACAAGGTTCAGGATCACCTGCTCCACCCGCACCGAATCGCCCATGATCATCACCGGTTCATGCGGGACGGTGCGCACCACCAGAACGCGGGCATCGCGCAGCATCGGTTCCATCATCGTCAGCGCATCGGCCAGACAGGTGCGCAGGTCTATGGGTGCAAAGGCTTCGCCGCCCTTGCGGGCAAAGGATTTCAGCGTGCGCGCAATCGACCCCATCCGGTCGATCAGCCCGTCAATGCGGTCGAAAGAGGCCAGCGCCTCATCGCTGCGCTTGTGGCGCAGCAGCAGCCGCGCACCCGCCAGATAGGTCTTCATCGCCGCCAGCGGCTGGTTCAGTTCATGACTGACCGAGGCAGACATTTCGCCCAGGCTTGCCAGCTTGGCCGATTGCGCCAGCGTCTGTTCGGCCACCGCCAGATCCTTCTGTACGCGCAGCCGCGTGGCGATTTCGCGTTGCAGCCGCGCATTCAGCGCGCGCAAATCCTGCGATTCGCGTTCCAGCACGGCCGATTGCGACAGCGCATTGCGACTGACCAGATAGAAGGTCAGCGCCAGCAAAAACGCAAAGCCGGTCAGCACCAGCGCCAGCACGGAATTCACCCGCTCGCGCACCGAATCATAGCGCGTGAAGCTGACCAGCCGCCAGCCGCGAAACGGCACGCGCACTTCAGAGCGCAGCACCGCCTCGCCGCGCAGGAAGGTGTCGGGCGGGGCTTGCGCCCAATCCGCCGTGGCACGCAATGCGCGCGCAATCGCCGAGGGCGCGTCCTGCACTGCCAGCGCGTCTTCCAGACTGCGCCCGCGCCAGCGCGGTTCGGTGGCCAGAATGATCCGGCCACTGGAATCAAGCAAGGCCACAGCGTCGGCAAAGCCTGCCCAGCTTCGTTCGAATTTCTGCAAATCGGCGTCCACCACCACCACGCCCAGCAGGTCATTGCCGGACCGGATGTTGCGCGCAAAGGAAAAGCCGAACCCGCCGCTTTCCAACTCCTTGACCAGAAACACCGTATCGCTGGAACGTCGGGCATCAATGAAGGCCGCATCCTCGCTGCGGTTCTTGTCAAGATGCACGCGGTCAGTGGCGCCCACGACCCGCCCATTGCTGTCCAGAAGCTCTATCCCGGCGGCCCCGATCTCTTCCTGCAAGGTCATCAGCCGCTGAGAGGTGGTGGCAAAACTGCCCTCGCGCAGCGCCGCGATCAGGTCCGGGTCGCGCGCCAGCAACAGGGGGACAACCGAATTGCGCTGCAGTTCCGACTGGATATTGCCGGAATACAGCACCAGCCGCAATTCGGCGCGGTTGCGCGTCGAGTCGGTGAAGCGTTCCGACAGCCAGGAATTCAGGAACCAGATCAGCCCGATCCCGCCGACAACCAGCACCAGAATGACCGCCCGCCCCCAAAGCGGGATACCCAGAAAACTGGCGCGGCGGTTGTCTAGATCGGGCGTCATGGCCATGCACGCCAGAATAGGGCCAATGGCCCCCCCGCTCAAGCGTGGTGCAGCTTATGCAGGCGTCAAAGCGCCGATCAGGCTGTCGAACATGGCGCGACCGTCGCTGCCGCCATGCAACGCGCCGAAAGCGCGCTCGGGATGGGGCATCATGCCCAGCACACGGCGGTTTTGCGACAGCACGCCTGCGATATCATCGACCGAGCCATTGGGGTTGTCGGTATAGCGAAACGCCACCAGCCCCTCGCCGCGCAACCGCGCCACGGTTTCGGCATCGGCGTTGTAGTTGCCGTCATGATGCGCGATCGGAATGGTGATGGTGCTGCCCGCCCTGTAGCCGCCGGTGAAGGCGCTGTCGGTGGTTTCGACACGCAGGCCCACAGGCTTGCAGATATACTTCAGATTGGCATTGCGCAGCAACGCGCCGGGCAGAAGCCCCATTTCCACCAGCACCTGAAAGCCGTTGCAGACGCCCAGCACATGCCCGCCCTTGCCCGCGAAATCCGCCACGGCCCGCGCGATGGGCGAGCGCGCGGCAATCGCACCGCAGCGCAGATAATCGCCAAAGCTGAACCCGCCGGGAATGCCGACAATATCAATGCCCGCCGGCAGCGCGGTGTCCTTGTGCCAGACATGCCGGACCTGCGCGCCGGTCCCTTCAAAGGCAAGGGCAAGGTCACGGTCGCAATTCGATCCGGGGAAGGTGATGACAGCAGCTTTCATGGCGCGCGCTCCATTCAGGCGGGATTACCTGCGCTTTAGCCTGTCTGCGCTGCAGGCGCAAAGGGAAAGCGGCAAGGCTCAGCCCTGAAAGTCGCTGATCACGGCCACGCCGGGCGGCATGGGGCCGTCGAACAGCGCAAGTTCCGCGCCCGCCTGTGACAAGCCGACCTCGCGCGCGATCATCGGGGTGAAATCCACCAGCCCGGCATCGATCATCCCCAGCAGCGACGGGTATTTATGCGCAGGCATGCCGCGCGTGCCGTAAAGCGCAAGGTTCTTCTGATAGACCACGCTCATATCGATCTGCATCAGCGCGGTATGCCCCACGGGCATGCCCACCTGCACATGACGCCCCAGCGGGCGCAGGCAGCGCAACGAGGCGTTGGTGGTCTGCTCGATCCCCAGCGCCTCGACCGAGACATGGGCACCGCCACCGGTCACATCCCTGATGCGTTGTGCAACATCGCCCTCGCGCGCATCCAGCGCGGCATCAGCACCCAGCGCACGGGCATGCTCCAGCTTCTCGGGCACGATATCGACCACCACCACCCGCGCCCCCAGCGCGCGGCCCAGTAGCAGCGTGGCCAGCCCGATCCCGCCCGTGCCGTGAACGGCCAGCCATTCACCGGGGCGCAGCGCGGCGCGGTCGGTCAGGGCATGAAACGCCGTGGTCACCCGGCAGCCCAGACCGGCGGCAAGCACGGGCGACATGCCGTCAGGCAGACGCGTCAGGTTATGGGCATGGGGCACGCTGACATATTCGGCGAATGCGCCGGGTTCAATGAATCCCGGCAGGCGCTGATCGGGGCAGGTATTCGACACCCCAGATCTGCACGCCGGGCAAGACCCGCAGGCCAGAATGAATGGCGCGATCACATGCGCGCCCACGGACCAGCCGCTGGCCGGGCCAGCCTCGACCACCTCGCCGCAATATTCATGGCCGGGTATCTGGCCGGGCTTCACACGCGGATGTTCCCCCACCCAGCCATGCCAGTCCGACCGGCAGATGCCGCAAGCCAGCACCCGCAGCACCACACCATCAGCTTCGCAGACCGGGTCGGCAACGGTTTCGATGCTCAGATCCTTGCGATATTCCGTCAAGACCGCAGCACGCATCGCCTATCCCCCATACTGGCTGGCACAGATGGTGCAATCTGTGGTCGCCAGCGTCAATCGCTGCTTGAGGCTTAGACCGGCTCGATGCGGTAGGATTCGATAACGGTATTGGCCAGCAGCTTTTCGCACATATCCTCGGCCATCGAGACGGCTTTGGTCGCGTCCTGCTCGGCCAGGTCCAGCTCGATCATCTTGCCCTGACGCACGGAGTTCACCCCGTCAAAGCCCAGCGCAGCCAGCGCATGTCGAACGGCCTCGCCCTGGGGATCAAGAACACCGGATTTCAGGGTCACATACACTCGCAACTTCATGGCCACTCGAACCTTTCAATTCATCAGCTTCGGTTTGGTGATGGGGGTCGGAGATTTGGGCATGACGCCCAGCCGCCGCGCGACTTCGGAATAGGCATCGGTCAGACTGCCCAGATCGCGGCGGAACACATCCTTGTCCAGCTTCTGGCCGGACTGGATATCCCACAGGCGGCAGCTGTCAGGGCTGATCTCATCGGCGACGATCAGGCGCTGCATATCGCCATCGAACTGACGCCCGATCTCGATCTTGAAATCCACCAGCCGGATGCCAACGGCCATCATGACGCCCGACATGAAATCATTGACCCGCACCGCCAGCGCCACCATGTCATCGAGATCCTGATGGCTGGCCCAGTTGAAGGCCAGGATCTGGTCTTCCGTCACCAGCGGGTCGCCTAAGCCATCATCCTTGTAATAGAATTCGATGATCGGGCGCGGCAGGGGCGTGCCTTCGGCAATGCCCAGTCTTTTCGACAGCGAACCTGCGGCAATATTGCGCACCACAACTTCCAGCGGAATGATCTCGACCGAGCGGATAAGCTGTTCGCGCATATTGATGCGCTTGATGAAATGCGTGGGCACGCCGATCTTGTTCAGACCAGCCATGAAGAATTCCGACAGCAGGTTGTTCAGCACCCCCTTGCCTTCGATCACATCGCGCTTTTCGGCGTTGAAGGCGGTGGCATCATCCTTGAAATACTGCACCAGCGTGCCCGGCTCTGGCCCTTCATACAGTATCTTGGCCTTGCCTTCATATACCTTGGTGCGGCGCGCCATTGCGATCTCCGAATAATTGCCGGGGGGCGGTTTGCCCCCCTTTGCGCTGCCTATAGCCGCATTATCGGGCCATCGCAAGCAGCGCCACGATCCGCCCCGTCGGTGATTTCGCCTTGCAGCGCAGGCGCGCAGAGGTCATATGATCTTAGAACAGCGACCCTGCAATCACGAGGCCAAGATGACGACTTTCCAAGATCGCGAGCGCGCATTTGAGAACAAGTTTGCCCATGACCAGGAAATGGTCTTCAAGGCAGTAGCCCGGCGCAACAAGAAGCTGGGGCTTTGGGGCGCTGCGCTTCTGGGCAAGACCGGCGCCGATGCCGAAGACTATGCAATGGAGGTGATCCGCTCGGATTTCGAAGAGGCCGGCCACGAAGATGTCTTCCGCAAGGTACAGGCCGATCTGGCGGGCAAGGCCGATGAGGCCGAGATCCGCGCCAAGATGGCGGAATTCCTGGCCGAGGCGAAAGCGGAGCTCGCCGACGGCTGAGCAGCCAACATGAATGCGCTGCATGGTTGTCATGCAGTTTATGAATTTGCCTCATTGCAGACAATGTGGCAGTGATCCGGACAGCGGGAGCGCGCCAGCGCCTCCCGCTGCGTTGCAATTGGAAGGCATGGCAGATGACCAACGCGCTACAGAAACTGTTGTCGGAACGTGACTGGCTGCTGGCGGACGGGGCCACCGGCACCAACCTGTTCAATATGGGTCTGCAATCGGGCGACGCGCCGGAATTGTGGAACACGGACGAACCCGAAAAGATCCTGACCTTGTATCGCAATGCGGTTCTGGCCGGGTCCGATCTGTTCCTGACCAACACCTTCGGGGGCAATGCCAGCCGCCTGAAGCTGCATGACGCGCAAGGCCGCGTGCGCGAGTTGAACCGTGTCGGCGCGGAACTGGGGCGCGAAATTGCTGACAAGGCAGATCGCCCCGTGGTGGTCGCAGGTTCGGTCGGCCCGACGGGTGACATCATGGCCCCGATGGGGACGCTGACCCATGAAATCGCGGTCGAGATGTTCCATGAACAAGCCGAGGGGCTGAAGGAAGGCGGCGCAGATGTGCTGTGGGTCGAAACCATCTCTGCGCCCGAAGAATACAAGGCCGCCGCCGAAGCCGCCGGGCTGGCCGATATGCCCTGGTGCGGCACCATGAGCTTCGACACCGCAGGGCGCACGATGATGGGCATGACCTCTGCTGCAATGTCGCAGATGGTGGGCAAGCTGAAAACGCCGCCGCTGGCCTTTGGCGCAAATTGCGGTGTGGGCGCGTCGGATCTGCTGCGCACGGTGCTGGGCTTTGTCGAGGCCGGCGCGCCCATGCCGCTGATCGCCAAGGGCAATGCCGGTATTCCGAAATATGTCGATGGCCATATCCATTATGACGGCACGCCTGATCTGATGGCCGAATATGCCGTGCTGGCACGCGATTGCGGGGCCACCATCATCGGCGGCTGCTGTGGCACCATGCCCGACCATCTGCGCGCCATGCGCGCGGCGCTGGAAACCCGCCCGCGTGGCGAGCGCCCCACGCTGGAGCAGATCACCGCCGCGCTGGGGGGTTTTTCATCGGCGCTTGATGGCACGGAAGGCGGGGATGCCGCACCGCAGGGCCGCGCGGGCCGGGGTGGTGGCCGCCGCCGGCGCGATGCGTGACATTCCTGCCGCAATGGCACGCAATCACGCGCAATGCGTCGCCTGTAAAATCGCTCATGTCGCAAACAAGACAGTGACCTGCGACAAAATGGCCAAACGATGACGCAACTGGAAACCACAGGCGCTGACGTGCCGTTCAAGGGATGAAGCTTATGTCTGACGAAGAAGACATCATTCTGGCCGATCTGTCCGACGATGAGCTCGTCGAACAGATGATGGATGACCTTTATGACGGCATGAAGGAAGAGATCGAGGAAGCTGTCAACATCCTGCTGGAACGCGGCTGGACACCCTATGACATCCTGACCAAGGCGCTGGTCGCGGGCATGACCATTGTCGGCCATGACTTCCGCGACGGCATATTGTTCGTGCCCGAAGTGCTGCTGGCAGCCAATGCGATGAAGGGCGGCATGGCGATCCTGAAGCCGCTTCTGGTCGAAACCGGTGCGCCGCGCATGGGCAAGATGGTCATTGGCACTGTGAAGGGCGATATCCACGATATCGGCAAGAACCTTGTCGCGATGATGATGGAAGGCGCAGGGTTTGAGGTCGTCGATCTGGGCATCAACAATGCGGTCGAGGCCTATCTGGAAGCGTTGCAGGCCGAACAGCCCGACATTCTGGGCATGTCGGCACTGCTGACCACCACCATGCCCTATATGAAGGTGGTGATCGACACGCTGGCCGCGCAGGGCATCCGCGACGACTATATCGTGCTGGTGGGCGGTGCGCCGCTGAACGAGGAATTCGGCCGCGCCATCGGGGCAGATGCCTATTGCCGCGATGCTGCCGTTGCGGTCGAAACCGCCAAGCAACTGGTGGCGCGCAAGCATAACCAGATGGCGGCGGGCTGATCGGCGCGAACCCTACGGCGCGATCTGGTCGGATAGCAGCAGTGCGGATTATATCCGTCGCCGCAGGCGACAACCCGCGCCCGCCCCCACCTCGGGCGGAAGCGGATTGTCGGCCACATACGATAGCTGCTTCCACCAGATGTGATCATGCAACGAGCGCATCCATATCAGGCGGCGGCCCAAGGGCCGCCGCCTTGAGTTTGCGCGCCTCCACGCTAAGCTTGCTTCGGATATGGGCCGCGAACAGGAAGGGCAGCGGGGCATGGATCAGGTATTGCGGCTGCGCGATGTCACCAAAAGCTTTGGTCAGGGCGACGCCCGGATCGAGGTGCTGCGCGCGGTCTCGCTTGATCTGGGCGCTGGGCAGTCGCTGGCGCTGACCGGCGAATCGGGCAGCGGCAAATCCACCTTGCTGCATATCTGCGCGGGTCTGGAACCCGCCGATCAGGGGCAGGTACTGATAGGCGGCACCGATATCGCCCGCTGCGATGATGTCGCGGCAGCGGCATTGCGCCGCGCCAGCATCGGGCTGGTGTTTCAGCATTTCAACCTGATCCCGTCGCTGAATGTTGCGGCCAATCTGGCGTTTCAGGCGCGGCTTGCACGGCGCCATGATGCAGGCTTTCAGGCCGATCTGGCGGCACGGCTGGGCATCGGCCATCTGCTGGCGCGCTACCCCGAACAATTATCCGGCGGGCAGCAGCAGCGCGTGGCGATCGGGCGCTGTCTGGCCGTGCGCCCGCGCCTTGTGCTGGCCGATGAACCGACCGGCAATCTGGACGAGGCCACGGGCGACAGCGTGCTTGACCTGATGCTGGAACTAAGCGCGCAGGCCGGGGCCGCGCTGCTGCTGGTGACGCATTCGCCGCGTCTGGCCGCGCGCTGCGACGCGCGGGCGCATCTGCGCGCGGGGCGGCTGGGACCGGGGGCGACATGAACCGCGCGGCGCTGGGCGCGCTTCTGTCGCATTGGGCACGCCACCCGTTTCAGCTTGCCATGCTGCTGATGGGGCTGGCGCTGGCAACTGCGCTGTGGTCAGGCGTGCAGGCGCTGAATGCCGAGGCCCGTGCCGCCTATGCCAGCGCCGAGGAATTGCTGGCCGATGGCGGGCTGGCGCGGCTCGAACACCCTTCGGGGCGCATGCCCGACGCTGAATTCGGGCGGCTGCGGCGCGCGGGCTGGATGGTCTCGGCGGTGGTGGAAGGGCGCGCGCGGCTGGGGCAGGCGCGGGTGACACTGCTGGGGATAGAGCCGCTCAGCGCGCCCGCGGGCGGCACTGGCCCTGCCCTTGCACAGGCCGATCTGGAAAGCTTTCTGTCCGGCACCGGCTTTGCCCACCCCCAGACGCTGGCTGAAATGGGCGACAACGGGCTTGACCTGCGCCCCTCTGGCGCCGTGCCGGTGGGCATGGTGCTGGTGGATATCGCGCAGGCACAGGATGTGCTGGACATGCGCGGCCAGATCACCCGGCTGACGCTCGCGCCTGACCAGCGCAAGGGGCTGACCCCGCTGGCAGAGCTTGCCCCTGACCTGACCCTGATCCCGCCCGGCGAAGGGGCTGATCTGGCCGGTCTGACCGACAGCTTCCATCTGAACCTGACCGCCTTTGGACTGCTGGCCTTTGCGGTGGGCCTCTTTATCGTGCATTCGGCAGTGGGGCTGGCCTTCGAACAGCGCCGCGGCCTGTTTCGCAGCCTGCGCGCGATGGGGGTGCCGCTGCGCAACCTGTGTGCACTTCTGGGCGCGGAAATGGCGCTTTTCGGGCTGCTGGCGGGGGCGCTGGGGCTGGTTTTGGGCTACCTGATGGCAGCATTGCTGCTGCCCGATGTCGCGCTGTCCCTGCGCGGGCTATACGGCGCGCCAGTGCCCGGCGCGTTGCAGTTCAACCCGGTCTGGGCGGCGGCGGGGCTGGGCATGACGCTGGCGGGCATGGCGATTGCGGGCGGGCAGGCGCTGTGGCGGCTGGCGCATCTGCCGCTGCTGGCACCGGCGCAACCGCGCGCATGGGCGCAAGCCTCGGCCCGCGCGCGGCGTGCTCAGGCCGCGCTGGCGGTCGCGCTGGCGCTGGCAGCGCTGGGCTTGGCGCAATGGGGCGGCGGGCTGGTTGCAGGCTTTGCGCTGCTGGCCGCAGCACTTCTGGCCTGCGCGCTGATCATGCCGGTGCTGCTGGCAGGCGCGCTGGCACTGGCAGGGCGCGCGGCGCGCGGGCCGGTCGCGCAGTGGTTCTGGGCCGACAGCCGCCAGAACCTGCCGCGTCTGTCACTGGCGCTGATGGCACTTTTGCTGGCGCTGGCGGCAAATATCGGCGTGGGGACAATGGTGTCGAGCTTCCGCGCCACCTTCATCGGCTGGCTGGACCAGCGCCTGGTTGCCGAAGTCAACGTCATCCCCCGCGATCCGGCAGAGGCCGCGCGCATCCGCGCCTTTGTCGCTGCGCGGGGCGAGGCCGCGCTGCCTGTGCAGCGCGTTGACGCAACGCTGGCAGGCCAGCCCGCGCAGATCTATGCGATGAAGGATCACGCGACCTTTCGCGACAACTGGCCGATGCTGGACGCGCTGCCCGATCTCTGGGACCGGCTGGCAGCGGGGAAAGGTGTGCTGATCAATGAACAGCTTGCCCACCGCGACGGGCTGGGACCGGGGGATGTTCTGACCTTGCCGCAGCTTGGGGCAATGCCGGTTCTGGGGGTCTACCCCGATTACGGCAACCCGCTGGCGCAGGCGGTTACCGGACTGGATCTGTTCGCCGCCAACTGGCCCGACGCCCCGGTGCGCCAATACGCGCTGCGCAGCGATGCCCCGCAGGCGCTGATCGCCGCGCTGCAAGATGAGCTGGGCCTGTCATCGGGGCAGATCACCGATCAGGCTGCGGCCAAGGCGATGTCGCTGGCGATCTTCGAACGCACGTTCCTGATCACCGGTGCGCTGAACCTGCTGACCTTGTCGGTGGCGGCGCTGGCGCTGTTTGCGGCGCTGATGACGCTGTCGGGGATGCGGCTGGTGCAGTTGGCCCCCCTCTGGGCGCTGGGGCTGACCCCGCGCGCCCTGGCGGGCCTGGAAGCGCTGCGCGCGCTGGTGCTGGCGGCAATGACGATGATCTTCGCGCTGCCGGTGGGGCTCATGCTGGCGCAGCTTCTGCTGGCGGTGATCAATGTGCAGGCGTTCGGCTGGCGGCTGCCGATGCAGCTTTTTCCGGCCGACTGGGCGCGGCTGGCGGCAGGGGCCTGGCTGGCGGTGGCGCTGGCAGTGGCGCTGCCTGCATGGCGGCTGTGGCGTGACGGGCCGCGCGATCTGCTGAAGGTCTTTGCCCATGAAAGATGACAGGATGAAAACCGCGCCCGCGAGCCGCACCCACCCACCCCCCCCCCCCCCCCCGGGGGGGGCGGGGGGCCCCCCCGGGGGGGGGGGGGGGGGGGGGGGGGGGGGGGGGGGGGGGGGGGCGTGTGCCCTTTAACTCTCACCGTCTCAAACCCGCCCCGCCGCGCCCCCCCCCCCCCCCCGCCCCGCCCCCCGGGGGGGGCGCGGCCCGACCTGTCGGTCGGGCGCTGGCGGTGCTGTGGCTGGGGCTGGTATCGGCGCAGGCGCAGGGCTTTGCCGGGCTGGGGCTGGAGGTCGAGGGCTTCGCCGCCCCGCAGCGCGGCCATGCGCTGGAATTCCCCCGCGATCATGGCGCGCATCCAGACTATCGCATCGAATGGTGGTATCTGACCGCAACGCTGAGCGATGCAGACGGGCAGGATTACGGCGTGCAATTGGCGCTGTTCCGCTCCCCCTACGCCCCCGAAGAGCGCGAGGGCTTTGCCAGCCCGCAAATCTGGATGGGCCATATCGGGCTGACCAGCCGCGATGCGCATTTCGCCGCTGAACGTTTCGCGCGTGGGGGGGTCGGACAGGCCGGGGTCAGCACCGCGCCATTCGAGGCGTTTATCGATGAATGGCGGATGATCAGCACCGCCGCCCCTGATCAGGACGCGCTGGATCATCTGGAACTGCGCGCAGGCACGGCAGAATTCGGCTTTGAGCTGACGCTTCAGGCGACAGGGCCGCTGGTCCTGCATGGCGATCAGGGGTTTTCGGTCAAATCCTTTGACGGGCGGGCCAGCTATTACTATTCGCAGCCCTTCTATCAGGTCACAGGCCAGCTTGACCTGCCCGATGGCCCGGTGGGGGTGACAGGGCAGGGCTGGCTTGACCACGAATGGTCGAGCCAGCCTTTGTCTGATGACCAACAGGGCTGGGACTGGGTGTCGCTGTCATTCGAGGACGGGCATCGCATGATGGGCTTCCAGCTTCGCGGCCACGACATCTTCACCGCCGGCACATGGGTCACGCCAGAGGGGCAGGCCACCGCGCTGCCCCCCGGCGCGCTACGCTTCACCCCGCTGGATCACGCAGAAGTCGCAGGGCGAGAGGTGCCGGTGCGCTGGCGGATCGACTGGGAAGATGGCGGGGTGTCGGTCATCACCGAACCGTTGAACCCGCACGCCTGGATGGATCTGGGCATCAGCTACTGGGAAGGGCCGCTACGCTTTTCGGGCAGCCATTCCGGGCGCGGCTATCTGGAAATGACCGGCTATTGACGCGGCGTTGCGCGTGACACAGGGCACCGCGCGCGCTTATCTGGCCCTGACACGCATGTATTCGGAGGTTTTTCATGCCCTACCCGCATCTGCTGGCCCCGCTTGATCTGGGCTTTACCACGCTGAAGAACCGCGTGCTGATGGGGTCGATGCATACCGGGCTGGAAGAGCGCGGCGACTGGGCACGCGTGGCCGAATATTTCGCCGCGCGCGCGCGCGGCGGCGTCGGGCTGATGGTGACAGGCGGCATGGCCCCGAACCGCGAGGGCGCGATCTTTCCCGGCGCGGCGGGGCTGTTCACGGCGCAGGACATCGCCAATCACCGTCTGGTCACGGACCGCGTGCATGCCGAGGGCGGCAAGATCGCGATGCAGATCCTGCATGCAGGCCGTTATGGCTATGGGCCCGATTGCGTGGCGCCTTCAGCGATAAAATCGCCCATTTCCCCCTTCAAGCCGCGCGAGTTGGATGAGGCGGGCATCGAAAAGCAGATCAGCGATATGGTCACGGCCGCCATCCGCGCGCGCGAGGCCGGTTATGACGGGGTCGAGGTGATGGGGTCCGAGGGGTACTTCATCAACCAGTTCCTGTGCTCTGCGACCAACCAGCGGACAGATCGCTGGGGCGGGGCTTATGAAAACCGCATGCGGCTGCCGGTCGAGATTGTGGCGCGCGTGCGTGAGGCGGTGGGCGCGGATTTCATCGTGATCTATCGCCTGTCGATGATCGATCTGGTGCCGGACGGTCAAAGCCTTGACGAGGTGACGCAGCTTGCCCATGCGATTGAAGCCGCCGGGGCCAGCATTCTGAACACCGGGATCGGCTGGCACGAGGCGCGTGTGCCCACCATCGCCACATCGGTCCCGCGCGCGGGCTGGGCCTGGGTCACGCGCAAGCTGATGGGCAAGGTCGGCATCCCGCTGATCACCTCGAACCGGATCAACACCCCTGAAATGGCCGAGGAATTGCTGGCAGGCGGGGCCGCCGACATGGTGTCGATGGCGCGCCCCTTTCTGGCCGACCCCGATTTCGTGGCCAAGGCGGCCAGCGCGCGCGCGGATGAGATCGCGCCCTGTATCGCCTGCAATCAGGCCTGTCTGGACCATACCTTTCAGGGCAAGCTGTCTTCCTGTCTGGTCAATCCGCGCGCCTGCCATGAGACCGAGTTGCGCTATGACCCGGTAGCGGTGGCGAAAACCGTCGCCGTGGTCGGGGCAGGGCCAGCGGGGCTGATGGCGGCGCTGGTGGCCGATCAACGCGGGCACAAGGTGACGCTGTTCGAAGCCGATGCGCAGATTGGCGGGCAGTTGAACATGGCAAGGGTCATCCCCGGCAAGGAAGAATTTCACGGGCTGGTCGCATGGTTTCAGACCCTGCTGGCGCGATCCGGCATCGATCTGCGGCTGAATACCCGCGCCACGCCGGAAGCGCTGCGGGGCTTTGACGAGGTCATCATTGCCACCGGCGTTCTGCCCCGTGACCCGCAGATCGACGGGCAGGACGCGCCCCATGTGCTGCGCTATACTGATGTGCTGCGTGGCAAGGCCGAACTGGGCGCGCGTGTGGTGGTGATCGGCGCGGGCGGGATCGGGTTCGATGTGGCGGAATATCTGGTGCATCAGGGTCACAGCCCGACCGAGGATCTGGCGCTGTGGCAACGCGAATGGGGGGTGGGCGACCCAGGCGACCACCCCGGAGGGCTGCGCCCCGAAGGCCCGCAACCCGAAGCCCCGGCGCGCAAGGTGACGCTGGTGCAACGCAAGGCGGGCAAACCCGGCAAGGGGCTGGGAAAGACGACGGGCTGGATACATCGCGCCAGCCTTGCCGCAAAGGGGGTGCAGATGCTGGGCGGGCTGGAATACCGCCGCATCACGCCAGAGGGGCTGGTGGTTGCCCGCGATGGCACCGAAGAGCTGCTGGCCGCAGATACGGTCGTGCTGTGCACCGGGCAGGAGCCGCTGCGCGACCTGGCCGATGCGCTGAATGGCAAGGGCGACGCGCTGCATGTCATTGGCGGGGCGGATGTGGCAGCAGAGCTTGACGCCAAGCGCGCGATTGACCAGGGCGCAAGGCTGGCTGCGCGCCTGTAAACCGCGCCCGATATGGCCCGCCCGCCCACCCCCGCCGCGCGTTGCACGCGCGGCTTGCCATATCGGGCGCGGTCACCAAAACCCGTGACGCCGTCACACGCGCCCCATGCGCCAAGCCGCGCGTCCCGCGCGCGGCGGCGGGGGGGGTGGGCGGGGCGCATGGGGCGCGCCTTGCCCCCATGCAGCCTGACGACAAGTTGCGTGGACAAATGCCGCGAAGCTGTTAGGCTGCATGCCATTGTCAGAGAGGTTTCGTAATGGCCCTGCCCCTTGCCCCGATTGCCATTGTCGCCGCGAAATACGGCACCATCGCCCTTGCGGGCTATGCGCTTGCGCGCCAGATCCAGCCCGGCCGCACCGACCAGCGGGTCGAGGATGCGCTCGATCAGATGCCCGAGGGGATAAGCGCGCATCGCCCGCGCGACCGCGATCAGATCAATGGTGCGACACGGTTGCGCCGGGTGATCCGGCTGGGCCAGTCCGGCCCCGGCCTGGAGATTGACGCAACTCTGCTGGGGCGGGTTCGGTTCCGGCGCGTGTAAACCCCGATGCTGACCCTCTATCACAGCCATAACTCGCCCTATGTCCGCAAGGTCATGGTGCTGATCCATGAAGCCGGGCTTTCGGATCGGATCACACTGATCACCGGCTCTGGCACGCCGCTTGACCCCGCAACCGCGCCTCTGGCCGAAAACCCCTTGGGCAAGGTGCCGGTACTGACCCGGCCCGATGGCGGCGCGCTTTATGACAGCCGTGTCATCTGCCGCTATCTTGATACGCTGGCGGGGGACAGCTTCTACCCCGCGGGGGCGCGGCTATGGGATGCGCTGACGCTGGAAGCCACGGCGGACGGGATCATGGATGCGGCCCTGCTGATGGTCTATGAAGACCGGCTGCGCCCCGAGGAAAAGCGCCTGCCTGCCTTTGTCGAAGGCCAATGGGCCAAGATCATGCGCGCGCTTGATACGCTGGAAGCGCGCTGGATGGCCTATCTGGCAGGCCCGCTCTGTATTGGCCAGATAGGCTTGGGCTGCGCGCTGGGTTATCTGGATCTGCGACTTGGCGCGCGCAACTGGCAAGCCAGCCGTCCGCAGCTTTCGCGCTGGCAGGCAGGGTTCAATCACCGCGACAGCATGACGGCAACGCAACCGCCGGGATGATCCCCGCCTGTGCCTGTCCGATGCAACCGGCCATGCTTATCTCCGGGCGGAATCGGCCGCGCGCTGGAAATTTGCGCGAAAAACCGACTTGGCTGCGACACCTTTACCCGTTTTCGCGGCTAGACGGGATGGCCAATCCCCGCTAAATACCCGCAATGATGGGCTATGGCGCTGCTGTGGCCCGTTTGAATTGCAGCCCTCGTACCCATTGAAAAGGGAGAATGCTCGTGTCGCATGCTGAAGACAACGAAAGCACCCGCAGGGACTTCATCTATTATGCCACGGCCGGTGCAGGCGTTGTGACAGTCGGTGCTGCCGTCTGGCCGCTGGTGAACCAGATGAACCCTTCGGCAGATGTTCAGGCGCTTTCATCTATTTTCGTCGATGTTGGCGGGCTGGAACCCGGCAGTCAGCTTACGGTCAACTTCCTGGGCAAGCCGGTCTTCATCCGCCGCCGCACCGCCGAAGAGATCGAGGCTGGCCGCGCCGTGAGTGCTTCCGAACTGTCCATCGACCGTGACTCGCGCAACCCCAACAAGCCGGGCACCGATGCCTCGGATGAAAACCGCACGATGGATGACGCGGGCGAATGGCTGGTGATGATCGGGGTCTGCACCCATCTGGGCTGCGTGCCGCTGGGCAATGGTGCTGGCGATTTCAATGCCTGGTTCTGCCCCTGCCACGGTTCGCATTACGACACCGCCGGACGCATCCGCCGCGGCCCCGCGCCGGAGAACATGCATATCCCGGTCGCGCGCTTCGTCGACGACAACACCATCCAGCTCGGCTAAGGGAGACGACATATGTCTGGTATTCCACACGACCATTACGAGCCGAAAACCAATGCCGAGAAGTATTTTCACCGGCGGCTCCCGATCATCGGGCTGATCTATGACACGATCATGATCCCCACCCCCAAGAACCTGAACTGGATGTGGATCTGGGGCGTGGTGCTGATGTTCTGCCTGATCTTGCAGATCGTCACCGGCATCGTTCTGGCGATGCATTACACGCCGCATGTCGACATGGCCTTCGCCAGCGTCGAGCATATCATGCGCAACGTCAATGGCGGGCATATGCTGCGCTATCTGCACCAGAATGGCGCGATGCTGTTCTTCCTTGCCGTTTATATGCACATGTTCCGCGGCATGTATTACGGCAGCTACAAGACCCCGCGCGAAATCACCTGGATCATCGGCATGCTGATCTATCTGGCGATGATGGCCACGGCCTTCATGGGCTATGTGCTGCCCTGGGGCCAGATGTCGTTCTGGGGTGCCACGGTGATCACCGGCCTGTTCGGTGCCATTCCGGGCATTGGTGATGTGCTGCAAGCCTGGCTTCTGGGCGGGCCTGCGGTGGACAATCCCGCGCTGAACCGCTTCTTCAGCCTGCACTACCTGCTGCCCTTCGTGATCCTTGGTCTGGTCATCCTGCATGTCTGGGCGTTTCACCACACCGGCAACAACAACCCGACCGGGGTTGAGGTGCGCCGCGGATCGAAGGAAGAAGTCGAGAAGGACACCCTGCCCTTCTGGCCCTATTTCGTGATCAAGGATCTGTTCGCGCTGGCCGTGATTCTGGCGCTGTTCTGGGCGCTGGTGGGCTTCATGCCGAACTTCCTGGGCCACACCGACAACTATATCGAGGCCAACCCGCTGGTAACCCCGCCAGAGATCGTGCCGGAATGGTACTTCCTGCCATTCTACGCGATCCTGCGCGCCTTCACCTCTGATGTGTGGATCGTGATTGCGGTGAACTGGCTGTCCTTCGGCATCATCGACGCGACCTTCTTCGGGGTGCTGGCGATGTTCGGGGCGATCTTCGTCTGGGCGCTGCTGCCCTGGCTGGATACGTCTTCGGTGCGTTCGGGCCGGTATCGACCGATGTTCAAGATGTTCTTCTGGGTCTTCATCGTGAATTTCTGGGTGCTGACCTGGGCAGGTGCGATGCCGGCTGAAGGTATCTACACCAATATCGCGCTGATCGGCACGGCCTACTGGTTCGCCTATTTCCTGGTGATCATGCCGCTTCTGGGCGTGCTGGAAAAACCGCTGCCGGAACCGGAAACGATTGAAGAGGACTTCAAGGCAAGCCTGAAATCCAAATCGTCGGGCGGCCCGAAAGGCCCGTCGCCTGAATCGATCCCCGCAGAATAACGGCAACCCGAAAGGATATCTCTCATGAAACTCAGGAACCTTGCCGTTGCTGCCCTGTCTGCTCTGGTGCTGGCCCTGCCAGCCACCACGGCCGAGGCGTCGAAAGTGAAAGGCGAAGTCACCAATTTCGACTTCTCCTTTCAGGGGCTGACCGGCACATATGACCGCAACCAGCTTCAGCGCGGGCTGCAGGTCTTTCATGAAGCCTGTGCAAGCTGCCACGGGCTGCAATATGTCGCCTTCCGCACCCTGTCGGACCCCAACGGCCCGGAACTGCCCGAAGACCAGATGCGCGCCTTTGCGGCGATGTATGAAGTCTGGGATCCGGAATTGCGCGACTGGCGCATCGCCGAAGGCCCGGACCATTTCCCCGAATCGCAATTCGAGGGGGCGCCTGACCTTAGCCTGATGACCAAGGCACGCGCGGGCTTTTCCGGCCCCTACGGGCTGGGCATCAACCAGCTGATGAAAGGGATTGGCGGGCCGGAATATGTGGCCTCTTTCCTGCTGGGCTATACTGGCGAGGAAGATTTCCAGGCCGGGACCATGTTCTACTACAACAAAGCCTATGGCGACTGGGTGTCGATGAACCCGGTGCTGTTTGACGACATGGTGGAATATGCCGATGGCACGCCCGCAACCGAAGAGCAGATGGCGCTGGATGTCGCGGCCTTCCTGACCTGGACTGCTGAACCCAAAATGGTCGAACGCAAACATGCCGGTTTCGTCGGCGTGATCTTCCTGTCGGTTCTGGCCGCGCTGCTCTATCTGACCAACAAGCAGCTTTGGGCACCGATCAAGAAAGCCGCCAAGAAAGACTGACCAACCCAACCCGGATCTGGCTTCAAGCGCGCCTTTCGGGGCGCGCTTTTTGCTTTTCAAGCCACTGCGTTGGGGATAGGTCTGGCGTTGTTAACCTGTGAAGGATTTCCTCATGTCCGACAATCTGCGCGGGGCCATTCTGATGGCGCTGGCGATGGCCGGTTTCGCGCTGGAAGACATGTTCATCAAGCTGCTGGCCGATGCGCTGCCGGTGGGTCAGGTGCTGTGGATGCTGGGGCTGGGCGGCGCGCTGGTTTTTGGCGCAATGGCCAAGGCACGCGGCGAGATGGTTCTTTCCCCTGCCCTGCTGTCGCGGACATTATTGCTGCGCAATCTTGCCGAACTGGTCGGCACGGTGGGCTTCGTGCTGGGTTTCGTGCTGGGCAGTCTGGCAATGGCCTCGGCCATTCTTCAGGCGACCCCGCTTGTGGTGACATTGGGTGCCGTGCTGTTTCTGGGCGAAACCGTGCGCTGGCGACGCTGGAGCGCGATTGCAGTGGGCTTCTTCGGCGTGATGCTGATCGTGCGCCCCGGCATGGCCGGGTTCGAACCTGCGTCGCTCTTTGCGGTGATCGGGGTGCTGGGGCTGGCCGGGCGCGATCTGGCAACGCGGGTGGTGCCGCGTAATGTCAGCAGCTTCCAGATATCGGCATGGGCCTTTGCAATGATGGTCCCCGCCGGGATCGGGCTGATGCTGGTGATGGACGATCATCTGACCATGCCGGACCCGCGCGGCGTGCTGCTGTTGTCGGCAGCGCTGCTGGTGGGGGTGCTGGCCTATTACGCGGTGGTCGGTGCGATGCGGGTGGGCGAGCTGTCCTTTGTCACCCCGTTTCGCTACACGCGGATGCTGTTTGCGCTGGTGGTTGCGGTTCTGGTCTTTGGCGAGCGCCCCGACGCGCTGACCCTGATCGGCGCGTCAATCGTCATTGCAGCCGGGCTGTTTACCTTGTGGCGCGAAACGAAAGCAGCCTAGAAAATGTCTGGCGACAGGGCTATAGAGCACCCAACTGCCCATTGCACGCAAATCAGGGACACCGGATATGAGCATCATCATCGACATCATCGGCCGCGAGATTCTGGACAGCCGGGGCAACCCGACCATCGAGGTTGATGTCATTCTTGAGGACGGCACGCTGGGCCGCGCGGCAGTGCCTTCGGGCGCGTCCACCGGCGCGCATGAGGCGGTGGAAAAGCGCGATGGCGACAAGACCCGCTATCTGGGCAAGGGCGTGCTGGATGCCGTGGCCGTCGTCAATGGCGAGTTGGCCGAGGCGCTGGTGGGCATGGATGTCACCGAGCAGGTGGCCATCGACCAGATGATGATCGAACTGGACGGCACCCCCAACAAGGCGCGGATGGGCGCGAATGCGATCCTGGGCGTGTCGCTGGCCGCTGCCAAGGCCGCCGCCGATTATACCGGCCAACCGCTCTATCGCTATATCGGCGGCACATCCGCGCGCACTCTGCCAGTGCCGATGATGAATATCATCAATGGCGGCGAACATGCCGACAACCCGATCGACATTCAGGAATTCATGATCATGCCGGTGGCCGCCGCCAATATCCGCGAGGCGGTGCGCATGGGCGCGGAAGTGTTTCACACCCTGAAGAAGGAACTCTCGGCCGCGGGGCTGAATACCGGCATCGGCGATGAAGGCGGCTTTGCGCCCAACCTGTCCTCGACCCGCGAGGCGCTGGATTTCATCCTGCGCAGCATAGAGAAAGCGGGCTACAAGCCGGGCGAGGAAATCTATCTGGCGCTGGATTGTGCCGCGACCGAATACTACCGCGACGGGAAATATCACATGAAAGGCGAAGGCGCGGTGATGACCCGCGATGAAAACGCCACTTATCTGATGGGGCTGGTCAAGGATTACCCGATCATCTCTATCGAGGATGGCATGGCCGAAGATGACTGGGATGGCTGGGCAAAGCTGACCACGCTGATCGGCGACAAATGCCAGCTTGTGGGGGATGATCTGTTCGTCACCAACCCCTCGCGTCTGGCCGAAGGAATCGCGCAGGGCTGCGCCAACAGCCTGCTGGTCAAGGTCAACCAGATCGGCACGCTGACCGAAACGCTGGCTGCAGTGGACATGGCACATCGCGCGCGCATGAGCTGCGTGATGTCGCACCGCTCGGGCGAGACCGAGGACGCCACCATCGCCGATCTGGCCGTGGCCACGAATTGCGGGCAGATCAAGACCGGCAGCCTTGCGCGCTCTGACCGGCTGGCGAAATACAACCAGCTTATCCGGATCGAGGAAGGCCTGGGTGAAACCGCCCTCTATGCCGGGCGCTCGATCCTGCGCTGACAGATCGCCCCGCGCGCGCCGTACCCTGTGACCCAGCGCTGCCCCCGGCACCCTGCCGCGCGCCTTGATTTTGCGCGCTGCACGGCTTTTGGCGGGGGCTGTAAAAATCGGCATTGTCTTTTCCCTGCATTCGCCCTTATGGTGAACATGTAAAGATGTGCCCTGACAAAGCGGGCCATCCGAGCGAATTTCGCTGCATCAGGTGAATGGCGCGCCGTTCTGGCCCCCTCTTCCCTTTTGCGGATGGATCGGCCGACAGGCCTATTGCCCGTTCCGGCACCTTGCCCTGCGGGCCTAGACAGCACTGGTCGCAAGCCGCGACCATATGGGAAACATGATGACAGGGTCTGATTTGCGACCACCATGCCAGCACCAAAGCCCGCGCCTTGCGCGCGCGGTGCGGCAGGGCAACGCCAAAGACCCGTCAGCACACAAGACAAGCCGCGCAACCGCCCGGATGACTGATTTCTGGCCCCGCCTTCATGGGCGGGCAGAGGCCGGTCGCACAGCCGTTGCGCGCGATGGACTTCAATGGGACATAAGATGCTTATCGATGCCACCCACGCGGAAGAAACCCGCGTCGTGGTGGTTGACGGAAACAAGGTCGAGGAATTCGATTTCGAGGCCATCAATCGCAGGCAGCTAGCCGGCAATATCTATCTGGCCAAGGTAACACGGGTCGAGCCATCGCTACAGGCGGCCTTTGTCGATTACGGCGGCAACCGCCACGGCTTTCTGGCCTTCAACGCAATTCACCCCGATTACTACCAGATCCCCGCAGCCGACCGCGAGGCGCTGCTGGAAGAAGAGCGCGTGCTGGCGCGCGAGCAGGATGACGAAGAGCGCACAGACAGCGCCCCCAAAGCTGCAAAGTCTGGCCGCAAGCCGCGCCGGTCGTCGAACCGGCGCAAACAGGCCAGCAAGGCCGAAAGCATCGACAGCGCCGACAGCGTCACCACCCGCGAAATCTCGGGGATGGATATTCTGGACGCCAACCAGGACCAGCCAGCGGATGACGATACGCTGATTGCCGAAGGCTTCGGGGCCGGGGCCGCCCTTGCCGGCGATGCTGTCACCGCGCCTCAGGCCGATGCCGTGGCAGAACCAGCGGGGCATGACAGCGCCGAAGACGATCAGCCCGCTGCCGGGCAGCGCGCCGACACCGACAGCGCGACCGGGGATTCTGCCGCTGCAACTGACGCGAAACCCGCGACAGCGACCGACACTGCCGACGATGCCCCCGAAGCCGAGGGCGAACCCTATAGCGCCGCCGACCATGCCTCTGAAAATGATGACCGGATCGAATCGGTTTCTGACGGGGGTGATCCGGGCGAGGAGGTGCGCGTGCGCCGCAAACCCCGCCCCCGGCGCTACAAGATTCAGGAAGTCATTCGCGTGCGCCAGATCATGCTGGTGCAGGTGGTCAAGGAAGAGCGCGGCAACAAGGGCGCGGCGCTGACAACCTATCTGTCGCTGGCCGGGCGCTATTGCGTGCTGATGCCCAACACGGCACGCGGCGGCGGGATCAGCCGCAAGATCACCAATGCCGCTGATCGCCAGAAGCTGAAGGCCATCGCCAATGACATCAGCGTGCCCGAAGGGGCGGGGCTGATCATCCGCACGGCAGGCGCGAACCGCACCAAGGCTGAAATCAAGCGCGATTACGAATATCTGTTCCGCCTGTGGGAGCAGATTCGCGATCTGACGCTGAAATCCATCGCCCCGACGCCGATCTATGAAGAAGGCAATCTGATCAAACGCTCGATCCGCGACCTTTACAGCCGCGATATCGATGAAGTGCTGGTCGAGGGCGAAGCAGGCTACCGCGTGGCCAAGGACTTCATGAAGATGATCATGCCGTCCCACGCCAAGAACGTGAAGCTTTACAACGACCCGATGCCGCTTTTCGCGCGCTATCAGGTGGAAAGCTATCTGGCGGCCATGTTCAACCCCACCGTGCAACTGCCCTCGGGTGGCTATATCGTGATCGGGATTACCGAAGCCTTGGTCGCGATCGACATCAATTCGGGCCGCGCCACCCGCGAAGGCTCGATCGAGGAAACCGCGCTCAAGACCAATCTTGAAGCGGCAGAGGAAATCGCGCGCCAGCTGCGCCTGCGCGATCTGGCCGGGCTGATTGTCATCGACTTCATCGACATGGAAGAACGGCGCAACAATGCCGCAGTCGAGAAGATGCTGAAGGACAAGCTGAAATCCGACCGCGCGCGGATTCAGGTGGGCCGCATTTCCGGCTTCGGCCTGCTGGAAATGAGTCGCCAGCGCCTGCGCCCCGGCATGCTGGAAGCCACCACCCAGCCCTGTCCACATTGCCACGGCACCGGGCTGATCCGGTCTGATGACAGTCTGGGTCTGACCATTCTGCGCCAGATCGAGGAAGAAGGCACGCGCCGCAAATCCCGCGAGGTTCTGGTGCGCGCACCCGCCGGAGTGGTGAATTTCCTGTTCAACTTCAAGCGCGAACATATCGCCCAGATCGAGGCGCGCTATGGCATGGCGGTCCGGCTGGAAGCTGACCCGCTGATGGTCAGCCCGGATTTCACGCTGGAAAAATTCAAGACCGCCACGCGGATCTCGCCCATGACCACGGCCGAAGTGGTATCGTTCGATACCAGCCAGATGCCCGAACCACCCGATGAGCCGGTTGCCGATGCAATCGAGGACACGCCCGATGCCACCAGCCCCGAACCCGGCGACGAGCAGCCGCGCAAGAAGCGTCGGCGCCGCTCGCGCAAGCCACGGGGCAAGAAATCGGCAGAGGGCCAGCCAGAGGCGCAAGCGCAGGACGAAACCGAGGACAACCCGGCACAAGCCGCCGAACAGGCAGAGCAGGCAGAACAGGACAGCGACGCAGGCACGACCGACACGGCCAGCCCCGAAAGCGCCGCGCCCGAAAGCGACGAAAAGCCGAAACCCGCCAGAAAGCCGCGCAGTCGGCGCAAGGCGCCGGCCAAGTCACAAAAGCCTGACACAGAAACCCCACAGCCGGACGCGGCCACCGCGACCGACGGGGCCGAGCCAACGGCAGAGGCGTCGGACGCAACCCCGGTCAACGCCGCACAGCCGGATGCGATCAAAGCCGTGGACCCTGCCCCGGCCCCCGCTGACGCCCCGGCACCGGCACCTGAACCAGAGGACGCCGCGCCCGTCAGCCTGGCCGTGCCGGACACAGCAGATGCGCCGAATGTCACGCAAGCCAAAGCGCCTATGCAACCGGCAGAGCCAGCAGCCGATCCGGCATCCGAGCCGGGCACGGATAGCGCTGCCAGGGCGCTTCAGGCGGTGGAGCCCGTTGGCACCGCCGAACCCGAGCAGCAACCGGAGCAGCCGGAACCCGAAGCCAAAGCCCCGCCCAAGCGGCGCGGCTGGTGGGCTGCGAAATAGCGCGCATGATGGCAGGGCAGCATAGTTCATGCCTGCCCTGCCCGCGACGCCATCCGCGACATCCTGACGCAACGCACAGGATTGTGACGCCGCGCGGCGTGACCTTCGCGCCGCTGGCGCATATCAGCATTCAGGCCAGCTGGAAATTCGGGGCGCGACGATGTTTGGGATAGATGTCTTTGATGCAGCCCTTCTGCCCGCGCTGATGATCGCGCTGGGGGCTGGCGTTCTGTCCTTCCTGTCACCCTGCGTGCTGCCCATCGTGCCGCCCTATCTGGCCTATATGGGCGGGATCAGCATGCAGGAAATGACCGAGAGCGGGCGCGCGCAGCGCCGCGCCATCCTGCCTGCGCTGTTCTTCGTGATGGGGCTGTCGACGGTCTTTTTGCTGCTGGGCTTCACAGCCTCGACGATGGGTCATCTGTTTTTGCGCAATGCCGAACTGTTCGGGCAGATTGCAGGCGTGGTGGTGATCATCTTCGCGGTGCATTTTCTGGGCATTCTGCGCATCCCCTTCCTGATGCGCGAAGCCCGCATCGATGCGGGTGACCGGGGTGGTTCAGCCTTCGGGGCGTATATATTGGGGTTGGCCTTCGCCTTTGGCTGGACGCCCTGCATCGGGCCGGTGCTGGGGGCGATTCTGTCGCTGTCGGC
Organism: Paracoccaceae bacterium; assembly: GCA_020832655.1. Lineage (GTDB taxonomy): Bacteria > Pseudomonadota > Alphaproteobacteria > Rhodobacterales > Rhodobacteraceae > Roseinatronobacter. The sequence continues at coordinate 63,269 of JAFIEF010000004.1, forward strand.
GACGGAAACCACTGTCGCGCGCGGCACGGCCATGCTGGGCGTCTATGCGCTGGGGCTGGGGCTGCCCTTCTTGCTGGCGGCGATATTCGTGCAGCGCTCGATGTCGCTGATGACCCGGCTGAAGCGGCATATGGCGCTGATCGAGAAGATCATGGGGCTGTTGCTGCTGGCGGTGGGCATCGCGCTGATCACCGGGGCGTTTTCGGCATTTTCCTGGTGGCTCCTGGAAACCTTCCCGGCAATGTCACGCCTGGGCTGACCCCCCAGCCTAACGCAAACCGATTTCCGCCAGCGCGGCATCCAGTTCCGGCGGCAGGCTGTCATCGCCTGCGCGCTTTTGCGGCAGATCGGCGGGCGCATCGTCAGCGGCCAGATAGCGCCAGCCCTGAAACGGGCGGCGCGGGGCTGCAACGGTGCGGATGATCTGCGGCTTCAGCACAATCGCGCAACGCTGGATGCCATCTGCCCCCTCGACCGGGTCCAGCCGCACTATGCGCTGACGCGCCAGCACGCTGCCCTTGAACACCCAGTAAAGCGACCCGCCCTGCACCAGATCATCGCCGCGTTTGGGCCACATGCGGGTAACATGGCGCGGCAGCCCGTCCGGCCCCTTGGCGCGCGGTGTTGCCTGCCAGTTTTCCAGATCGGCGATATCGCTGGCCCCGACACACAGCTTGATCAGGTGAATTCTGGCCCCCATCGCACGCAACCCCTTTCCTGCTGCCCAGAGGCCTAATCAATAGCGCCCGACCCCGCAAGGGCAACTGCGCTCGCCCGGCCACGCCGCGCGGCAGCAGATAGGATTGCATCCCGTCATCGCCCTTGTTCCACCGCCCTGAAACCGCTACAGATACGCAAGATCGGACAGGGGACACTGCGATGGGATTCAAAAGCGTATTACGCGGCACAGCAGTTCTGACACTTGCGCTGGCCGTCTCGGGCTGCGGCGGCGGATTCGGGAACATGTTTCAGGGGGGCGAACGCTCGCGCGCGACGGCGGCGGAAATCCACGAGGAACATCGCCGCGAGGCTGGTGTGACCCGTCAATCGACTGTGTGGGATCTGTTTTCGGGCGGGCATGACCCGAATGTCACCGTCGAGGTGAACAAATATCTGTGGAACGCCTCGCTTGAAATTCTGGACTTCCTGCCGGTGCAATCGGTCGATCCGTTTTCGGGTGTCATCGTCACGGGCTTCGGCACGCCCCCCGGCGGGGGCCGCGCCTATCGCGCAGCCGTGCTGATCAATGACCCTGCGCTGGATGCGCGCTCGCTCAATGTCGCGCTGATGACGCAGGGCGGCCCTGCCAGCCGCGAAACCATCCGCGCGGTGGAAGATGCCATCCTGACCCGCGCCCGCCAGCTGCGCATCCGCGACCGCGGGCTCTAGGGCGCAGACCCCCAACCCAATCTGGACCTTGCGCGCGCACAGCGCTAAAGATGCCGGGCCGGTCGCGCCCGGCATTTTCCATTGCCCACAGCACAAGACAGGACACCCGATGGCCAGCCAGACCCAAGCGCGCTACACCCCCCAAAAGATAGAGGCCAAATGGCGCCAAGCCTGGGACGCGGCAGAGGTGTTCAAGGCCAGACGCGACCCCGCGCGCCCGAAATATTACGTGCTGGAGATGTTCCCCTACCCTTCGGGGCGCATCCATATGGGGCATGTGCGCAACTACACAATGGGCGATGTGGTGGCGCGCTACAAATCGGCGCAGGGCTTTTCGGTGCTGCACCCGATGGGCTGGGACGCCTTCGGCATGCCCGCCGAAAACGCCGCAATGGAACAGGGCGGCCACCCCAAGGACTGGACCTATGGCAATATCGCGGTGATGCGCGAGCAGATGACGCCCTTGGGCCTGTCAATTGACTGGAGCCGCGAATTCGCCACTTGCGACCCCGACTATTACGGCCAGCAACAGGCCATGTTCATCGACATGCTCGAAGCGGGGCTGGTTTACCGCAAGAACGCCGTGGTCAACTGGGATCCGGTCGACATGACCGTGCTGGCCAATGAGCAGGTGATCGACGGCAAGGGCTGGCGGTCGGGGGCAGAGGTCGAACGCCGCGAACTGACACAATGGTTCTTCAAGATCTCGGATTATAGCGCGGAATTGCTGGACGCGCTGGACGCGCTTGATGACTGGCCTGCCAAGGTCAAGCTGATGCAGGCCAACTGGATCGGCAAATCGCGGGGGCTTCAATTTGCCTTCTCGACCATTGATGCGCCCGATGGCTTTGACCGGATCGAGGTCTACACCACCCGCCCTGACACGCTGATGGGCGCGTCCTTTGTCGGCGTGTCGCCGGATCACCCGCTGGCCAAGCATCTTGAACGCCATGACCCGAAAGTGGCCGCGTTTGTTGCCGAATGCCGCAAGATCGGCACCACCGAGGAAGCGCTGGAAAAGGCCGAAAAGCGGGGTTTTGACACCGGCATCCGCGTGCGCCATCCGTTCGACAACGCCTGGGAACTGCCGGTCTATATCGCCAATTTCATCCTGATGGATTACGGCACAGGCGCGATCTTCGGCTGCCCGGCGCATGACCAGCGCGACCTTGATTTCGCGCGCAAATATGGGTTGCCGGTAAAAGAAACTTTCATTCCTGCGAGCGCGGAATATCACGATGACAACGAACAGATTCCCGACGCTGAATTTGATGCCAATCCGGTCTTAGTGATTGATGGCACAGATCAGTATCCCGGTGACACAGTACTATTTCGCATGACAAAGGCCGCCTTCGTGCCCCCCAAGACCGACAAGGTTCGCTATGTGCGTGGTTTCGCAGGTGACGAGGTGCAGACAGGCGAAGAAGCCGTCGAGGCCGCGATAGATTTCTGCGAATCGCGCGGTGTCGGGCATGGCGTCACCAAATTCCGCCTGCGCGACTGGGGCTTGTCGCGTCAGCGCTATTGGGGCTGCCCGATTCCCGTGGTGCATTGCGACACCTGCGGCGTGGTGCCCGAAAAGAAAGAAAACCTGCCGGTTCGCCTGCCCGATGATGTGAGTTTCGACCAGCCCGGCAACCCGCTGGACCGCCACCCGACATGGCGCGACTGCACCTGCCCCAAATGCGGCGGGGCAGCCAAGCGCGAAACCGACACGATGGACACGTTTGTTGATTCGTCGTGGTATTATGCGCGGTTTACCTCGCCGCAGGCCAGCACGCCCACCGATCTGGCCGAGGCCGAATACTGGATGAACGTGGACCAGTATATCGGGGGCATCGAACATGCGATCTTGCACCTGCTCTATTCGCGCTTCTTCGCCCGCGCGATGGTGAAAACCGGCCATTTGTCGGAAAACTGCAAGGAGCCGTTCAGCGCGCTCTTTACGCAAGGGATGGTAACGCACGAGATTTACACGACTCAGGACGAGCGTGGCCGCGCGGTCTATCACCTGCCCGAAGAGGTCGAGGATGGAAAACTGAAAGCCACCGGCCAGCCCGTGCGGGTCATCCCCTCGGCCAAAATGTCGAAATCCAAGAAGAATGTGGTCGATCCGGTCAATATCATCGAAGCCTTCGGGGCCGATACCGCGCGCTGGTTCGTGATGTCCGACAGCCCCCCCGAACGCGACGTGGAATGGACCAGCGCAGGCGCGGAAGCGGCCTACAAGCATCTGGCCCGCGTCTGGGCGCTGTGCGACCGCATTGCCGCCCTGCCCGATGGCAGCGCGAACGAGGCCGACACAGAGCTGATGCGCGCCATGCACCGGGCCATTGCCGATGTGACGAAAGCCATTGAAAACTTTGCCTTCAACAAGGCGATTGCCGAGCTTTACGCCTTCACCAACACGCTGACCAAATCCAAGGCCAGCGGCGCGGCGCAGAAAACCGCCATGCGCACCCTTGCGCAGCTTATGGCCCCGATGGTGCCGCATCTGGCCGAAGATATCTGGGCGCATCAGGGCGGGCATGGGCTGGTGGCGCAGGCCGAATGGCCCAAGGCAGACCCCGCCATGCTGGTGCGCGACACCATCACCCTGCCGATCCAGATCAATGGCAAACGCAAAAGCGAAATCGAAGTTCCCGCCGACATGCCCAAGGAAGAGGTTGAAAAACGCGCGCTGGCGGATGATGCTGTGATCAAGGCTTTGGGCGGCAATGCGCCGCGCAAGCTGATCGTGGTGCCGGGGCGGATCGTGAATGTGGTCATCTAAGCGCAGAGGCGTCTTGCTGGGGGGTGTGGCCCTTGCCCTTGCGGGTTGCGGCTTTACCCCGGCCTATGCCCCCGGCGGGGCGGGCCAGACGCTGCGCGGGCAGGTCCGCGCGCGCGACCCCGAAAACGACGCGGATTTCGATTTCGTCGCCGCGCTGGAAAGTCGGCTGGGCCGCGCGGGCGCGGGCGCGCGCTATGCGCTGGATTATGACATCACGATCGACCGCCGCGGCTCTGCCAGCGTGGCGGGCTTGGGCGAAACCCGCGTATCGCTGATCGGGGCATTGCGCTACCGTCTGACCCAGGCGGATAGCGGGGCCGAGGTCGCCTCTGGCAGCCTGCGCAACTTCACCAATTATTCGACCACCGCCACGCAGCTGGCGACGCTGCGCGCGCAGGAAGACGCGCAGGCGCGGCTGATGCGCATTCTGGCCGACCAGTTGACCACCCGCCTGATTGCCGCATTGGCCGAATGAAGCTGACCGCCCGCGACCTTGCCCGCCAGATCGCCAGCCCCGACCCCAAGCTGGCGGGGGTGCTGATCTATGGCCCGGATGCGATGCGCGTGGCGCTGAAGCGTCAGGCGCTGGTCGCGGCGATCATCGGCCCAGAGGGCGAAAGCGAAATGCGGCTGGACCGTCTGGCCGGGGCGGAATTGCGCCGTGATGGCGCGCAATTGCGCGATGCGGTAAAGGCGCAGGGCTTTTTTCCCGGCCCGCGCGTGGTGCTGGTGCAGGAAGCCAGTGACCAGCTTGCCGATCACATCGCGCAGGCATTATCGGGCTGGGTCGCGGGCGACGCGCATCTGGTGGCGACAGCGGGCGTGCTGAAGGCCAGTTCGAAACTGCGCAAGCTGTTCGAAGGGGCAAAAGCCGCCGGGGCGGTGGCGATCTATGACGACCCGCCAACCCGCGCCGAGGTAGATGAGACGCTGAAAACCGCCGGGCTGAGCCGCATTGGCGCGCCAGCGATGGCGGATGTGCTGGCGCTGTCGCGTGCGCTTGATCCCGGTGATTTCCGCCAGACCATCGAGAAGCTGGCGCTCTATAAATACGGCGATGACAGCGAATTGACCTCCGATGACATCCTTGCCATTGCGCCCACCAGCACCGAAGCCGGGGTGGATGCGCTGCTCGATGCCGTGGCCGAAGGGCAGGCCGGGCAGATCGGGCCGATGCTGTCGCGGCTGCAGGCGCAGGGGGTGGCGGCCGTGACGCTGGCGATCATGACGCTGCGCCATTTCCGCACCCTGCACGCCATCAGCGGCGCGACGGGGGGCACATCGGCCGGGGTGCAACGCCTGCGCCCGCCGGTATTCGGGCCACGCCGCGACAAGCTGCTGGGCCAGGCGCAGAAATGGGGGCTGGCACGGCTGGAACGCGCCTTGTCAGAGATCATAGAGGCCGATCTGACCTTGCGCTCGACCTCGAACGCGCCCAGCATGGCAGTACTGGAACGGATGCTGTTCCGGCTGGCAATGCTGGCCGGACGCCAATAGCGGAGATCGCAATGTACACTGTCATCGGACGCGCCAACAGCCGCGCCACCCGCGTGTTGTGGATGCTGGAGGAACTGGGACAGGATTATGAGCATGTCCCTGCTGCGCCGCGCTCTGAAGGGGTGGTCAGCTTCAACCCCGCAGGCAAGGTGCCGGTGCTGATCGAGGATGGCACGCCGATCACGGATTCGACCGCGATCATCCAGTATCTGGCCGACAAGCATGGCGCGCTGACCTATCCCGCCGGGACATTGGACCGCGCACGGCAGGACAGCCTGACCCAGTTCCTGCTTGATGAGTTTGACGCAGCATTATGGATGGCGGCACGCCATTCCTTTGTCCTGCCCGAAGAGTTGCGCCAGTCCGCAATCAAATCCTCGCTGATCTGGGAATTCACCAACAGCCAGAAAACCCTTGTCCACCGCATGGGCGACGGGCCGTTCCTGATGGGCAAGCAGATGACCGTGCCCGATATCATCCTGACCCATTGCGGGATCTGGGCGAAAGTGGCGAAATTCCCCGTGCAGGAAGCCGCCCTGTCCGACTATCTGGCCCGCATGACCGCGCGGCCCGCACTGGCCAAGGTGCTGGCGATGATGGGCTGAGGCGGGGGCTGGCGCGCGCCTTCCGCCTTAGGCGAAGGACGGGTTGGCGGACAAATCTGTCGTATGTCCAGTGACAGCTTTCAACGACGACGAAATCGCCTTTTGACATCGTCAGGCAATAGTTTTGCCGCGGCAGTGATTGTCGCTTTTTGCAGGCGATCCCTATTCGCAGTCAAGAAATGCACCAGCGCAGCCTCGTCGCGCTTTCCGGCTTCCCGTACCCAGGACCCAATGGCCTTTTGAACATAGCGATCCGTATCCTGCGCAAGCGTATCCGCGATCCTGAAGGTGTCGGAAACCTCGCCACGCTTGATGAAGGCATGGGTCGCAACCAACGCCGTCCGCCGCTCGTGTGGATCATCCGAACGCGCCAGTTGGTCGAGGATTGACCGGTCCTTGTCTACAAGATGTTCACCAATTACATGCGGGGCCGCCCTGTCGACGAAGGCCCAGTTGTTCAACCTGTCGTGGCGCTTCAGGTACAGATCAAAAAGGGCTTTGCAATGTCCCGGCTCCCGTGTCTTTTGCCGTGCCTGAAAATCCATGATGGCGACAGCGGCCATCCGGACCTCGTACCTGTTGTCGACCAAAAGGTTCTCAACATCATCCAGCGGCAGCGACACAAATTGCTTGGCGATGGGAAACACCTTCGGCATGCGAACCCCCATCGCCTTGGTCGCGGGATCGCCGCCCTTGTAGAAGCGCGCTACGTAATCGATGTCCGCCGGGTCTGCCGCAGCTTCCAACGCTGCAATCAGGTCTGTTGAGGTTGGCATCACACCATCTCGGATATCAATGCGTCGAGGCCGCGATAGCTGGCCTCCAGCCCTTCATCCATTGGGCTTTGCAAGACACCTTCCCGCGTTTCTGTGCTGTCGTAGTGCAAGCACATGGTTACAGTGGTTTGTCCGTCAGCCTCTGTGAAGACCTGCTCGACCAGTGTTTCATTGTCGGGAAAGATATCGAACGTCTCCGTCAGCAGAAGCCGACGCTCTGGCTCTATCTCGCGGAAAATTCCGAAAGCGGTCATGCGCCCGTCCTTCCATTCCCAGACATAGCGATATGCTCCGCCCACGACCAGGTCGATCTCGCATTCCGGCATGGTATGGCCCGGCGGGCCGGTCAGCCAACGCCTGACGAGGTCGGGTTCGGTATGGGCGCGCCAGACAATGCTGACGGGTGCATCAAAACTGCGTGTGATTTCAATGGTCGTATCGGTCGGAGTGGTCAGGCGAAGGGGTTTCATCGCGTGTCATCCTCCTGTTTGAGTTGCTCCAGAACGCCATCAAGCCGGGCGTAGTTTGCTTGCCAGATGGCGCGGTACTGCGTCAGCCAGTCCTCGATAGCCGCAAATGCCGCTGGTTCGATGCGGCGGGGCCGGGACGTACCCTCAATACGCGTCGTGATCAGCCCCGCTTGCTCCAACACCTTGAGATGGCGGGAAATGGAGGGTTGAGACATCGCGAACGGTTTGCGGATCTCATCCACCGTGGCTTCACCCTGGACGAGTCGTGCGAGAATGGCACGCCGCGTCGGGTCAGAGAGAGCTTGGAAGACTGAATCGAGATCGGTCATATCATCACTATATAGCCAATACGATATATAGCAAGAACAGACTATAGATTCGAAACTGGCATTCGCTGCGCTGCCAATTCTGGGAGGTATGGACTCGTTTCCGCCTTGCGGTACTGCAGCACGCCAACTTCCGCCCGAGTGCAGCTGCTCGGGAACTCTGCGATCCTTCGTGAAATATACCGCCGGGGATTTTCGAGATTCGTAGCGGTCGCAGCCGCCGCGCAGCGCCCGACCGCAGGGTCTGCGCTGCGTGCCGTAACCTTGATTCCGCGCGGGTAGCTTCAGGGCAGGTCCAAAATGGACGCGATCGCCGCCCCGCCCCTCAGCGCCGCGCGGGATCGGCCGGATATGTCCCCAGGATGCGCAAATATGATGTGAAATAGCGCAGCTCTTCCAGCGCGCGGGCGACATGGTCATCCTCGGGGTGGCCCTCGATTTCGGCAAAAAATTGCGTCGCGGTGAAGGAGCCATCCACCATGTAGCTTTCCAGCTTGACCATGTTCACCCCATTGGTGGCGAACCCGCCCATCGCCTTGTAAAGCGCCGCCGGGATGTTACGAACCCTGAACAGGAAGCTGGTCATCATGCCATGCTCGCCGCGACGGGATTCATCGGCCTCGCGCGCCATCACCAGAAAGCGGGTGGTGTTGGTGCCGTGATCCTCTATATGGCGGGCCAGCACATCCAGCCCATAGATCTCTCCCGCCAGTTCAGAGGCCAGCGCCGCCAGACTGTGCTGGCCCTTGGCGGCCACTTCGCGCGCCGATCCGGCCGTGTCGGCGCCCTTGACGCGGTGAATGCCATGCTCGCGCAGAAAGGCGCGGCACTGGCCCAGCAGCATGGTATGGCTCATCGCATGGGTGATCTCGGACAGTTTGACACCGGGCAGCGCCAGCAGGTTGATATGCACGCGCACAAAGGCTTCATCCAGAATATGCAACCCGCTATCGGGCAGCAGGTGATGGATGTCCGCAACCCGCCCGAAGGTCGAGTTCTCGATCGGCAGCATCGCCAGCTCGGCCTGATGGCTGCGCACCATCTCGATGACATCTTCGAAGGTGCGGCAGGGCACGGCTTCCATATCCGGGTGTTTCAGGCGGCAAGCTTCATGCGAATACGCTCCCGGCTCCCCCTGAAAGGCAATCTTTCTGGTCATGTTAGCGCCCTTGATCCGTGGATTTCGCCCAATTGGGCATTTCGTCGCGGTAACTACCGCTTGAAAACCCCAAGGGGAAGCGGATAGATAAGCGCAAACCGCCTCGGGATAGGAATGGGATATGTTTGACACAATGGTGATCACCAAGGCCGTGGCCGCATTCTGCGGCGCGCTGCTGGTCTTTTTGCTGGGCAACTGGGCCGCGATGGAGATTTATGTGCCGCGCAATGCCGGCGAACAGCAGGCTTTCATCATCGATACCGGCGCGGATGATGAAGATGCCGAACCGGCTGTCGAACTGACCTTCGCGGAAGCCTATGAGCAGGCAGATGCCAGCGCCGGATCGCGGCTGTGGTCGCAATGCCGCGCCTGCCATTCGCTGGATGAAGGGCGTCACGGGGTCGGCCCGTCGCTTTATGGCAAGGTGAATGCCCCGGTCGAAAGCGTTGATGGCTTCAACTATTCCGGCGCGCTGGCGCAGATCGGCGACACCTGGACACCCGAGGCTCTCTCGACCTTCATCGAAAACCCCTCCGCAGCGACGCCCGGCACCTCGATGAGCTTTCGCGGCATTTCCAGCGCGACCGACCGCGCCAATCTGATCGCCTATATCGAAAGCCAGAGCTGAGCACTGCACTTTCAGGCAGATGTGATCCAGGCCGCCCAATACCGGGCGGCCTGTTTTCTTTTCATCAGAGGGAATCAAATTACCTTGTGACAGGGGCAAAACAATTGCGCCTATGCCAGCAGTCAGGCACAAAGACCTGAAGATATGCGCAACAATAATGACAACCGCGCAACAGGCGCGGCACAGCACGGAGGATGCGCGATGCAGCAGACAGGAATTCGCCACGCCAGCCCCCTCACCATGACACTGGCCTACCGCGCATCACGGATCAGGGCGCTGTCTTCCATAGGGCTGGTGATTGCCGCGCTCTGGGCCAGCCCGCTTCTGGCCGAAGAGAACATGATCCGCGCACATGGCTACTCCTTTTATGGCGATCTGAGCTATCCGGCCGATTTCGAGCATTTCAGCTATGTCAACCCGGACGCCCCCAAGGGCGGCGATATCTCTATCTCGTGGCAGGGCACATTTGATTCGATGAACCCTTTCGCGCGGGTCGGGCGGTCTGGGCTGATGTCGTCATCGATCTATGAAAGCCTGCTCGAAAGCTCGGAACCGATGGGCGGCGGGCTGGTCCCGGCAGATGCCTATGGCGAAGGCTACGGGTTGCTGGCCCATACTGTCGAATATCCTGAAACCAAGGAATGGGTGATTTTCCACATGCGGCCAGAGGCGCGGTTTTCCGATGGCACGCCCCTCACCGCGCATGACGTGGTGTTTTCGCATAACCTGTTTCTGGAACAGGGCTTGCCATCCTACGCGCAGGCCGTCAGCCAGCGCGTTCTGGATGCCGAAGCGCTGGATGACCACACGGTCAAATTCACTTTCGCACCCGATATCTCGCGCCGCTCGCTGATTGATCAGGTGGGCAGCACACCGGTCTTTTCGCAAGCCTGGTATGAAGAAACCGGGGCGCGGCTGGATGAATCGCGGATGGAAATCTCTCCCGGTTCCGGCCCCTATATGCTGGACAGTTTCGAGGTCAATCGCCGCATCACCTATCGGCGCAACCCCGATTATTGGGGCGCCGATCTGCCGAACAATCGCGGGCGGCATAATTTCGACCGTATCCGGGTTGAATATTTCGCCGATGGTGCCGCCGCTTTCGAAGCCTTCAAGACTGCCGAATACACCTTCCGCGCGGAAAACAATTCGCGGCAATGGGCCACGGGCTATGATTTCCCAGCAGTTGATCGCGGGCATGTCGTTCTTGCCGAATTGCCCAATGGCCTGCCGCCCACGCCCTCGGGTTTCGTGTTCAATCTGGGCCGCCCGCATCTTCACGACAAGCGCGTGCGCGAGGCCATTTCGCTGGCCTATAATTTCGAATGGACCAACCAGACCCTGCAATTCGGGCTGTTCCGGCAGCGCGCCTCGTTCACGCAGGACACGCATCTGCAAGCCGATGGCCCGCCCGAGGGGATGGAGCTGGAACTTCTGCAATCGCTGGGCGATCTGGCCCCCCAAGAGGTGCTGACCCAACCTGCGCGCATGCCGCACACATCCAGCATCGAGCGACTGGTAGACCGGCGTAATATCCGTCAGGCCACCAGCCTGCTGCAAGAAGCCGGCTGGGAAATCGATGATGGCGGTGTGCTGCGCAATGCGGAAGGCGAAAGGCTGCGGATCGAGATCCCGGTCTCCAGCGCCGGGTCGGCCACGATGGACGCGATTATCGAAACCTTCGTGCAGAACCTGCAACAGCTTGGCATCGACGCGCGGTTCCAACGCATCGATGCCGCCCAGCACACCGACCGGCGGCGCAATCGCGATTACGATATCATCTTCGATTCCTATGCGGCTTTTGTCGATACCGGCACCGGGCTGCATCAGCGCTACGGGTCGGAAACCGCCGAATTCAGCCTGTTCAACCCCGCAGGGCTGGCAAGCCCGCTGGTCGATGCCGTGATCAATGCCTCGCTGGAAGCCCCGACGCCGGAAGCGCGCGATGCCGCGCTTATGGCGCTGGACCGGGTGCTGCGGCATGAATTCTTCATGATCCCGGTCTGGTATAACGACACGGTCTGGGTCGCGCATTGGGACATCTTCGAACGTCCGGCAGAAGAAACCCCGCCCTTTTCCACGGGCGAGCTGGATTTCTGGTGGTTCAATGCCGACCGCGCGGCCGAACTGCGTGCCGCCGGCGCGCTGAGATAGACGATGGGCGCCTATATTGCGCGACGGCTGGCCCTGATCATCCCGACCCTGCTCGGGGTGATGGTGATCAACTTCTTTCTGGTGCAATTCGTCCCCGGCGGGCCGATCGAACAGGTCATCGCCCAGATGGAAGGGCAAGGCAATGTCTTCGGTGCCTTCGATGGTGGCGGGGCCGATGTCAATGTCGGTGCCGTGGAAAATGAACGCTACACGGGCGCGCGCGGCCTGCCGCCCGAATTCATCGCGCAACTGGAACGCGAATTCGGCTTTGACAAACCCCCGCTGGAACGCTTCCTGCACATGATGTGGAACTATATGCGGTTTGATTTCGGGCAAAGCTATTTCCGCTCTATCTCGGTCGTGGATCTGGTCGTCGAAAAACTGCCCGTGTCTATCACGCTGGGGCTGTGGTCGACGCTGATTGCCTATCTGGTGTCGATCCCGCTGGGTATCAGCAAGGCTGTGCGCGACGGCACCCGCTTTGACAGCTTCACATCGGGGCTGATCATCGTGGCCTATGCGATACCGGGCTTTTTGTTCGCGATCTTGCTTCTGGTGCTGTTTGCAGGCGGGTCATACTGGCAGATATTCCCCGCGCGCGGGCTGACCTCTCCACAGGAAGTGTGGGACCAGCTCAGCCCGCTGGGCAAGGTGCTGGATTATTTCTGGCATATCACCCTGCCGGTGCTGGCCTCGACCATTTCGGCCTTTGCCACGCTGACGCTTTTGACCAAGAACAGCTTTCTTGATGAAATCCGCAAGCAATATGTCATGACCGCCCGCGCCAAGGGTCTGATGGAACGGCAGGTTCTGTATGGCCATGTCTTCCGCAACGCCATGCTGATTGTCATCGCGGGGTTTCCGGCGGTGTTTGTGGGCGTGTTTTTTGGCGGCTCGCTGATCATCGAAACCATCTTCTCGCTTGACGGTCTGGGGCGGCTGGGATTCGAGGCGGTGGTGGCGCGCGACTATCCGGTGATGTTCGGCACGCTGTTCGTTTTCAGCCTGATCGGGCTGGTGGTGGGTCTGATTTCAGACCTGATGTATGTCTGGATTGACCCCCGCATCGATTTCGAGACGCGAGAGACCTGAGCAATGGATCAGCCTGTCCCCCGCACCGCACAGCCCGCCCATGATGCACCGATGCCGTCACCACCGGCCCCCGATCATGCGGCTGGTGACACCGCGCCCCTTCCCGCCCCCAAGCGGCGCTTCGGCATAACCCTGTCGCCGCTGAATCAGCGCCGCTGGCGCAATTTCAAGGCCAATCGCCGCGCCTTCTGGTCGCTGATCATTCTGGGTGTGCTTTATGGGCTGTCGCTTTTTGCCGAATACATCGCCAATGACCGCCCGATCGTGATCAATTACCGCGGGGGATATTACTTCCCGATCCACAATTTCTATGCCGAAACCACCTTTGGCGGGGATTTCAGGACCGAAGCCTCCTATCGCGACCCGGAAGTGCAATGCCTGATCCGCACTGGCGGGGCAGAGCTGTGCCTTGATGACCCGCGCGCGGCAATGGAACAGGCCGAAACCACCGGCATTGTGGACGGGCAGGAGATTGAGCCGGGCTGGATGGTCTGGCCGCTGATCCCCTACAGCTACAACACCGTCAATGATATCGGCCGCGCCGCGCCGTCCCCACCTGAAAGCCGCCACTGGCTGGGCACCGATGGCACCGCGCGCGATGTGCTGGCGCGCATCATCTATGGCTTCCGGCTGTCGATCACCTTCGCGCTGGCCGTGACGGTGCTGACATCCGTCATCGGTATTGTTGCGGGGGCAGTGCAGGGCTTTTTCGGGGGCTTGCTGGATTTGCTGTTCCAGCGCGTGATCGAGCTTTGGAATTCGGTGCCCTCGCTTTACATCATCATCATCGTGTCATCGATGTTCATGATGAATTTCTGGCTTCTGGTCTTTTTGATGACGCTGTTTGGGTGGACCGGCCTTGTGGGCGTGGTGCGCGCCGAATTCCTGCGCGCGCGCAATTTCGAGTATGTCCGCGCCGCCCGCGCGCTGGGGGTCAGCAATACCACAATCATGTTCCGCCATGTGCTGCCCAATGCGATGGTGGCGACACTGACCTTCCTGCCCTTCATCGTCACTGGCGTGATCGGGTCGCTGGCGGCACTGGATTTTCTGGGCTTCGGCCTGCCGTCATCGGCACCAAGCCTGGGTGAATTGACGCTTCAGGCCAAGAACAATCTGCAAGCGCCCTGGCTGGGCTTTTCGGCCTTCTTCACCTTCGCAATCATGCTGTCGCTTCTGGTCTTCATCTTTGAAGGCGTGCGCGATGCGTTTGACCCAAGAAAGACCTTCGCATGACCCGGCTGCTGGATGTGCAGAACCTGTCGGTCAGTTTCGCGCAAGCCGGGCATCAGGTGCAGGCCGTGCGCGGGGTGTCGTTTCATGTTGCGCGCGGCGAAACCGTGGCGCTGGTGGGCGAATCGGGGTCGGGCAAATCCGTCACCGCGCTGTCCACGGTCGGGCTGTTGCCGGATTCGGCGCAGGTGTCGGGATCGGTCCGGTTCAAGGGGTCCGAGCTGGTGGGCGCCAGCGAAAAGGCACTGCGGCAGGTGCGCGGCAATGATATCAGCTTCATCTTTCAAGAGCCGATGACCAGCCTGAACCCGCTGCACACCATCGAAAAGCAGATCACCGAAAGCCTGGCCCTGCATCAGGGGCTGGCAGGGGCGAAAGCGCGGGTGCGGGTGCTGGAATTGCTGGAAAAGGTGGGCATCCGCGACGCCGAAAGCCGCCTTTCGGCCTATCCGCATCAATTGTCCGGCGGGCAGCGCCAGCGGGTGATGATTGCAATGGCGCTGGCCAATGGCCCCGAACTGCTGGTCGCCGATGAACCGACCACCGCGCTTGATGTCACCATTCAGGCACAGATACTGGAACTGCTGGTCGATCTGAAACGCGCCGAGGGGATGAGCCTTTTGTTCATCACCCATGATCTGAACATCGTGCGCCGCTTTGCCGACCGCATCTGCGTGATGAAGGATGGCGAGATTGTCGAGCAAGGCCCGACCGCCGATGTCTTTGACGCGCCCCGCCACCCCTATACGCGCAAGCTTATGGCCGCCGAATCCGTGGGTGCCCCCGACCCTGTGCCCGCAGGCGCGCCGGAACTTCTGAAAACCGAAAGCCTGCGCATCTGGTTTCCGATTCAGCGCGGCTTCCTGCGCCGCACAGTGGGCCATGTGAAAGCCGTCAATGACGCGACGCTGTCGCTGCGCGCGGGCGAAACACTGGGGATCGTGGGCGAATCCGGTTCCGGCAAGACAACGCTGGCGCTGGCGATCCTGCGGCTGATTTCCAGCAAGGGGCCGATCCTGTTCGATGGCCAGAACATCCAGGGGCGCAAATTCCGCGAATTGCGCGCGCTGCGGCGCGATCTGCAGGTGGTGTTTCAGGATCCTTTCGGCAGCCTCAGCCCGCGCATGACAGTGGAACAGATCATCGCCGAAGGCTTTGGCGTGCATGGTATTCCGACAGGTCGCACCCAGCAGGAACTTGTCGCCGAAATCATGGAAGAGGTGGGTCTCGACCCCGCCACAATGGCGCGCTACCCGCATGAATTTTCCGGCGGCCAGCGCCAGCGCATCGCCATTGCCCGCGCCATGATCCTGCGCCCCAAGCTGGTGGTGCTGGATGAACCGACCTCGGCACTGGACATGACCGTGCAGGTCCAGATCGTCGAATTGCTGCGCAGCCTGCAACGCCGCCACGGGCTGGCCTATCTGTTCATCAGCCATGATCTGCGCGTGGTGCGCGCGCTGTCGCATAAGGTGATCGTGATGAAACAGGGCGATGTGGTCGAGGCCGGACCCATCGAGCAGGTGTTTGATGCGCCGCAATCGGATTACACCAGACAGCTTCTGGCCGCAGCCTTCGACATCACGGCAATCGGGGCGGCTTAAGATGCGGCACGGGCAGGTCAGATGAAAATCCTGTTCGTGCATCAGAACTTCCCCGGCCAGTTCCGCCATCTGGCCCCGGCGCTGGCAAAGCGCGGGCATCACGTCATCGCGCTGACGGCGGAAAGCAACCAGCAGCAAAGCGCAGTGCGCAGCTACCGCTACCCCATGCCCGACCCGGCCCCTGACCCGCGCCAGTCGCGGCTGGGCACGACCTATACCGCCATGACCGACCGCGCCCATCGCGCCGCGCGCGCCGCGTTGCAACTGCGCGACAAGATCGGCTTTACCCCCGATGTGGTGTTCGGCCATTCCGGCTGGGGAGAGACGCTGTTCTTGCGCGAAATCTGGCCCGCGGCGCGGCATCTGAGCTATGCCGAATTCTACTATGCCACCAGAGGGCTGGATGTGGGCTTTGACCCCGAATTCAGCAGTGATGACGTGGCGCGGCAGTTTTCGGTGGTCGCGCGACAGGCGCATCTGGCGCTGGCAATGGTGCAGTGTGATGCCGCGCTGTCGCCCACCGAATGGCAGGCCGACAGCTTCCCACCCTGCTTTCGCGACAAGATCACCATCACCCATGACGGCATCGACACCGACCGCCTGACCCCCGACCCCGAGGCCCGCTTTCAGCTACCGGGTGGCCGCGTGCTGCAGGCCGGGGACGAGGTGCTGACCTATGTCGCGCGCAATCTTGAACCCTATCGTGGCATTCATGTCTTTCTGCGCGCCCTGCCCGATATCCTTGCCGCGCGCCCGCAGGCGCAGGTGGTCATACTGGGCGGCGATGGTGTCAGCTATGGTGCCGCGCCACCGCAAGGCACATGGAAGACGCATTTCCTGGGCGAATTGCAAGGCCGGCTTGACCTGTCGCGCGTGCATTTTCCCGGCCGCGTGCCCTATGCAGAATTTGTGGCGCTGATGCGCGTCAGCCGGGTGCATGCCTATCTCAGCGTGCCCTTCGTGCTGTCATGGTCGATGCTCGAAGCGATGAGCATGGGCGCGCTGGTGATCGGCTCGCGCACCGGCCCGGTGGAGGAGGTGATCAGCGATGGCGTCAATGGCCGGCTGGTGGATTTCTTCGACATCGAGGGCTGGTCGGAATTGCTGACCGACGCGCTGGCCGCGCCGCAGCGCTATCACGGCCTGCGTGCCGCCGCGCGTCAAAGCATCATCGAGAATTACGACCTCAGGCGCGTCTGCCTGCCCCGGTTGATCCGCTTTGTCGAAAGCCCGGACACGGCCTGACACTCTGCCAATGGCAGAGTATCGGGGGCGCTGCCCCCGTCGCCCTGCGGGCGACTCCCCCGGGATATTTGGACAAGGATGAAAAGGCTTTGTTTACCATTTTGCGCGAAAGTGGTTGCGCGGTACAGGCAGGGATGCCGATGACCGCCAAGGGTGAAAGCACCGCGCCTCTTGCCAGCCTGCTGGTTTGAGGTGCGGTGCCGCGCTGCGCTTTCAGCCTTGCCCAAATATCCCCGCCGGAGGCGCAGGTCAGCGGCGGGGCATGGCGCATGCGACATGGTCGCGCTGGTGCGGCAAGGCCCGGGGTCGCCCGTCACAGCGCATCCGGCGGCACCTCGCAAGGGCAGCTTGTCGCGCGCTTGATCTCGCGCAGCACGACATTGGTCTGGGCGCTTTGCACCGCAGGCTGGCGGAACAGGAAATCTTCCAGAAAGCTGTTATAGGCGGTGATGTCGCGACACAGCACGCGCAGATGATAATCCGCCTGCCCGGTGGTGGCGAAGCAATCCATCACTTCGGGGCGGGCCGCGATTTCCTGCAGGAAATCGCCAAGCTGCGCCGGGTCATGGCGGGTAAGATGCACCAGCACAATGGCCTGAAACCCCAGCCCCAGCCGGGCCGGGTCCACCTGCGCGGCGTAGCCGGTGATGATGCCTGCCTCTTCAAAAGCGCGGATGCGCCGCCAGCAGGCCGAGCCGGACATGCCCACCGCCTCGGCCAGTGCGGCAGTGGCAGTGCGGTTGTCCTGTTGCAAGAGTTCCAGCAGCTTCAGATCACGGCGGTCAAGCTTCATGGCAAATCCTGTCACTTTATGGCCCCATATTGGCATGGTTTTCCAATTTTGCACAAACCCGCCGCAATTCTGGTCGGATTTTTCGCATCCATGATGCTATTTTTCCGGGGATAAAGGGAGGCCAGCATGACCGATCAACGCCACGCATTCCAGACCTATGCCCTGTCCGACCGCTACACCCGGCAGGACGGCCGTGTATTCCTGACCGGCACCCAGGCGCTGGTGCGCATATTGCTGGATCAGGCACGCCGCGACCGCGCGGCGGGGCTGAACACCGGCGGGTTCGTGTCGGGCTATCGCGGCTCGCCCCTTGGGGCGTTCGACAAGGAGTTGTGGGGCGCCCAAGAGCTGATTGCGCAGCACGACATCACCTTCATGCCGGCGGTGAACGAAGATCTGGGCGCAACGGCGGTGCTGGGCGCACAACAGGCCAGCCTTGACCCTGCTTGCGTGCATGAAGGCATCTTCGGCATGTGGTATGGCAAGGGGCCGGGGGTGGACCGCTCTGGCGATGCGCTGCGTCATGGCAATGCCTATGGGTCATCCCCCAGGGGCGGCGTGCTGGTGGTGGCGGGCGATGATCATGGCTGCGTGTCGTCTTCCATGCCGCATCAATCCGATGTCGCCTTCATGACATGGTTCATGCCCACACTGAACCCGGCCAATGTGGCCGAGTATCTGGAATTCGGGGCTTATGGCTATGCGCTGTCGCGCTATTCGGGCACATGGGTCGGCTTCAAGGCCATTTCGGAAACCGTGGAATCGGGCCAGTCGCTGATCCTGCCGCCCGAGCGCCGCTTTACCCTGCCCGAGATCGAATTGCCGCCGGGCGGGCTGCATGTGCGCCGGGGCGATCTGCCCAGCCCAGAGATCGAGGCCCGCATCGGCCACAAGCTGCGCGCGGTCGAAGCCTTTATCGAGGCCAACCCCATCGACCGGCGCATCTATGATCTGCCCGATGCGCGCTTCGGTATCGTCACCACCGGCAAGGGGCATCTCGATACGATGGAGGCGCTGCGCCTCTTGGGGCTGCAAGAGGCCGTCTGCCATCGTTTGGGCATCGATATCTACAAGGTCGGCATGGTCTGGCCCCTGGCACGCCGCGCAGCGCTGGATTTCGTGCGCGGCAAGAAAGAGGTGCTGGTGATCGAGGAAAAGCGCGGCATCATCGAAAGCCAGTTCAAGGAATATTTCTATGACTGGCCGGGCGACAAGCCCGAAAAGATGGTGGGCAAGCATGATGCTGCGGCCACGCGCGATCTGGTGCCCTGGACCGGAGAGTTGTCGCCCCTGCAACTGGTGCCGATACTAGCCGAGCGTCTGGACCGGCATTTCCCCGATGAAGGGCTGCCCGCAAAGGCGCGCGCGCTGCGCGCGCAGCCGCCGATCCTGCTAAGCGTCGAGGGTGCGAAACGCACGCCCTATTTCTGCTCGGGCTGCCCGCATAACACATCAACCAGGCTGCCAGAGGGCAGCAAGGCCGCCAGCGGCATCGGCTGCCATGTGATGGCAAGCTGGATGAACCGCGAAACCGATGGCTTTGCCCAGATGGGGGGCGAGGGCGTGCCGGTCGCCGTGGCGCAGAAATATAATGGCGGCAAGCATATGTTCCAGAATCTCGGTGAAGGGACATGGTATCATTCCGGCTCTCTGGCGCTGCGTCAGGCGGTGGCGGCAGGGGCCAATATCACCTTCAAGATCCTCTATAATGATGCTGTGGCGATGACCGGCGGCCAGCCGGTTGACGGCCCGATCAGCGTGCAGAACATCGCGCTGTCCAGCCGCGCCGAAGGGGTGGAGCGCATCGCCGTGGTCTCGGACAATCCGGCCAAGTTCCATCTGCGCGATTTCCCTGCCGGCACCAGCCTGCATGGTCGCGCCGATCTGGACGCAGTGCAGCGCGAATTGCGCGAGATACCGGGCGTGACAGTGCTGATCTATGAACAGAGCTGCGCCACCGAAAAGCGCCGCCGCCGCAAGCGCGGGCAGGAAGATGACCCCAAACGCTTTGTCATGATCAACCCGCTGGTCTGCGAAGGCTGCGGCGACTGCTCGGTCGAAAGCAACTGCCTGTCGGTCGAGCCGCTGGAAACCCCGCTGGGGCGCAAGCGCAAGATCAACCTGTCAAGCTGCAACAAGGATTTTAGCTGCCTCAACGGGTTCTGCCCCAGCTTCGTCACGCTGGAAGGGGCTACACGGCGCAAGAAAACCGGCGCGGATCTGGACCTTGCCCCCCTGCTGGCCGATCTGCCCGCGCCCCGCCTGCCCGATCTGGCCCAGCCCTATGATCTGCTGGTGACAGGGGTGGGCGGCACCGGCGTCGTGACTGTGGGGGCAGTGGTGACAATGGCCGCACATCTGGAAGGCAAGGGCGCCAGCGTGCTGGATTTCACCGGTTTCGCGCAGAAATTCGGCACGGTGCTCAGCTATATCCGGCTTGGGCAACGCCCTGAAGACATCCACCAGGTGCGCATCGATCAGGGCGCGGCAGAGGCGGTGATCGGCTGCGATGCGGTGGTGTCGTCCTCGCCCGCCGCATCGCGCCATTACCGCCCTGGCACGCAGATCGTGCTGAACCGCGCCGAAATGCCCACGGGCGATCTGGTGCTCAACCGCGATGCGCAACTGCGCATTGACGCGCGCGCCGATGTCATCGCCGGGGCTGTGGGGGCCGAAAACCTGTTCGGGTTTGACGCCAACAGGCTGGCCGAACGGCTGATGGGGGATGCGGTCTTTGCCAATGTCATGATGCTGGGCTATGCGTGGCAAAAGGGGCTGGTGCCGGTCAGCGAGATGGCGCTGAAACAGGCGATCGTGCTTAATGGCACCGCGGTAGAGCGCAACCACCGCGCCTTTGATCTGGGCCGGGTGATGGCGGCAAACCCCGACGCCCTGCCGCAGGAGGAGCCGGAGAAACAGCCCGAAACCCTGGCAGAGGTCATCGCCCACCGCGCCGAATTCCTGACCGGCTATCAGAATGCGGGGTATGCACAGCGCTACCGCGATCGGCTGGAAGCTTTCCGCGCCGCGCTGCCGCCTGCGCATGCCGAAGAGCTGACGCTGATTGCGGCCAAGGCGCTGTTTCGGCTGATGGCCTGTAAGGATGAATATGAAGTCGCGCGGCTGCACAGCCAGACCAGCTTTGAAGAACAGATTCTGGCCGAATTTGAACCCGGCTTTCGCGTCAATTTCCACATGGCGCCGCCCCTGCTGAACTGGGGCAAGGATGCGCGCGGGCGGCCGCTCAAGCGCAGCTTCGGGCCGTGGCTGGCCCCGCTTCTGCGCTGGCTTGCGCGCGGGCGGGGCTTGCGCGGCACATGGGCGGACCCGTTCCGTTTCAGCCATGACCGGCGCGAGGAAGTGGCGCTGATCGGCTGGTATGAAGGGGTCATGCGCGATGTCGCCGCCCATGCGCAGAGGGGCAATCTGGCGCTGATCCGCCGCATCCTGTCCAGCGCGCTGGAATTTCGCGGCTATGGCCCGGTGAAATCGGCCGCCATCGCCAAGGGCAAGCCCGAGGCTGATCGGCTGCTGGCCAGCCTCAAGACGTAACGTCTGGACCATCTGCCTGATGCGCGCCCGCGCATCAGGCGCGCCTGCAAGGCGGGCAACACCGGCTTGCGGGCGCCTTGCTGGCTATCCGCCCCGGCCACGCCACCAGCCAAGGCCGCTGCCTGCCGCCAGCCCCAGACAGGCGGGCACGACAAAGACGCTTAGCAATATCGCATAGCCCAGCGCCTGTTGCGGTCCGCCAAAGCCAGTCCCCACAAGCAGCCCGACCAACGCGACCCCATGCCCGACCGCCACTGCCGTCAGCGCACGCTTGCGGCGCTGCGACATCAGCAGATAGCCGATCAGCCCGCCTGCGATCAGCGTCACCGCCATGAAGGCGTAGATCATAAGCTCAGAACTCATCGGCACGCTCCCTTCGCCCTTTGCCGTCGGTCAGGCCGCCGCTTCGCGCAGCCGCGGCAGCAATCCATGCGCCCATGCCGAAATCGTGCCCGCGCCCAGACAGACCACCATATCGCCCGCGCGCGCATGCGCGCGCACCAGCGCTTCCAGATCATCCTCGGTGCTGATCGGATGGGCTGAACGGTGGCCATGCGCGCCCAAGCCCGCCACCAGATCATCGCGCCCCGCCCCTGCGACCGGGTCTTCACCCGCCGCATAGACCGGGGCGATGCCCACCACATCGGCATCATTGAAACAGGTGCAGAAATCCTCGAACAGGTTTGACAGGCGCGAATAGCGATGCGGCTGATGCACGGCAATTACCCGCCCCGTGCCCCCCAGCGCCTGCCGTGCAGCGCGCAGTACTGCGGCAATCTCGACCGGGTGATGGCCGTAATCATCGATGATGGTGATACCGCCGACCTCTCCCAGACGGGTAAAGCGGCGATTGACGCCACCGAATTTCGCAAGGGCCGCGCGGATCTCGGCGCCATTCATGCCCAGATGCCGCGCGGCGGCCACAGCGGCCAGCGCGTTTGAGACATTGTGATCGCCGGGCATCGGCAGGGTGCAGCCGGTGATCATGCGCTCTTCATCCTGCAGCGCGATATCGAACTGCGCCACCCCCTTGTCATAGCGCAGCCCCACAGCGCGGATATCGGCCTGCGCATTGAAGCCGAAGGTTACCACACGACGGTCGGTGATGCGCGCAACCAGCGCCTGCACTTCCGCGTGATCGGTGCAGCAGATCGCCAGCCCGTAGAAGGGAATGCCGCTGACGAAATCATGAAATCCCTTGCGCAGCGCGTCGAAACTGCCCCAATGTTCCATATGTTCGGGGTCGATATTGGTGACGATGGCAATTGTCGCGGGCAGGCGGTTGAAACTTCCATCGCTCTCATCAGCCTCGACCACCATCCATTCGCCCGCGCCCGCGCGCGCATTAGAGCCATAGGCGTGGATCACCCCGCCATTGATCACCGTGGGGTCAAGCCCGCCTTCATCCAGCAGGGCAGCCACCATCGTCGTGGTGGTGGTCTTGCCATGCGTGCCTGCCACCGCGATGTTGGACCGCAGGCGCATCAGCTCTGCCAGCATCTCGGCGCGGCGCACCACAGGCAGGCCAAGGCTGCGGGCCTGACGCAGTTCAGGGTTGTCGGGCTTGATCGCGGTTGACACCACCACCACCGCCGCATCGCCCAGATTTTCGGCGCGCTGGCCAATGAAGACGGTCGCGCCAAGGCTTTCCAGCCGCTCGGTAATCGCGCTGGCTTTCAGGTCCGACCCCTGCACGCGATAGCCATGCGTCATCAGCACCTCGGCAATGCCCGACATGCCGATGCCGCCAATGCCGATGAAATGGATCGGGCCGATATCTGTGGGCAGCTTGGTGGCAGGGCTCATGGGGTTTCCTTTCGGGCAAGCGCCTCGACCAGCGCAACCAGCCGCTCGGTGGCATCGGGGCGCCCGACGGACACTGCGGCGCGTGCCATGCGCTCGGCGGCCTTGGGGTTGGTCAGGATCGAGTGCAGCGACTCTTGCA
Organism: Paracoccaceae bacterium; assembly: GCA_020832655.1. Classification (GTDB taxonomy): domain Bacteria; phylum Pseudomonadota; class Alphaproteobacteria; order Rhodobacterales; family Rhodobacteraceae; genus Roseinatronobacter. The sequence goes on from JAFIEF010000004.1 coordinate 86,510, forward strand.
GCGCTTCGGGGGTGAACTGGCTTTCGGGGAACACCACAGCCGCATCGGCGCGCGACAGCATCCGCGCATTGGCGGCCTGATGATTGGCCGTGGCGGCCTTGTAGGGCACCAGCACCGCAGGCCGCCCGATCACCGAGATATCGGCGACCGAGGACGCGCCCGCGCGGCTGATCACCAGCTGGCATTCCGACAAGCGGCGCGGAATATCGTCGAAGAAGGGCGCAATCTCTGCGCTGACACCGCCTTCTTCATAGGCGGCGACCACGCGGGCGATGTCTTCCTCGCGCGCCTGATGTGCCACGCTCAGATTGCGCTTCATGTCGTCGGGCAGCGCGGTGATCGCGGCGGGCACGACATCGGAAAGGATGCGCGCGCCCTGGCTGCCGCCTATCACCAGCAGATCCATCGGGTAATCACCGGGCGGGATATACCCCGCCCCCGCCCGCGCCAGCACGGCTGCGCGCACCGGGTTGCCGGTGAACTCGGCGGTGCCTTCGGCGACGCCCTCGGTCGGCCATGTGCCACAGGCCAGCTTGCTGACGCGGCGGGCGAAGAAGGCGTTGACCTTGCCCAGCACACCATTCTGTTCATGGATCATGCGCGGCACACGCAATATCCAGGCCGCAGTCAGGGCAGGCACGGACGGGTAACCGCCAAAGCCCACCACCACGCGCGGGCGGTCCAGCACCATGCGGGCCACGGCGCGCATCACCCCGGCGGCCAATTGCAGCGGCACCAGCGCCTTGGCCCCCAGCCCGCCGCGCGCGAAGGTTGCCGATTTCACAATCTCGCGGCTGACCTTGGCGGGAAACCCCCCGGCATAGCGCGCGCCGCGCGCATCGGTTGACAGCGCCACGCGCCAGCCGCGCGCCAGCAGCGCCTCGGCCAATGCCTGGGCAGGGAACATATGCCCCCCTGTGCCCCCGGCTGCGATCAGAACCAGCGGTGCTTTACTGGACATGCGGCCCCTTTCAGCCCAAGCCCCGCCGAGACAGGATTTCCCCGATCTCGCCTTGCGGGCGGGTGCGTGTGAATGCCAGAAGCATACCGATTGCGATGCCGGTCGCAACCAGCGATGACCCGCCATAGGACACGAACGGCAAAGTCATGCCTTTGGACGGCAGCAGCCGCACCGCCACGGCCATGTTGATCATCGCCTGCATGCTGAACACCACCACCAGCCCGGTTCCCGCCAGCCGGATGAAGACATCGCGTTCGCGCATCAGCCGAAACAGTGACCGGATCAGGATGGTGGCATAAAGCGCGATGATGAACAGCACCAGAATGAAGCCGTATTCCTCGGCGGCAACGGCGATGATGAAATCGGTATGCGCTTCGGGCAGGTTCCATTTCACGCGCCCCTCGCCAACGCCTGCGCCGAAAAACCCGCCTTCGGAAATGGCGTTCTGGGCAAAGCCCATCTGCGTGCGCGGATCGATTTCGGGCGACAGGAAGCCATCGATGCGCCGGGCGAAATGCTCGGAATTGTTATAGGCCACCCAACCGCCAAGCAGCAATAACGCCGCCAGACCGACCAATGGCAGGATCGGCGCACCGGCGACGAAGAACATGACCATCCAGCCCGCAGAGATCAGCGCCGCCTGCCCGAAATCGGGCTGCATCACCAGAAACCCCACCACCAGCATGACCAGCCCCAGCGACAATGTCTTGCCCGGCGGCGGCCCGTTCAGATCATGCGATGACGCCATCAGCCAGGCCAGTGTCACCGCCAGCACGGGCTTTAGAAACTCCGAAGGCTGCACCGACGCAAATCCAAGGCTGATCCAGCGCTTGGCCCCCATGCCGAAATCCGTGCCGATGAAGGGCAGCGCCACCAGCACGCCAAAAGAGACGACACAACCCAGCACGGCCAGACGGCGGATGCGTTCGGGCGAACAGATCGACAGCGCCAGCAGGGCGATGATCGCCAGCACCGAAAAGGCGGCCTGCCGCTGCACGTAGAAGAAGGCAGGCAGCCCGTTGCGCGCGGCCAGTGGGGGCGAGGCCGCCAGCCCCAGCAACAGCCCGACACAGATCAGCAGCAGCACGGCGGAAAAACTCACCTTGTCGATCGTGCGCCACCAGCGGGGAAGGACCGGGTCCACCACGCGCACAGGCGCGGTGCCATAGACCATTTCTGTCATGCGACTGCCTCGATACTGCCTGTTCGCGCCCGTTTGCCGGGTCTGCCCTCCAGACTACCGCGAAGCGCGCGCGCAATCCAGCATAAAGACAACACAGGCGCGCGAGGCAGGGGCTATCGCAGGGGGCCGCGCCCTTGGTGTTCCGTCTCAGACACAAGACACGGCCATCAGTGACGACGCGCAACCCTGCGCGACCAAGCGTAAGAGACGCGCCGCGCTACGCCCGTCCGCGGGCGGGCGCTCTGACGTTTCGGGCCGGGCAGTTTATGGCGCGGCATATTCCGGCGGTTCAACGATGTGCAACGGTGAACAGCGCCTGACCGGCGGGGCGGACGGGCGCTGCGCGGCGGCCTGCGGCCTTGTCCCCGCGCGGGACAAAACTCAATCTCCGCATCGGCCTTGAAGCTGTCACCGGGTATCTTGTCCGAGGTGAAGACCACCCTCTCAAGATCATGTCAGATTGAAACAGTGGCCACCTTTGCTTTCGTCAGTTCTGATCGCAACAGTTTCTACCTGAAATAATCCTGCCCCTAGACCGGCCGGTCAACGCGCATCGTCACCACCACCCGCCCGCGCAGTGCCACAGGCCAGCGCAGCCTTGCCTGATCGCTGTTCGGTCCCTGCCCGGTCTGGGCATAGGGCATGTGGTGGTGGATGGTGTCATCCGCGTCACGCAGCGCATTTTCCATCACCACCGAAGACACCGTGCGCAATCTGGCCCCGAAAGGCAGCTTGCCGCCGGAATCGATGGTCCAGTTGGTGGCCTCGGTATTCTGGTCATGGACGATCACGGCAGGATTTTCCGCCGGGTAGTCGATACCGTTATAGGCGTTGTTCTCAAAAATCAGATTGCGCGTGCGGCCAAAATCCAGGCTGGCGCGGGTGGTGTCCAGCGCCTCGGCGCGGTCAATGCGCGAGGCAACAGTGCGGAACACATTGCCCGAGATCTGCAAGCCCTGAATGTAATGCCCTTCGCCATACGGGCTGATCACGATCCAGCTGAACCAGGGCGCGACACTGATCGCCATGAAGATATTGCCGGTGATCGTGACCCCGCCAAAGGAAAAGCCGGTGGTGAAATCAGGTTCCGGGTCATGTTCATTGGACAGTTCGATGAAGCAATTATCGATGTAGTTTCCGCTGATGGTGGTTGCAGCATTGCCGCGCGTCAGCACGATCCCGGCCTGACGAATGCCCTGCGACGCCCCGTCACCGGCAAAGAAGTGATTGCCAAGGATCAGATGGCCAGAGCCATGCATCACCCCGAAATGCGCCCACATCACGGCGCGGTTGTTGCGGATCTTGGCGTCATTGGCATTGACATTGAAGGCAATCACCGTGCGATCCTGCGACGGCGTGGTCATCTGCGAGCTGCTGAACTGGCAATGATCCACGATCAGCCCCTGACAGCCCCGCCCGACAGAGGTGATCGCCCGCGCGCCGGGGCGGTTGAAGTAGCAATGGCTGAAGCGGGTGACGCGGCCATCTTCGGGCAGCATCACGCAACTGCCCCGCCCGCGGCACATGAATTCCAGCATGTGCATCTCGAAATTGCGCATATTGGAAAAGCCCGAAAAATCGAGCACATATTTGAACCGCTCGAAAGTGAAATCCTGCGTCATCGCGCCACCATGCAGCGGCTGCGACAATGTCAGCGTGCCCGCCGCGACATTGCGCGCGCGCACATAGACCTCTCGCCCGACCCCCACGCCCGACACATGCGCGCCCACCGGGATATCGCCGATATCGGCTACAGATGACAACGTCAGCGGGTTGGCCGGATCATAGCTGGCAATGCTGGTCTGGATATCGCTGTTCCAGTCGGAGCTTTCGACGCAGTCGAACAGGCCATTGCTGATGCTGCGGCGCGTCACACTGCCATCCTGCCCGGCCAGCGCGAACACATCGACCGGCGCGCTTAGCCGCACCCGCCGCCCGCGCAGGTTGAAATCGGTGTGGCTGCTGGTGTGAAACAGCGCCTGAACCCCCTTGCGAAAACCCAACTCGGGGCTGCCCATCGCGGCCTCATATCCCGGCAGGTCGAAATTGCGTTGCAGGATCAGGATGGCCGCATCATCCATGACCAGCGTGCCGCGAAACACTGCTTCGGTGTCGATGATCAGGTCATCGCCAATGACATAGTCGCCGTCCGGCACCAGCAGACGCCGCCCATTGGCCGCATCCAGCGCGGCCAGAAAGGCCGGGCGATCATCGCTGACGCCATCGCCCAGCGCGCCGAAATCGCGCGGATCAACCACGCTGAGCAGATCGGCGGCATAAAGCGCGCTGACATCCTCGATCGCAAGATCATCAACCCGCACCACCCCGCCGGTGGGGCCGGTCAGGTCAAAGCCCAGATGGGCGAAGCTGGCCGCCAGCGGCCAGACCATATCCACCCCCGGCCGCGCGCCGGTGCCGATGATGGCCGAAAGCTCCACCACCTCGCCATAGCTTGTCAGGCTGGTCTGGGCGGCAGTGGTGGTCAGGCCGGTCAGCTCATCGCCCGCGCTGTCGCCCACCCAGGCAGCCAGCCGCACATCCGGCATCACCCCCGCCATCGCCTTGATGCGCAGCCGCAGCCGCAGATAGCTGCCCGGCAGCAACGGCACCTCGCCCACCCAGCGCAGGCGGGTGGTGGCGCTGATCTTCTGGATTTCCAGCGCGCTGCCGAAATCGGGGTCTGCGGGCACGAAGGCGGCAAAGCCCGCCTGATCATAGGTTGGCGTGCCGGGGCGGCCCGTGCTTTGCGAGAAATGCTCCAGCCCTGCCGAAAAGGGCGGAACGGCCAGCGCTGCGGGGTTGGTGACGGCCAGTGTCATGAATGCGCCTTCCTTGTCATGCGAGAGCGGGGCGGATGACCGGATGCGAGCGCAGGGCATTGCCCCCCGCGCCTGCCAGACCGGTCAGCCGGATGTGCCAAGTTCTACGAAAAAGCCCTTAAACCCGCGCTAGTGCAGCGTGCGCTGCCCCGCGCGCGGCGGCATCGCCACCGATTGCACCGGCAGGCCCAGCGCCGCCAGCGCGGTTTTCAGCGCCGCGTCCGACGAAGCCAGCGCCGCCCCGGCGGCCTGTTTCCACACATGCAGATCGGCGCGCGAATCCCCGACATAGACAAAACCCCGCGCGCCATAGTTTTGTACCAGGAAGTCGGCCTTCACCCGGCCTTTCAGATTGCGTCCGGGGGCCGAGGCATGGACCGCATCGAACAGCCCCAGATGCGCGGCAATCGCTTCGGCCACACGCGCATCGGCGGCAGTGGCCAGCACCACCTTGCGCCCTGCGCCGCGCCAGTGCCGGATCAGCGCCAGCACATGCGGATTATAGGGCAGATCGGCAGGCACGCATCCCGCACGGCGCGCCACGGCGCGCTTGATCCCCGGCCTGCCCCCCCGCACAAGCGCCGCGCCCAAGGCAAATACCGACCAGGGCGCGCGCGCCAACAGCCCCGCCAGCGCGTTGCGCAGCATGTCGATCTGGACCAATGTGCCATCCAGATCGACCGCCAGAACCGTGTCGGGGCAGGCCGCCAGCAGCCCCTGTGCCGCATCGCCCGCGCTATCCGTCATGCGTTTTCCTGCCTGATGCCCGTCATGATCACTTCACATTCCGGCCTTCAAGATGTCAACTTGCGATCCACAAACCGTCCCATTGCTCGCCTAGACCGGCGGCAGATGTCATGCAGGACACCACATGCCAACGCCATATGCCATGACCCAAGCCCCTGTCGCTGGCCGCATTGCCGGTTTTGACGGGCTGCGCGGCTTTGCCGCCTGCATTGTCGTGGTGTTCCATTATCTGGCGATGCTGCATCCGCAATGGGTGGCCGATTACGCCACCGCGCCGCCCTTGCTGGTGGACACGCCGCTTGCCGTGTTCTGGAACGGCCCTTTTGCCGTGGCGGTGTTTTTCGTGCTGTCAGGCTTTGTCATGGCCGCCGCGGCAGAGCGCCGCCACCGCCATCTGATCGAGAACCTGCTGATCCGCTATCTGCGCCTGGCAGTGCCGGTGCTGGCCAGCGTGATGCTGGCCTATCTGTGGCTAAGCCTGTTTCCAACCGCCGCGCGCGAACTGGCCGCGACATTCGACGCCCCGTCGCTATGGTTAAGCTATACTGTGCAGGCACCGCTGCCCGGCCTGTTCGACGCATTGCATGACGGGCTTCTGGGCAGTTTCATCACGGGCAGTTCGGCCTTCAACAATGTGCTCTGGGCGATGCAGATCGAACTTGTCGGCTCTGCCTTTCTGTTCGGGGTCTACTGGCTGGGCGGGTTTCGCGGCTGGCTGCGATTTGTGGCGCTGGCAGGCTTTGCCGCGCTGGCGCTGCTGGCGATGCGCGACGCCTATCTGTGCTTTGTCACCGGCGCGCTGATCTATGAGGCGCACAAGGCCGGGCTGCTGGCGCGGCTTTCACCCGCCATTGGCGTGGCGGCACTGCTGGGCGGAATGGTTCTGGGCGCGCCGGGGCAGGGCTTTGCCGAACGCTGGGGGCTGGAATTTCTGCCCCAGAGGCTGCAACCGGGCAATGTCTGGGGGCTGATGCCGGTGGTCGCGGCAAGCCTGATCCTGCTTGGCGTCTATCTGCTGGCCACTGCGCGGCGGTTTTTTGAAACCGCGCCGCTGCAATGGCTTGGGCGGATTTCATTTGCGCTTTATCTGGTGCATGTGCCGCTACTTTATTCGCTGGTGGCCTGGCAGCATGTGCATCTGACCCTGCCCGAATTGCCGGTGATGCTGGCCTATCTGGCGCTGGCGCTGGGGCTGGCGCATATCTTCACGCTGCTCTTTGACGAACCCACGCTGCGCGCCATTGCACGCATCCGCAAACGGACAGCGGCGCTGCGCGCCAGCGCGCCCAGCCTGCCTGCGGCAGGGATCCGCAGCAATGGCGGGCGCAGCTTCTGGGGCTTTGTCGTGCTGGCCACGGGCGCGCTGATGCTGAGCGCGCTCATGAATGGCGGGGCCGCGCTTTACTATGATTCGGTGGTCTATCTGCACCCGCCCGAAGGGTTCCTGCGCCTGATCGGGCTGCTGCCGGAAATTCCCCAGACCGGCGCGGGGGTTGAGGGCGCATTGCCCGCCACCCCGGCTGCCGAAGGCCCGCGACTGGTCCATAGCGGGCGGTCGATGTTCTATCAGATCGTGGCGGCGGGCGCGCTGGAATTCGGGCGGCTCTGGCCACTGATCGCACTGCATGCGGCTCTGGTGGCCTATCCGGCGGCGTTGCTGATGCAGCGCGTGGTCGGTCACGCACCGCGCTGGGGCTTTGTGCTGGGCATGGCCGCGCTGGGGCTGCTGACCCCGCTGGGGCTGTCGATCAGCGTGGCGATGCCCGACATATTGGTGGGGGTGCTGGCGCTGGTGATCGCCGCGCTGATGGCCGGATGGTCGGCGCTGTCATGGGCCGAACGCACCGCGCTGTTCATGATCGCGGTTTTCGCAATGGTTTCGCATGCCAGCCATCTGTTGCTGGGGCTGGCGCTGCCGCTGGTGCTGCTGGCCCTGCCGCTGCCCAAAGCCGCATTGCTGCGCAGCGCGGCGCTGATCTGGCTGGCCGCTTTCGCCGCTGTCGGGCTGGAAAGCGCGCAAAAGACCCTGCAACAGCGCAGCGGGGATGTGGTGCTGCTGACCCGCCCGCATCTGACCGCCCATATGGTCGATCATGGCCCCGGCGTGGACTATCTGCGCGCCGCCTGCCCCGAAGCCGGGTTCGAGATGTGCAATCATCTGGACCATCTGCCGGTTGAGTGGCGTGAATTCCTGTTTGGCGGGCGAACCCCCGAAACCCGGTTTCTGGTCGATGCGCCGCTGGCCGCGCAAATCGCCATCAGCAAGGAACAATTCGCCCTGACCGCTGCAATCATCGCCCATGACCCGGTCGCGGTGATGGATTTCGCCGCGCGCGCAGCCCTGCGCCAGCTTTTGCGCTTTGACCCTGCGGGCGTGCAGATCCCGTCCGACGACCTGCCGGACTGGCTGGAAGCCCATCCGGGCTGGATGACCGCGCAAGTGGAAGCCGCGCCGCTGCGCAGCACCGGCAGCCTGCTGGGCGCGCTGCATGCAAGCACTGCGGCACTGGCCCTGCTGGGTCTGGCCGCGCTGGGCTGGGCATGGCGCTGCCCCAAAGCCCTGCGGGGGCAGGAAACGCTGCTGGTGGCGGTCACGGCGCTGCTGCTGGCCGTGCTTATCAATGCCGCGATCTGTGGTATCCTTGCCTCGCCCTATGACCGGTTTCAGGCCCGCATCATCTGGCTGATCCCGCTGGCGGCGCTGGCGGTTCTGGCCACGCGGCGCTGGCCCGGCCTGGCTGGCGGGACGCCCGGCAGGGTCGCGGAATTACCCGAAAGGAATTTTCAATGACCACTCCCGGCACGCTGGACGAACAGGCATACCCCACCTCATCACGCAGCCCGCGCCTGCGCGATTATCTGCGGCTGGCGCGGTTCGATCATGCCACCAAGCATGTGTTCATCCTGCCCGGCATCGCGCTGGCACTGCTGCTGCGCGGGGATCAAGGCACCGGGGCGCTGGTGCAGAACATCCTGCTGGGCTTTGCCGCCGCGATTTGCGCGGCCTCGGCAAATTATGTCATCAATGAATGGCTGGACCGCGAATTCGACCGCCACCACCCCGAAAAATCCGCCCGCGCGGCGGTGCAGATCGCGCTGGATGCGCGGCTGGTCTATCTGCTTTACGCTACACTTGGCCTTGCCGCGCTGGGGCTGGGGTGGATGGTCAATCCCGGTTTTGCCATCATCACCCTGTGCTTTCTGATCGCGGGTGTGATCTATAATGTACCCCCGCTGCGCAGCAAGGACCGGCCCTATATAGACGTGCTGTCGGAATCGCTCAACAACCCGCTGCGGCTGATGCTGGGCTGGGCGATGGTTGACCCCGCCACCCTGCCGCCGGTTTCGGTGCTGCTGAGCTTCTGGTTCGGCGGTGCGTTCTTGATGAACACCAAGCGGCTGGCAGAGTTTCGCGACATCGTGGCCGAGCTTGGGCAGGCGCGGCTGGCGCTTTATCGCAAATCCTTTGCGCATTACACGCAAGAGCGGCTTTCAGTTGCCAACCTGACCTATGCGTTGCTTTGTGCGCTGTTTCTGGCCGTGTTCGTGGCGAAGTACCGCATCGAATATGTGCTGATCTTCCCCATCGTGGTGTATCTGTTCGCGCAGTATTACGCGCTGTCGCTGAAGGCCGGATCGGTCGCGCGCAAGCCCGAAAAGCTGTTTCGCGAAAAGCGGCTGGTGGCAGCGGCGACGCTGGCGGGGGCCGTGTTCGTGGCCACCACCTATGTCGATCTGCCACAGCTTGACTTGCTGGCAGAGCAGCATTTCATCGATCTGCGCGGCAGCGTGACCTATCCTGACAGACCCGAAGGGCCGTAACGGTGGCGCTGCCCGAAAGGCTTGCGCGGCCCTTGCGCTATATGCTGACCGGTGGCACTGCCGCGCTGGTCGATCTTGGGGGCTTCGGGCTGCTGCTGGCGCTGTCGCTGCCGCTGGCGCTGGCCGGAACCGTCAGCTTTCTGGCCGCGCTGGGGGTAAATTACTACCTGTCATCGCGCTATGTGTTCCATGTCGCGCCCAGCCTGCGCCGACTGCCGCTTTTCGCGCTGGGCGCGGGGCTGGGGCTGTGCATCAATATGGGCGTGACGCTGATCCTTGCCGGGCTGGGCACCGCGCCGCTGCTGGCCAAGACGGTGGGGATCGGGGTTGCTTTCGTGTTCAATTACAGCATCAATCTGCTGGTGGTCTATCGGCGCTGACACGGCGCTTGCGCTGCCCTGCGCGCCTTGCGATAACGCGCCCTATGGCCAAAGCCCCGCCCCAGTTCACCTGCACCGCCTGCGGTGCCACCCATCGCAAATGGGCCGGACGCTGCGATGCCTGCGGGGCGTGGAATTCCATCATCGAAGAAGCGCCGCTTTCGGCTGGCCCCAAGGCCGTGGGCGGGCGCGGGCGCGCGATTGCGCTGTCCAGCCTGACCCATGCCGAAGCGCCCCCCCCGCGCCGCAAATCCGGCATGCCAGAGCTGGACCGCGTGCTGGGCGGCGGGCTGGTCGCGGCCTCGGCGATACTGGTCGGCGGCGATCCCGGCATCGGCAAATCCACCCTGCTGTTACAGGCCGTGGCGGCCTTTGCCGCGCAGGGGTTGTCCTGCCTTTATGTCTCGGGCGAGGAAGCGGCGGCACAGGTGCGGCTGCGTGCAGCACGGCTGGGGCTGGACAAGGCACCCGTGCAGCTGGGCGCAGACACCAATCTGCGCGACATTTTGACCACGCTGGACCACGAGCGCCCCGATCTGGTGGTGATCGATTCGATCCAGACCATGTGGCTGGACAATGTCGACTCGGCCCCCGGTTCGGTGGCGCAGATGCGCGCCGCCGTGCATGAGCTGGTCAGCTTCGCCAAGCGGCGCGGCGTATCGGTGATTCTGGTGGGCCATGTCACCAAGGAAGGCCAGATCGCTGGCCCGCGCGTGGTCGAGCATATGGTTGATACGGTGCTTTACTTCGAAGGAGAGCGCGGGCATCAGTTCCGCATTCTGCGCGCAGTCAAGAACCGCTTCGGCCCCGCCGATGAAATCGGTGTGTTCGAAATGACCGGCGCGGGGCTGTCGCAGGTCGCCAACCCGTCCGCACTGTTTCTGTCCGAACGCGGCCAGCCCGCGCCGGGATCGGTGGTGTTTGCGGGCATCGAGGGCACGCGCCCCATGCTGACCGAAATACAGGCGCTGGTCGCGCCCTCGCCGCTGGGCACGCCGCGCCGGACCGTGGTGGGGCTTGACGCCGCGCGGCTATCGACGATCCTTGCCGTGCTGGAGGCGCGCTGCGGCATTCCCTTTGGGGGCATGGATGTGTTCCTGAATGTCGCAGGCGGCATGCGCGTGCTGGAACCCGCCGCCGATCTGGCCGTGGCCTGTGCGCTGCTGTCTGCGCGCGAGGACACCCCCCTGCCCGCCGACACCGTGGTTTTCGGGGAAATCAGCCTGTCTGCGGCGCTGCGCCCGGTCAGCCAGACCGAAAACAGGTTGAAAGAGGCGCAAAAACTTGGTTTTTGCGCAGCACTGGCCCCGAAGCTGTCAAAGCCCGTCGGGGTAGAGGGAATTGTATTGCATCAGATGTCCGATCTGACAGAAGTGGTCGGGCAGGTATTCGGCGCGGGCTAGGCGGCCAGCGTATCGCGCCCACAGGGAGACAGGCATGGAAGCCTTCACGATCATCGACGCAGGCGTTGCGGTCATCATCATCGTTTCGGGCATTCTGGCCTATTCGCGCGGCTTCATGCGCGAAACCTTGGCAATTCTGGGCTGGGTCGCGGCGGCGGTGCTGGCCTTCATCCTGGCCCCGGCAGCACAACCTCTGGTGCGCGAAATCCCCTATCTGGGCGATTTTCTGGGCGATAGCTGCGAATTGACCGTGATCGCGGCCTTCGCCGTGGTGTTTGCCCTGGCGCTGCTTCTGGCCTCGTTGTTCACGCCGCTGTTTTCGTCGATGATCCGCAATTCGGCACTGGGGGGCTTGGATCAGGCGCTGGGCTTTCTGTTCGGGGTTGCGCGCGGCGTGCTGCTGGTGGCGGTGGCGCTTCTGGTGTTCGACCGCGCGGTGCCGCCGGGATCGGTAGAGATGGTCGAAAACTCGCGCTCGGCGGCTGTGTTCGGCCAGCTTTCGGGCAATCTCGATCAGGCCGTGCCGGAAGATGCCCCCAACTGGCTGGTGCAGAAATACGAAGAGCTGGTCGCGGTCTGCAATTGAGGGCGTGGCAGTTTCAAAGCCGCAACAATCACGCCCGCATGTCTGTCGCCGGGCAGAGGCACCCCTGACGGATTTGACCGTGTCATGGGCGTGGCGGGGCATGCCGAGCGGCGGCAATACGGGATACTTTCTGCCGTTCGCAGCATCTGCGCAGAATCTGCTCGTGGTTGCAGCATGAGCGACGTGACGGGCAGAAAGCGGACTAGCGGCGCCGCAACAATGCATAGGTATCAATCCGGGGGCAAAGCGGTCGGTCGCCATTCCCTGCGTGACAGCTGGTGCTCACTTGAACATTAACGTATTCGATTGTGCTTCAAAGAGGTAGCTGCAGGGTCTTGATAGTGGCCAGGAGTTTGCTCACTGATAGCTGAGTTATCCTCGGTATTTCGCGGCTCGTTCACGCGCCCTCCCGAAGGTGCCCGGCGTGGCCAGGGCGCTGGTTGCAGCGCCCTGGCCCTGTCTGCGCGGGGAAGCGGGCCTTCCGGCCCGCTACCTTCGGTGAGAGTATTTGGGGCAAGATGAAGTCGGGGCGCGGATGAAGGTTTCATCTGGCGCAGGTTGGTCGGGAACAACTTTAGCGGATGCCCCGTTTTTCAAGTTTGCCAAGCTCTTTTGCCAGCAGTTTCTCGAACTCCTCCTCGACCTTGGACTGCGCGCCGAAGGCCGGTGTGATGACACTGACGTGAAGGTGGGTTTCGGGGGCGAAGGGACGAAACACTATTTCCCCCTTTTCAGGCGAAAGAAGGTCGTAATTGCGGATGTTGATCGGGTCCACGACGCCAACGATTCTGGTTCCGGGGAGCAATGAGAACTGTGGCACAAAGAGATCGCTCTGAATACGCACGTTCATCGCGCAACCATGCTCCCTGAACGTCACTTCCAGATCCTTGTAGAGCTGATGATCCGAGTTGATGACGGCCAGATCCTGATCGTGCAGATCATGCGGTGTCAGCACCTCCTTTTGCGCCATCGGATGATGCCTGCACATCGCGCAACTGACCGGCAGCGCAAATGTGCGAATGCTGACGAAGGGATTGGCCGCCTCCCACTCGGCCAGACCGATGCCGGTCTGGTGGTTGGATATCCAGTTGACCACGTTGGGCGTGGGCCATGACAAGAGCGAAATGGTGATCCTGCTGTCACTCGGCGCAAAACGGCGGATCAGATCGGGCAGAAAGAAGAGGGTCGGTCCCGGAATGCTGAGGATTTTCAGATCACCAACCCTGAGATTGCCGTAATCCTCCAGGAAGCGCTGCGCATCAACGATCTGGTCCAGCACGGATTTCGCGACATTGTTGAGGAAATGCGCCGCTGGTGTCGCCTTGAGACGCCCCTTGCGACGCTCGAACAGCTCCACGCCGAACTCTTCTTCGAGGCTCTTGATCATCTTACTGACAGCGGGTTGCGTTATGCCGATTTCATTTGCGGCGCGGGAAATCAGACCACTGTCCATGACGGCACTGAACGCCTTGAGCTGCCGCAGATTCATCGTCGATACGCCTTCCAATGCCGTGAAGTTTCCAAAAAGCAATAACTGACAGTTATGAAGTAAGTCAAATTTTGAATTTTTGTTATCATCATAATTCGCCTACGCTTCATCGAAACGATTGGCGGAAGCGGAATCATGATTGAGCCCCAAAACAAGGCACAGGCTGGCGCAGAGGTGGAATTGCGCAGTCTTTCGAGATTCTACGGAAGTTTCACCGCAGTTCATGACGTGAACTTGCAGGTTGCGCCAGGAGAGTTCGTCACCTTTCTTGGGCCAAGCGGCTCTGGCAAGTCCACAACACTGATGATGATCGCAGGATTTACCATTCCATCGCAGGGCGACGTGCGCGTGGATGGCCGCTCGATCATCGCTCAGCCGGTCCACAAGCGAAATATTGGCATGGTGTTCCAGAACTACGCGTTGTTTCCGCATCTTGATGTCGCCAGAAACGTGGCCTTCCCGCTGGAAATGCGGAATATACCCCAAGCCGAGGTGCGCGAACGCGTGGCAAGAGCGCTTCGCCTGGTGCGGCTGGAAGAATTCGAAAACCGCCGCCCGCGGCAACTGTCAGGAGGCCAGCAACAGCGCGTCGCGCTTGCCCGTGCCCTGGTATACGAGCCGCCGATCCTGCTGCTGGACGAACCGCTCGGGGCGCTGGATGCGAAGTTGCGCGAAGAAATGAAGTTCGAACTCAAGCAACTTCACCACAAGATCGGTGCAACCATCCTTTTTGTTACTCACGATCAGGAGGAAGCACTTACACTGTCGGATCGCATCGTGGTGTTCAACAAAGGCGGCATCTCTCAGATCGGCAGCCCCGATGAGCTTTACAACGCCCCAAGCAATCGTTTTGTGGCCGATTTCATTGGCGAGACGAACCTGCTGTCGGGGGCTGTTGACTCCGTAAATGGTGACAATTGCACCATCCGCCTGCCCGGTGGGGCGCGCTTGTATGGGCCGTTGCGCAAGGGGTTCGACACACCACGCAAGAGCGCCTGTTTCACCTTGCGGCTGGAATCCGTTCGTCTGGGCGATGCAGCAATTGGGCTGGACAACCAGTTCGAGGGCGTGATCGAGGAATTCCTCTTCATCGGCAACGCACGCAAATACCTGATCCGGCTTGCACCCGATCTGACCATCACAGCGCGCGCGCCCACCCAGCAACAAGGTATCGTCCTTAAGCCTGGCACACGGCTTCAGGTCGGCTGGCCTGCCTCGGAAATGCTGATGGTGGAAAGCGCGTGAAGCGCAAAGCGAATGCCCGACACGCTTTGCGAAAACCAGTCACCGGGCACAACATGGAGGGCTGACATGGCCTATACTCGACGCGACTTTCTGACGACATCCGCGCTTTCAGCACTGGCTGCCGGCACCGGCTCATTCGCGGGCCTTGGCCTGAACAGGGCGACAGCGGCGGATCTTGATACGCTGATTTCAGGTCTGAGCGGCCGCTCGATGACGGCTGTTTCATGGGGCGGTTCTTTCCAGGACGCACAGCGCAACGCCTGGTTCACGCCCTTTGCCGAGGAGGCAGGTATCACCGTGAACGAGGATACAGACCCCAGCAATGCCCGCATCATTGCAATGGTTCGTTCGCGCAATGTGCAATGGGATGTCTGCGATGTCGGGCTGGAACAGGCCCATGCCGTGGGCGAGGACGGATATCTGGAAGAGCTGGATTACGACATCATTGACAGGACCGGCTTTCCTGAAGGTTTCGCCACGAAATACGGTATCGGCAATATCACCTGGTCAACCGTGCTGGCCTGGCGTGAGGATGTGGTTACGGGCGAAACCCCCGACACAGTAGCGGATATCTGGGATGTCGAGCGCTTCCCCGGCATGCGCACACTGCGCGACTATCCGCTGGACAACATTCCCTGGGCGCTGATGGCGGCGGGCTTGAGCAAAGACGAGATCTATCCGCTGACCGAGGAAAAGCTGCAAATCGCCTTTGCCAAACTCGACGAGATCAGAGACCGGGTGCTGTGGTGGACTGCCGGCGCGCAACCGGCGCAGTTCCTTGCCACCAACGAAGTGACGCTGGCGCAGGTCTGGAATGGCCGACTCGGCACGCTGATTGATGAGGGGCTTCCGATAGGGATCCAGTGGAACGGTGCGCAAATGCAGGTGGATGCATGGGCAGTGCCCAAGAACGCGCCGAACAAGGATGTGGCGATGGCCTTCATTGCATGGGCCAGCACCGCCGAAAACAACGCGCGCATCGCTGCGGAAATCGCCTATGGCCCTGTCAATATGGAGTCCATCCCGCTTGCGTCAGACCGCTTTGCCGCGCTTTTGCCCACGACGCATTTCGATCAGCATCTGATCTGTGACTACAACTACTGGGGTCCGAACTTCGCCAGCATTCTGGAGCGCTGGCAGGAATGGCGCCTGCTCTGATCCGACATGGCCAGGCGCTGTCGCAAGGCAGGGTCTGGCCCCTCGAACCGGAACCGAAGGAACCACCGCATGGCACGGGACACCGCATTGAACGCAAGGCATTTCAGGCGACTGGAACGGCGCGAGCAATACATTCAGTTCAACTTCCTCATCCCCTGCCTGGCTTTCCTTTTCCTGTTCTTCTTCCTGCCAATCGGGATCTTTCTGTCCCAAAGCCTGTTTGATCCGGGATTCACCACAGAGCATTACGTCAAGGCTTTCAGCCGACCACTCTATATGGCGATCCTGTGGAAGACGCTGAAGCTGTCATTCTATACGACGCTGGTCTGCCTGTTGCTTGCCTATCCCGTAGCCTTTGTGATGGCTCATGCCAAAGGCAAGGTGAAGCTTGCGATTCTGGTTCTTGTGCTGATTCCGTTCTGGACGAATATCCTTGTGCGCATGTTCGCCTGGCTGGCAATTCTGGGCAGCAACGGGGTAATCAATACCAATCTGATGACATTGGGGCTGATCGACGAACCCCTGCATCTGCTTTACAACTTCTTCTCTGTCATCCTGGGCATGACCCATTACATGCTGCCGTTCATGATTTTGCCGATCTATTCGGTAATGGCGGCAATCCCGTCGAATCTGACTGATGCCGCAGCCAATCTTGGCGCATCTCCGTGGCGCGCGTTCCTGCGCGTCTACCTGCCACTTAGCCTGCCCGGGATCGGGGCCGGGTGCCTGCTTGTCTTCATTCTGAGCCTGGGTTTCTTTATCACACCGGCTTTGATGGGCGGGCCGCGCGATACCATGTTTGCCCAGATCATCGAGATACAGATCAACCAGATGCTTGATTGGGGTTTTGCGGCCGCCCTGTCGACGATCCTGCTGGTGATCACCATCGTCCTCTACCTTGTCTATGACCGTCTGCTGAGCGTCGAGAAGATCTACGGAGGCGATGGAAAATCATGAATATGGATGGCCCCCTCACTGTCTGGAAGGCACTGTTGTACCTGTTTGTTGCACTGGTGCTGTTCTTTCTGATCGTGCCCAATTTCGTGGTCGTGCCAATGTCATTCAACGACTCGGCTCTGCTGCGGCTTCCGCCCGACGGGTTTTCCTTGCGGTGGTATCACCGCTACCTGGAACTGCCGGGGTGGGTCGAGGCAACGCTGACCAGTTTCCTGGTTGCGACGCTGACCGCCATCGTTGTGATGCTGATCGGCAGTCTGGCCGCCTATGGTCTTGTCCGAGGGCGCATCGTGGGGGCGGGATCACTCAATTCATTGCTGATGCTGCCAATCATCATCCCCACGCTTGTCACCGCAATCGCCTTGTACAACGTGATGTCCTATATGCGGTTGAACGGCACGATCCTTGGCTTCGTGATCGGCCATTCGGTGGTGGCGATGCCATTTGCCGTGACGATCATGACCGCCTCGCTAAGGGCGATAGATCCGGTCGTCGAGAACGCCGCGCGCAGCTTGGGTGCCTCGCGCATCGCCACATTGCGGCGTGTTACATTGCCAATGGCGCTACCGGGGCTGCTCTCTTCAGGATTGTTCGCATTTCTGATCTCGTTTGACGAGTTGCTGATCGCGCTGTTCATCTCCAGTCCGACAGTCTCTACCCTGCCAAAGAAGCTGTGGGAAGGCATCCGCTTCGAGATCGAGCCCACTCTGGCGGCAGTTTCCACGCTGCTGGTGATGCTGAGCCTGCTGGTCCTCTCTGTCGCGGGCATTATTCATCTGATCAGGGAAAAAAGGCAGAAAAGAAATGGATAAACCCCTTTCCCCGGCTGATATGGCGACCGGCAGCCCGACAATCGCATCCGATATCACCCTGCGCCCGGTGGTGCCTGCACTTGGGGCTATCTGGAAGGCGAGGATCGGCATGATCGACCTTGCCTCTGGCCTGACCGGCGAAGAAGAAATGCACGCGATCATTCCCGAGGATGCCCTGCTGCTGACAACGCGGGTGATGAATTCGAACACGATCTCTCTGGAGAAGCTAAGCGAGATACGTGGTGATCTGGTCCGTGCTGCCATGACAATCACGCCGGACCAACCGCTGGACGTCATGATCTATTGCTGCACGTCCGGTGCGATTGCGATGGGCGAGGAAGAACTCGAACGCCTTATCCAGTCTGTGCGGCCCGGTGTGCCGGTCACAAATCCCTTCACGGCTGCCACCGAGGCGTTTCGGCATCTCGGGATCGAACGCATCTCTTTTCTTGCACCATATACGCCCGATGTGACGGCCTATATGCGCGCGGCTTTCATCGCCAAGGGGTTCGAGGTGATGCACACCACTACCTACGGGCTGGAACTCGACTCCGAACTCGGCCAGGTCCTGCGCGAGGACATCATTCAAACGGCGCTGGAACAACCACTCGAAGGCGCGCAGGCTCTGTTCATCAGCTGCACGGCGCTTCGGGTCGTGTCGCTGATCGAGCAGATCGAAACAGCCATCGGTCTGCCGGTGATCACCAGCAATCAGGCGCTTGCCTGGCACGCATTAAGGCTTGCTGGTTATGACCGCAATCTCGACGGGTTCGGCACACTGGGCATGACTATAACTTGCTCTCGCAATGAAGGAATTTTTGCGAAATGAAATTAGAACAAACCATGTCCAAAACAAATATAATAGGGGAACATGAGCTTGCCATGCGGCATGAAAGGCTGCGTAGCGAAATGGCGGCGCTTGGCATTGACATGTTGTTTCTAGACCAGCCCGAGATGATCTTCCACGCTATCGGATATGCAATGTCCGAGGGGTTCCAGCAGTTCTGCGTGATCCCCGCAACGGGCGATATCCTGATGATTCTGCGCAGCGTGGATCGCGGCACATGCCTGGATTACTCGGCGCTGCCAGCCGCACATGTCATCGGTTACGCCGACTGGGAAGACCCGATAGCGATACTTGTCGAACAGATCAAAGCGCGGGGGCTACCCTGCGGCAAGATCGCTGTTGATCGCGACAGCTACAACATGACCCTGAACCGGTTTCAGGCGCTGCGCGATGCCCTGCCCGAAACGAAGTGGCATGATTTCTCTGCGCTGTTGCGCGACATGCGCGCGGTTAAATCGGCGGATGAAATCAAGCTCCTGCAGCGGGCCTGCGATATCGCCGATCAGGCAATTGCGGCCATCCTGCGTGATTTCAGGCCGGGTGATACCGACCGCGACTGCGTGGCAATGGCTGCGGCGCACACTATTCGACTGGGCGGTGATGCCGGGGTTGTCGGTCCCGTCACCAAGGCATTGACAGATAGCCGGATGCACGCGCTGGTCGAGGATGTTCCACTCGAACAGGGCGACATCCTGCATGTCGAGCTCATTCCACAGTATTATGGCTACTCGGCTCGAATAATGCGCCCGGTCTTTGTCGGGGTGCCTGATGACAGCATCATTGCCACTGCTGCGCTTATCGTGGAAATTCAGGATCGCCAGATTGCCGCAATGCGCACAGGCGCACGCGCTAGCGATGTCGATGCGATCATGCGCGACGGTATGCTGAAGGCAGGGTTGAAAACCAGCTATCAGAACGTCAGCGGTTACAGCCTTGGCTATTATCAGCAGTTCACATGCCGCTCCAGCGATTTTACCTATGTGTTTCGTCCCGGTGACGATTGGTGTCTGAAGCGGAACATGGTTTTTCATATGTATGCGGCTGCCAACGGCCTGGCGTTCAGCGAAACAGTGCAGGTCACTGACGAAGGTGGCGTTCGCCTGACCCAAACGCCCCGGAAATTGCTGCGGATCTGATTGCGCATCAGCAAGCCTGGCGTGCTCTGCGGTCATGGCATGCCACCATCAAGCAAAGGATTGCCATGTACTCTACGCTTGCTGCCTCGCTTTCGATGTATCACCGGTTGGGTAATGCCGAACATGGAGGTTGATAAACAAGGCCAGCCACGACACTGACATTGTTAGCCCATTGATCGATGAGGCGGAACGCAGGCGCCTGCTGGAGCGGGGGTGAGGGGCGCTGCCCCTCTTGGCCTGC
>JAFIEF010000038.1 GCA_020832655.1 Paracoccaceae bacterium
TCAACCATCGGCGTGCCGCTGGATCTGATGATCATGCATGGCAAGGCCGTGGTGCGCGGCACAAGCCGCGCGCTGATCGTGGTTGATATGCCCTTTGGCACCTACGAGGAATCGCCCAATATGGCGTTTCGCAATGCCGCGCGCATCATGAAGGAAACGTCCTGCGGCGCGGTCAAGCTGGAAGGCGGCGCGCGCATGGCCGAAACCATCCATTTCCTTGTCGAACGCGGCATTCCGGTGATGGCCCATATCGGCCTGACCCCGCAATCGAGCCATGTCATGGGCGGCTTCAAGACCCAAGGGCGCGAGGAAGAGACATGGAACGCCCATATCGCCGATGCGGTCGCCGTGGCTGAAGCCGGTGCATTCGCGCTGGTGGTGGAAGGGGTGGTCGAGCCGCTGGCCGACAAGATCACCGCAGCCGTGGATATTCCCACCATCGGCATAGGTGCCTCTGCCAATTGCGACGGGCAGATACTTGTGCTGGAGGACATGCTTGGGCTGAACCCCTGGGTGCCGAAATTCGTCAAGAAATACGGCGCGCTTGGCCCGGCGATTGAAAGCGCGGTGGCCGATTACGCCGAAGAGGTCAAATCCCGCGCCTTTCCGGGGCCGGAAAATGTGTATCGGTCCTGAACAAGCGGTAGCGCGGGTGATCTGACCGGCAAGGAAACATGCCAGCTTTCTCTTGTCGCCGCAGGCGATGACCCGCATCCGCCCCCCCCATCGGCGCTTGCCCGACACGAACCCGGCCCTGCCCCCGATTGCGCAGTTTTCGGGTCGCGTGGCGGGGGGCTTTGCGGCTATGACCGGGGCAGGCAGCACAAGGCGCGGCGGGATGGATGACGGCACACCAGAAACGCAAAGCTACCATTATCAGGTGATGGCCCGCGCGATTGCGCTGATTGACGCACCGGGGGGCGCGCAGCGCAGCCTAGATGACCTGGCGCGCGAAATGGGGATGAGTGCGGCATATTTCCAGCGCCTCTTCAGCCGCTGGGTGGGGGTTTCGCCCAAGCGTTATCAGCAATATCTGACGCTGGGCCATGCCCGCGCGCTGATGGCCGAACGCTTCACCACGCTTGACGCCGCAGATGCGGTGGGTCTGTCGGGCAGTGCGCGGCTGCATGATCTGTTCCTGCGCTGGGAAGCGATGTCACCGGGCGAATATGCCCGAAAGGGGGCAGGGTTGATTATCCGGCATGGCTGGTTCGACACGCCCTTCGGCCCCGCGCTGGGCATGGCGACCAAGCGCGGGCTGTGCGGGTTGGCTTTCGCCGACAATGACGCGCGCGAACAGGTGCTGGCGGATATGCGCGCGCGCTGGCCTGCAGCCGAATTCCGCCATGATCCCGCCGGCCCCGCCCCGCATGTCGCGGCAGCGTTCGGCCCAAGCGGGCAGGCGGCGCAGTTGCACCTGATTGGCACGCCGTTTCAGATCAAGGTGTGGGAGGCGCTTTTGCACATCCCCCCCGGCCATGTCAGCAGCTATGGCGAGATTGCGCGCCGTGTTTGCACGCCCAAGGCCGCGCGCGCGGTGGGAGGTGCCGTGGGGCGCAACCCGCTGGGCTATCTGATCCCCTGCCATCGCTGCCTGCGCGGGGCCAGCGGGGGTCTGGGCGGCTATCATTGGGGGCTGGCGCGCAAGCGCGCCATGCTGGCATGGGAATCCGCGCGACATGAGGCGCAACCATCGGCCGCGTCAGCAGACTGACGCCCGCAGCGATCAGCGCGCCAGACCGGCCCGCGCGGCGGTCCGGCGGATGGCATCGGCGATCTGTTCCGGGCGGGAATGGTGCGGCATATGCCCGACCCCGTCCAGCCTTGTCAGCCGCGCGGTGGCGACCTCTTGCGCCAGAAGCTCGGAATGGATCGACAGCCCGACAGTCTTGTCCCTGGTGCCATGCACCACCTCGATCGGCAGGGTCAGCGCCGGATAGCCCGGTGCCATCGCCGCGACATGAGGGCGTAGCGCATTGACCTGTGCGGCGTTGAGCGACAGTTGCGATGCGCGCATGGTCAGATCAAACCCCAGATGATCCAGATACCCCTCTGGCACCGGATCGGGCGCGAACACGCCTTCCAGCGCGCGTTCAACCGCCGCCTGCGGGGCAAGCCGCGCAATCGCGGGCAACAGCACGGCGCGCCCCAGCGCCGAATTGCTAAGGCGATACCACAGCCCCAGATTGCCCGGCCAGGGGTGCGAGACAGGGGCCAGCAGCGTCAGCCCCGCCACATCATCGCCCCCGCGCAATGCCCATGCCAGCGCCACCGCGCCGCCATAGGAATGCCCCATCAGGACCGGGTCGCGCACATCCAGCCGCTGCACGGCGGCGCGCAGGATATCGGCCTGCGCCAAGGGGCTTTGCGGGCCGCCGAAATCATCGGAAAACCCGAAACCGGGGCGGTCCAGCGCGATCACGCGGAACTCATCCGCCATGCGTGCCATCAGATCGAAGCTGAAATCGCGCGCATTACCATTGGCACCGTGGATCATCACCAGATCCGGCCCCTGCCCCATGACAATCGCATGTATCCGCCCGCCGGGCAGGTCGATGAACCCGCCTTCGGGGGCTGTCTGGGCCTTGGCCATGCGATCCTCGGTTATCGGCGTGCAGGCCAGCATCAGCCCGATGATCAGGGCAAGAACTAGGGGACTATTGGCCGATCTGCGCGATATCATAGGGCGTGGTCTGGTAAATCTGGTTTATCCAGTTGCCATATAGAAGATGCGCATGGCTTCGCCAGCGATTGAGCGGCATCTTGCCGGGATTGTCATCCGGGTAATAATTCAGCGGCACATTGATCGACTTTCCTGCCGCGATATCGCGATCATATTCTTCCTTCAGCGTGGTGCTGTCATATTCGAAATGGTTGAAGATCATCAGCGCGCGATGGCGCGGGTCTTCGACCAGACAGGGGCCGACCTGATCCGAAGCGATCAGGGTCTTCAACTCCGGCACGGCATCGATCTCTGGCCCGCGCATCTCGGTCCAGCGGCTGACCGGGATCAGCACGTCATCGGAAAAGCCGCGCAGATAGGGCGAAGCCGGGGCCAGATTGCGATGACGGAAACAGCCAAACGCCTTGGCCGCCAGCATATGCTTGGGGATGGCGTGGAAATGCCACAGCATCGCCATGCCGCCCCAGCACACCCCGAAAGTGTTGTGCACATGGGTCTGGGTCCAGTCGAATACCTCGGTCAGTTCATCCCAATAGGTGACCTCTTCATAGGGAAGATGTTCGATCGGGGCGCCGGTGATGATCAGCCCGTCGAATTTTTCATCCTTCACCTGCTGAAACGGACGGTAGAATTCGGCCATATGCTCGGCGGCGGTGTTGCGGGTTTCATGCTCGGTCATGCGGATCAGCGACAATTCGATCTGCAAGGGCGTGGCCCCGATCAGCCGGGCGAACTGGTTCTCTGTCTGGATCTTCTTGGGCATCAGGTTCAGAAGACCGATGCGCAAGGGCCGGATATCCTGACGTGATGCCGCACTGTCCGACATCACCATCACCCCCTCGCGCGAGAGCACATCGAAGGCTGGCAGGTTTTCGGGCAGCTTGATCGGCATGGGGCGACCTCAGGACGGCAATTTGCTGGCAATCAGCGTGACAAAGGCATCCGTGCCGCTGATCGCGGCAACTTCCTCGGCGGTGATGGTGACCCCCCAATTCTGCGCCATCGCTTCATAGCGCGGCGCGCGGTGCGCAAGCGCGCGCGCATAGGTCCAGCGCACAAAGGCGTCAGGGTCCACGCCGTCCGGCGCGGTGCCGGTTTCAGCCAGATAGCTGGCCCAGGCTCCGGTCAGGAAGTCGCGCTGGTAATACATGGGCTTGGGGGCGCGGTCGAAGCGGCGGATCAGCTCGGCGGTATGCGCCTCTGACCCCTTGATCCAGATCGGCAGCACATGGCGGGCCAGTTCCGCCATCAGCGCGTCATCACGGTCATAGGGGTCGATCACCTCGCAGATTGACCCGCTGGTGTCGCAAACGACATGCGGATAGCCATAAAGCGCCTCGGCCCGCGCAATGAAATGCGCGGTGTCCTGCATGGCGGCGATTTCAGCGCTGCGGTGCTGGTCCTGCCGGATCAGATATTCGTCAAAGGGCAGCCCGCCCTTTTCGGGATCACCCGGCTTGCCCAGATAGGTCGAGAGCGGAGCCAGATTGTCAAAGGTGATGTTCGAACTGATATAGACCGAATCCGACAGCAGAAGCTCGCGCAGAAGCGGCAGTTTCATCGCCTCGCGCTTGAAATTATCGGCGATCAGCTCGCCCATATAGCGGGTGCCGATGCGGTAATCGACCGAGTAGTGAAACCACCCCCCGCCCGCGCGCAGCATGTTGGACAGATGCGTCTTGCCCAGCCCCGACATGCCAAACAGCATGATCCGGCGCTTGGGGGCATCAAGCCAGCTTTGGGCAGTGGGGTAAAGCATGGGCGCGCATCCTGTCGGTGGTCGTGCCTTGCCTAGCCAGCAGGGGCAGAATGGTCAATGGCCCATGAAAAACCCCGCCAGCAGGTGCTGGCGGGGCGAGATGTGGTTCCGAAGGATAGGCGCTTAGAAGCGGAAGCCCACGCGGACACCCGCGCCGATCGCGGAATTGCCGCTGAACTGGCTGTTGATATTTGCCGTGTTGGCGCTGCCCAGACGCGTATACTGCACGCCACCGCTGATGGTGACATTATCGACCGTGTAGGACGCGCCCAGACCAAGCGAGGTGCGCTTGCCGATCGGGCCAAGATTCGTCGTCGGATTCCCGTTGCCGGTATCATGCGAAATCGACACGGAGCCGGACCAGTTTTCATTGAAGCGACGCCCGACACCCAGGGTGTAGGTCATGGAATTCTTCTGATACTCGACCAGGCTCGCAAGCCCCGGGTTGCCGGGTGCCGGGATCACGAAATCCCGCCACTTTACCCAGCGGACTGACCCGAACAGCAGCGTGTCCTCGGCAATACCGGTCTGGAATTCCAGATTCACGGACTCGGGCAGTTTGGTGGTAAAGCGGTTTTGCGGGGCGACCGCGGCCCCCCCCAATGTTTCCGTTGCCGTGAAGCTGTGCTTGATGCTGGAGTTGTAGGTCAGTGCCACGCGCATGGCAATTTCCGGCATCTCATAGGCCACACCCAGCAAGTAGCCCCAGGCCTGGTCTGTATTCGTGCTCAGGGTATAGGCACCAATCGCGGCAGGCAGGCTGGCCGCACCGCTGGTCCATGACGACCGGATACCACCATGCACACTGAAGCCGTTCCCGAACTGATAGCGCAGCACACCCGTCAGCATGGTGTTGTCGACCTTGCCGCTCAACCCGCTCAGCAACGAACCGGCGGGATACAGCGAATCGGCACCGAAGGGCTGGTCCAGAATGATCGCATAGGACAACTGTTCGTTGATATCACCCTTGAAGGCCAGCGACCCGTTGACAAACCGCCGCGCAACATTTCCGGTTCCCCCCGGTGCGAGACCGGCATTCGTCCCGCTGACACGCGGGCGGCCCAGCGTCGCGCCAAGTTCCAGATAATTGCCCTGCTCGAACAGGATCGCCATGGATTGCGGGTTGCGTTCGATGCCACCTGCAAAGGCGGGGGCGGCGGTCATGGCCAGAAGGCCTGCTGCTGCGATGGTGTTGCGCACGGAAAATCTCCTCCATATCCCGGCATGGCCAATGATGGCCGCTCATTGTCGATAAGGATACGGCTTTTACGCTTCTGTCACATCTGACTTCGCGTCAGCCAGTGCAAGAAAGCACAGCATGTGGCGAAGCTGCAACGCCCCTTACTCTGCGCGCGGGGTGATCCGCGTGATCCCCACCCCCCCCGCGCGGGCAAGTTCGGGGTCCAGTGTCATCGGGATATACTCGCCCCGCCGCCACAGATCGCCCAGATCATCGTAATGACGGCTGAGCGGGTGGCCCGACTGGCCGGTGGACAGGATGAAGACCGAACTTTCGGGATCGGCGAAATCATAGACCCCGCGATAAACCGCACCATGCACATTGGCAAACGGGTCCGGGTCGCGCCCTGAAGTGCGCGCGCGCATCAGCGTGTGATCGCCGCCAGAGGTGGATTGGCGGATATTGACGAAATGGCGCAGCCCGGCAACATCACCCAGCACCGCATGGCGATGCGTGGCCATATGCGCATCCCCCCAGCGCCAGCTTTCGACATTCTCGCCATAGCGTTCGGTCAGGCGCAGAAGCGCTTCATCAAGCGCCGCTATCGCGATGTCATCGCAGCTTTCACGGACCGAGGATTGCACGATATTGCACCATTCCGACGCGCCATCCGTGTCACGAAATACCCGTTCTATGAACACCGGATTGACATGGGTGAAGGCATCGGCCAGCGGCCCCAATTCATCGCGGATCAGCCGGTCCTGCAAATGGCGCATCCATGAGGCATAGATCAGCGGTTCGGGCAGATGCTCGTTCATCTCGCCATTCCAGTCGGCCAGCAGTCGCAGCGCGCGCTGGCGCAGATGCGCGCGCGTGCCAGCGGGCGCGGCATCGCCCGAAAACCACAGATCAGCCGCAACCAGCGGCAGGATCAGCCGCGCCGCCGGGCTGACCGTATCCAACTGCGCCTCGATGAAACTGTCGCGGGTATGGACGCTGCGCGCCTGCATCAGATGCAGAAAGCGATTGATACGCTGGGTGTCGCCCCAGTCATGACTGACATGCATCGGAAACGGACGATCAAGGATCTTGTTGCTGGTATTGCCCAGAATGCCGCTTTCAGGGTCCAGGAAACGCGGATTGGCGGAATAGGGCAGCACCCCCCGCCAGCGGTTTTCGCGCAGCCAGCCGGGCGCGGGCATGCGCCCTTGGGTCTGGTGGTCGGCATCACGGCGCGGGATATGGCCGATGGTCTGCATCGCCACGCGCTCTCGCGTGGCCAGCATCAGGTTCTGGGCGGGGGCCACGAACAACTCGCCCGCCGCCAGCGCGTCGTCGATATCCTGCGCCTGCATCAGACGAAGCGCGGCACTCATGGTCGTGTCCTGATCGCTCAATGCGGTCCAGCCCAGCGCCACGACATGACCCGGCGGGGTGATGCTGGCCAGATCATACAGCCCCCCCGACAAGACCGGGCCGTTTTCCGTCCAGCGCAGGGTCAGCGTGACAGGGTCGTCATCCTTGACGCGGATAATGGTGCCGCGGGTGTCAAACGCGGCCCAGCCATCAAGGCTGCGATAGCGTGTCGGGTCGTCGGGGTGCAGTTCCTCGACAAACAGGTCGGCATCATCGACATAGGCCGAGGTGATGCCCCAGCCCAGCGCCTCTGACCGGCCTGACAGGATCGCCGGGATGCCGGGGATCGTGGCACCGATCACCCCGCCCGAGGCAAGCTCCATCCGCGCCAGATACATCGCCGATGGCGCGGTCAGTTCCAGATGCGGGTCATTGGCCAGAAGCGCGCCATCGCCACGCGCCCGCGCAGCCGTGGCGGCAAACGCATTTGATGCTCCGGCCAGATCCGGCAGCGCAACGGGCGAAAACGGGCTGTCCAGCGCCACGAAGGAACTGCCCTGCACCTGCTGGGGCGGCAGGGTCGGGAACAGGCTGGCATAATCGGGCACCGCCGCCACCCCGCTGCCCGGCGCATCGGGCATCAGATCGCGCAGGCGTTCATCGGGCAGGATGGCCGAGGCCCGCGCGCGCAGCACCTCGCGCGCGATATGAGAGTTCAGTTGCACCGACATCAGCTTCAGGATGGCCAGCGAATCCGCGGGCTGCCAGAGCGGCATTTCCGCATTGAACATGAAGAATTCGGGCGCGCCGCGGCCCCGCGCACGTTCAGAGGTCAGGCGCAGCCACGCATTGACGCCATCGGCATAGGCTTGCAGCGCCACTTGCGTGGCATCGTCCTGCACCGCCACCGAGGCGCGCGCCAGATTGTAGATATCAAGCCTGCGCATCAACTCATCCGTGCGCAGGGTGCGGCGCCCGAACATTTCCGACAGGCGCCCTTGTGCGGTGCGCCGCAGCATCTGCATCTGCCACAGCCGATCCTGGGCATGGGCAAAACCAAGTCCGAAGAACACATCGCGGTCGGTTTCGCCGAAGATATGCGGCACATTATGGGTGTTGCGCGCGATTTCTATCGGCGCTGTCGGACCCTGAAGGGTGAAATCCTCGTTATAGTCGGGCAGGGACCGCGACAGGAAGGCATAAAGCGCCACCACCACCAGCACGGCCAGCACGGCAAGGCCCGAAAAGATATAGAGCAGCCAGCGAAACAGGGTGATCATGAGGGCGGGCAGGCTTTCGGTTGACGCGGGTTATGGCGCTGATACCTATTGGCAGACGCGCGCAAGCGCAATCACAAGAGTGGGAACATCACGGCATGGCAAAGCTTGCTTTTCTGGGGTTGGGGGTGATGGGGGCACCGATGGCCCGTCATCTGCTGAAGGCCGGGCATGAGGTCACGGTCTATAACCGCACCGCATCGCGGGCAAAGGAGTGGGTCGCGCAGCATGGCGGGCAGCATGCCCCCACCCCGCGCGACGCTGCGGCAGGGGCAGAGTTTGTCATCGCCTGTGTCGGCAATGATGATGATCTGCGCAGTATCTGTCTGGGCGAGCATGGCGCCTTTGCCGCGATGGGCAAGGGCGCGGTGTTTGTCGATCACACCACGGTTTCGGCGCAGGTCACGCGCGCGTTGCACGCGCAGGCGCGCGGCATGGGCATCGGCTTTGTCGATGCGCCGGTTTCCGGCGGGCAGGCGGGGGCAGAAAACGGCGTGCTGTCGATCATGTGCGGCGGTGACGCCGATGACTATGCCCGCGCCGAGCCGGTCATGGCCGCCTATGCGCGCATCGCGCGGCGCATGGGGGAAAGCGGGGCCGGGCAGATCGCCAAGATGATGAACCAGATCTGCATTGCCGGGCTGGTGCAGGGTCTGGCCGAGGCGCTGCATTTCGGCGAGAAGGCGGGCATGGATGGCCGCGCCGTGGTCGAGGTGATCGCCCAAGGCGCTGCCGGGTCATGGCAAATGGCCAACCGCCACGAAACCATGCTGGACGGGAAATTCGATCACGGCTTTGCCGTGGACTGGATGCGCAAGGATCTGGGCATCTGCCTGGCTGCGGCAGATGAAGTCGGCGCAGCCCTGCCGGTCACCGCGCTGGTGGACCAGTTCTACAAGGACGTGCAGTCAATGGGCGGCGGGCGCTGGGATACCTCTTCGCTGATCGAAAGGCTGCGGCTTGCGGGGGGCAAGCGCGATGCTGTATGAACTGGACGGGGTGCGCCCCAAAGTGCCGGAATATGGTGACTTCTGGGTCGCGCCGGGCGCGCATGTGATCGGCGATGTCGAATTGCGCGAAGGCGCGTCGATCTGGTTCGGCTGCGTGCTGCGTGGCGATAATGAACCGATCATCGTGGGGGCCGGGTCGAATGTGCAGGAAAACTGCGTGCTGCATACCGATATGGGCTTTCCGCTGACCATTGGGGCGAATTGCACCATCGGCCACAAGGCCATGCTGCATGGCTGCACCATTGGTGATGGGTCACTGATCGGGATGGGGGCAACAGTGCTGAATGGTGCAACCATCGGCGAAGGCTGCCTGATCGGGGCCGGGGCGCTGGTGACCGAAGGCAAGACCATCCCCGATGGCGCGCTGGTAATGGGCGCGCCGGGGCGCGTGGTGCGCATTCTGGATGCGGCGGCGCGCGCGAAGCTGATCGAATCCGCCACCGGCTACCGCGCCAATATGCGCCGTTTCCAGAACGGAATGAAACCTGTCTGACAGGGCCATCCGAAGCACCCGCAGGCAGGCCTGCCCGCCAGGGCCGTCCCGTCGCGCAGGTCCGAAACCGGATGGATGGGGCTGCCCGCGTCGTGGTCGGGCAGGGGCGGAACAGCCGCGCATTTCCGGCACCCAATCGGTGGTTTCGCATGGCCGGTCTGTCCACCTTGCTATAGTGACGCTCGACCAGGCTTGAGCAGTTGGCTGCATTGCGGCTTTGGCAGGGCGCTGGTTGCAGCGCAGTGGCCGTGTCTGCGCGGGGATGCGGGCCTTCCGGCCCGCTACCTTCGGTGAGAGTATTTTGCGCAAGATGAAGTCGGGGCGCGGATGATGGGTTTCATCCGGCGCAAGTTGGTCGGGGACAACTCTGGCGCTTCATGCTTGCCAGCGCCTCATGCCGCCATCATAAAACGGGCCTGCGGGGGCGGGCCTGACACTGATCTTGCGGTGTCGTGCGGCATTGCGAAGCACAGCGCAACCCCATGCTTCAGCGCCAGCAGATCACCGGCCTGCACCCCACGACCTGCATTATCGCCGTTTCGTGCTGATATGGGCGAGCGACTCTTTCTGAAGCTTCCTGATTGCGGCCAGCCAGTTCGCGGATTTGGCCAGCAGCCGCCCGGCAACTTCGGATGCGCCACTGCCTGACAGCCCGAGGGCGCGCATGGTTCCATTTCCCATCCGCGCAAGCCGCCGCTCGCGGTATTCGGACCTCAATTCATCGAGCAAATCACCATCCAGCACAGGGTCGGTCTTGCGGCTGTCCTGCCCCCCTTCATGGCCCTGCTTTTGCAGGCGCCGCTTCGAACGCAGGTCAGGCCAGCGATGCCAGATATCGCGCGGCAGATGCGCGGGCAGGCGCTGCTGCGCAGGGTTGGCGATGATTCCCACCCGTGCCTGACGCGCGCGCAGCGCTTCCGTGTTCCTGTCCAATTGCCCTGACGTGTCCACGTCCTGCGCCCTCCAATCCGATAAATCACTGCACCGATGGCCGTGAACAAACGCTAGCATATTCAGCTTAACGAAAGACTACCTGCGCGTCATCCGCCGCCGCCCTGGCACTTTCGAGGTGAATTCCGGCGGGCGGCGCGCAACCCAGGCGCAAAATTTCGCCAGCCGCGGATGGGCGCGCAGCGCATCAAGCGTATTATAGCAGCGCGCCAGTTCGGTTTCGCTGAGCGTGGCATGAATTTCGCGGTGGCAGATGTCATGCAGCAGCACTACCGGCCCACCCTTGCCCCCGCGCAGCTTCGGCACCAGATGATGCAGGCTTTGCGGCACATCGGCGGGGATCGGTCGGCCGCATAACGGGCAGATCGGCAAGTCGGTCGCATCATCAACCATGTTGAACAGCTCTTGCTTTGATCAGGTTGCCCCTTCGGGGGGGCGGTCTTTCCAGCACGGTTCACAAGGTAAGATGGGCAGGCAAACAGGCAAATTGCAACACCCGATGGCCAGCAATGGCCGCGCCGCACTGGCCTGTCGCCAAAAGGCTGTGTGCATCTTGACCAGACGGGCGCTCAGTGCATAAGGGGCGCGGGCCAACGCACCGCGACAGGAAATGCGGTTTCCCATCGCTCGGGGTTCAGGGATGGTCTTCGGCCAAGTGCAGAGAGGGACGTCATGCAAGGTTTGATCGAACTGGCCGCAGCGAACCTGATTTCGCCAATCATTCTGTTCTTTGCCCTGGGGGTCGCAGCATCCCTGGCGCGGTCTGACCTGACGATACCCGAAGCCGTGGCCAAGGGTCTGTCGCTCTATCTGCTGCTGGCAATCGGGTTCAAGGGCGGGGCAAGCGTTGCAGATCACGGCGTCGATCAGATACTGATCCTGTCACTGGTTGCAGGGGTGTTGCTGTCATTCCTGTTGCCTTTCATCGCATTCGGGATGCTCCGGGCGCTGACAGGCTTGTCCACGATCGATGCGGCGGCGGTTGCGGCGCATTACGGGTCGATTTCGATCGTGACTTTCGTGGCGGCAAGCTCGGTGCTGACATCGACCGGTATCGCCTATGATGGCTACATGGTTGCCGTCGCCGCCGCGATGGAAGCGCCCGCGATATTGTCGGCCTTGTGGCTGGCGGCGCGGGCTGGCGGCGCGGGCAGGGATACCAGCGCGACAATGGGGTCGGGGCTGTTGCGAGAGATTCTTCTGAACGGTTCGATTGTCCTGCTGGTGGGGGCGTTCCTGATCGGCATGGCGACAGGTCAGGACGGGCTGGAAGAGATCGAAGCCTTCATTGTCGCGCCGTTCAAGGGTGTGCTGTGCCTGTTCCTGCTGGATATGGGGCTTGTGGCGGGCCGCGGGCTGCGCAGCTCGCGTGGATTGATCACGGCAAACCTGCTGGCATTCGGGGTGCTGATGCCGCTGACGGGTGCAGCCTTCGGCCTTGTTGCGGGCATGATGCTTGGGCTTTCAATCGGCAGCATTGCGCTGATGATGGTTCTGTCGGCCTCTGCCTCCTATATTGCCGTTCCGGCCGCGATGCGCGTGGCATTGCCAGAGGCCAATCCAGCTATTTACCTGACCCTTGCCCTTGGCATCACCTTCCCGTTCAATCTGACCCTCGGCATCCCGCTATATATGGCTGTCGCACAGTTCTTCACCGGAGGCTGACCCATGAAAACATTCAAGGCCAAGCGGATCGAGATCACCATCGAAGCCGTGATGGAGCGCCGCCTGACCGACGCGCTCGCCAGTGCCGGTGTCACCGGCTACACCATCCTGCCGGTTCTTGGCGGCTCCGGTCGGTCCGGCAGATGGAGCCGTGAAGGTCAGGTCAGCCGCGCCGCGGGGATGGTTGCAATAGTATGCATAATTAAATATGATAATGCGGACAAGGTGCTCGATACGGTGTTCGGCATCGTTGATCGCCATTACGGCGTTGTCAGTGTCACGGATTGCGAGATCGTCAGGCCGGAAAGGTTTTGACCCCCAGGCTTTTGCCGGTGAAGCAGTCAATGCTCTGGCTCGTGGATATCTGAAGGACAGAAAAATGGATCATCAACCCCGCAACGAAATCGCTGCACTTCTGGAAGCATGGATGTCCGCACTGGAAACCTGTGACCCCAGACAGGTCGCAGCGCTTTATGCCGAAGATGCGATCCTGTTGCCGACCGTCTCGAATGAAGTGCGCAAGACCCCGGCGGCGATCACGCGTTATTTCGAGCGTTTCCTCAAGAAGCAGCCCAAGGGCCAGATCATTCAGCAGAATATACGCCTGTTTGACGGGCTGGCGATCAATTCGGGGATCTATTCCTTCAACCTGACAGTTGACGGTGTCGCGGGTGATGTGCTGTGCCGCTTCACTTTCGTCTATCGCCGTGACCCCGATGGCGGCTGGAAGATCATCGAGCATCATTCCTCGGTCATGCCGGAATAACCCCCCTGTCAATACTGCCCGCAGGCGCGTGATCGGCGCGCCTGTCCGGCTTCCGGTTTCCACAGTTTCGCCTTAGTGTCGCTTCATTCGTTTCTTAACCCTTTGCACGTAATGATGGCCCTGTGACTGCTGTCTGAGTGCATGTGTCCGGGTCGTAACTGTAGTGTGTGCAAGGGGTACAGAATGGGGGCTGTGGTAACACTTCAGTACCGCGAATCGGTCGTTGTTGACAAACGCCGGATCGCGCGGATTTTTCGCAGCATGGGGGCGCCCTGCGCCGAAGGCAGCATCATTACTCAGGTTCAGGCGCTGACCAGCAGCCTGCACCGGATTGATGCGCATCTGAAACAGGATGATCTGTCAGAGCTTTCTGAAGGTGCAGGGAAGGCTTGCAAGACAGCCCATTCCATCGGCCTGCTCTCTTTGTCGACCGCGCTGGGCAATTTGCAGCAGGTCAGTCTGGACGGCGATGTTACGGCCATCAGGGCCGTCTGGCAACGCTGCTGCCGCGTTGGGGATGCATCGCTGGTGGAATTGTGGCAATTGCCCCAGCTGCGCATGTGACGGCGGGCCAATACCCGCTGTTGCGCCCCCCGCGCCCCGAACAGCACCATCCCGGATGCCGGGACGAGGAATGCCGGTTGTCGCC
The DNA here is from genome assembly GCA_020832655.1 of Paracoccaceae bacterium. GTDB lineage: Bacteria > Pseudomonadota > Alphaproteobacteria > Rhodobacterales > Rhodobacteraceae > Roseinatronobacter. The sequence continues at coordinate 13,790 of JAFIEF010000038.1, forward strand.
CGGCGCGCATCAACAAATCCGCCGGGTCGCGCGTTTGAGGGGTTTTATCCCAAAGCCGAACCGCTATAGGGTCGGACCCGTTCCCCGACTGCATCGCGCAGATGGCGTGGCGCGCGGCGCAGTCCGATTTTACGTTTCGCATGTCCGATGGCCACAAGGCCACGCCGCCCGAACTTTGCGACATGCCCTGAATGGACGGACAGCCGACCCGATGACTGACCCGCGCGACCTGACGCAGATGCGCTTTGCGCAAACCACGACCCGCCCCCTGCCCCTGCATGTGGTGACTGCGGCGCAGCTTGAAGGCTGGGTGGAAAACCAGCCCCGGCGCACCCGCAACTGGCTGGAAGCCTCCGGGTTCACTGCCAAAACAGGCCAGGTCACGCTGATCCCCGACACGGATGGCGGGCTGCATGGCGCGGTGGTCGGGCTGGGCACGGATCAGGATCGACAGCGCAGCCGCTTCGCGCTGGGCGGCGCGCGCGCGCGCCTGCCCGAGGGCTGCTTTCAACTTGAGCATGACCTGCCCCCTGATGTGCTGGCGCAAGAGGCGCTGGGCTGGCTGCTGGCGGGATACAGCTATCGCCGCTTCCGGCAGGGGCCGGAACGTGCTCTGGCCAGCCTGCTGCCCCCTGACGGGGTCGATGCCGCGTGGCTGGAAACCATCGCCACGGGCGAGGCGCTGACCCGCGATCTGATCAACACGCCCGCCTCGCATATGGGGCCGGAAGAGCTGGAAGCCGCGACAGTCGAGCTGGCGCATCATTTCGGCGCCGAGATATCGGTGACCTATGGCGATGATCTGCTGTATCAGAACCTGCCCCTGATCCATGCCGTAGGCCGCGCGTCAGAACGCGCCCCGCGTCTGCTGGACATGCGCTGGGGCAGCGCGGGGCCAAGGCTGACACTGGTGGGCAAGGGGGTGTGCTTCGACACCGGTGGGCTGAACCTGAAACCCGGTGCCAGCATGGGGCTGATGAAAAAGGACATGGGCGGTGCGGCCACAGTGCTGGGGCTGGCGCAGATGATCATGACCCAGGGCTGGCCAGTGCAGTTGCGCGTGCTGATCCCGGCAGTGGAAAACGCGGTTTCAGGCAATGCCATGCGCCCCGGTGATATTCTGCTGTCGCGCAAGGGGCTGTCGGTCGAGGTCAACAATACCGATGCCGAAGGGCGGCTGGTGCTGGCCGATGCGCTTGCCCTGGCCGATGAGGAAGCCCCCGATCTGATGATCTGCATGGCCACGCTGACAGGGGCCGCGCGGGTCGCGGTCGGCCCCGATATCGCGCCCTATTTCACCCGCGACACCGCGCTGGATGCCGCCCTGCGGCAGACCGGCGCGCAAATGGGCGACCCGGTCTGGCCGCTGCCGCTGCATCCGGGCTATGAAACCAGGATCGAACCCGGCATTGCCGATCTGGACAACGCACCCGCAGGCGGCATGGCCGGGGCAATCACGGCGGCGCTGTTCCTGCATCGCTTTGTCGAACAGACCCCGCGTTTCGCGCATTTCGACATTTATGGCTATCAGCCCCAGGCCGCGCCTGCACGGCCCAAGGGCGGGGTGGGGCAGGGCGCGCGCGCGCTGTTTGACGCCCTTCCCGGTGTTCTGGGGATATGAACGAGGCGCGCCTGACCCCTTTCAGCGGGCGCGTGGCGCATGAAAGCCTGCGCGGGTCGGGGCTGGACGCCCGGCATTACACGGCGGGTGAATGGGCGCGCATCGCGGCACCGCTTGTCGATCTGCTGCGCGCACCCGCCGGACCGCGGGACCGACAATTGCTGCGCGGCGCAAGGGTGTGCATCATCGACCGGCGCGACGGGCATGCTTTTGTTCAGGCCGAAGCCTGCGGCTATTGTGGCTGGGTGGCCACGGGCGCGCTGGGCGCCGACCATCCGGTGACCCATCGCGTCACTGCCCGCGCCACGCATCTTTACAGCGCGCCGGATCTGAAATCCCCGGAACTGGCCCTGCTGTCGCTGAATGCCCAGATAGAGATCACCTTACAAGAAGGTGACTTTCTGCGCACAGCTGACGATCACTGGCTGCCTGCGCAACATCTGGCCCCGATCGGCACCCCCGCAACCAACCCGGTCGAGGTCGCACTGCGACTGCTGGGCACGCCCTATCTGTGGGGCGGGAACTCAGCCAGCGGGCTGGATTGTTCCGCGCTGGTGCAACTGGCCCATCACGCCTGCAACCTGCCCTGCCCCGGCGACAGCGATTTGCAGGCGCTGGCCTTCGCTGACGCAAGGGTTGACCCGCAAACCCTGCCGCAATCTGGCGATCTGCTGTTCTGGCGCGGCCATGTTGCCTTTGTGCATGACCCGCAAACCATGCTGCACGCAACGGCCCACAGCATGGCCGTCACGCTGGAGCCGCTGGCGCAGGCAATGACCCGGATCGCAGCAAAGACCCCGCTTCTGGCGCATGTTCGGCTACAGCGGGAACCTGATACCCGCCTGTCGTGACATGATGACGACAAGGTTTGCCCCCAGCGATGACAAATTCGTTCATTAGGCTTTGCCCACTAGAAGGAAAACAGGTTAGACTTAACGGGTTAGAGTATCGATCCGGTGGGTCGCCCGCCCATGACGAAAGCAGGAAATGTCCCTCGGCATCAAAGCGCACAACCTGCCAGATGAGACAACTTCACTGGAAGTCACAGCAGTCAGGCTGCTGAACAGCCTTGCGCGCGCGACCGTTTCGAATGCCGAAGAACTGATCAGCGAAGCCCTCTCCGCGCTGGGCGAGGTGACCGGGCTGGACCGGACCTATCTGTTCTGGCGGCGCGAGAACACGTTTTTCGACAACACCCATGAATGGGTCGCCCCCGGCATAGAGCCAATGATCGAGCATCTGCAAGGGCTTCCGGTCGAGGCATTTGGCGCGTTCTGGGCAAATTTCCAGCGCGATGAAGCTGTCTGTATCGTCCGTGTCGCGGAATTGCCCGATGAGCAGGCCTATGAACGCGAGATGCTGTCCGGGCAGGGCATTCTCTCTTTGCTGTTGGTGCCGGTGGTCGATGACGGCGAGCCAGTGGGCTTTGTCGGCTATGATGCGGTCAGGCAGACGCATGATTTCAGCGAGAGTGAGGTCATGCTGCTGCGTTCGGCAGCCAATGGCATTGGCGGGCTGAAGCTGCGGGTGCAAACCGATCTGGCCTTGCGCGACAGCCGCGACCGCATGGCGGCGGTGTTGCAGGCGATGCCCGACATGATCCTTGAAGTCTGTCAGCAGGGTCGCATTGTCGCCTTCCACAGCGCCAGAACCAGTAGCGAGATGCTACCGTCCGAGCAGGCAACAGGCAAATTTCTGAACGAAGTACTGCCCGCGGATGTGGCCGCGATTGCAAACTCCATGATGGCTGCCTCAGCTGGTGGCGAACAGGTCGCACCGCAGAGCTATTCCTTGCACATTGGGGGGCGCGAGCATTGGTTCGAAGCCCGCATCGTCAGATGGCAGGGCGCAGAAGGGGGCTACCTGTTCATCGTTCGCGATATCACCCACGAACATGATGCCGCCCGTCAGGAAGAAACCCGCATCCGGCAATTGCAGCAGATTTTTGATTCAACCCCTATCGGCATTGTGCTCAGCGATTTGGACACGGGCAGCTTTCTGGACGCCAACCCGGCCTTCCTGCGCGCGTCGGGCTATGACCGCGATAGCTTCAGGCAGATGAAGATGGGCCATATCACCAGCGAAGAAGGGCTGGCCGCGGCCTATACGCAACAACCCATGCTGGAGGCGGAGGGGCGTTACGGACCGATCGATCAGCAGTATTTCCGCGCCGACGGGTCGGTCGCCCAAATCAAGCTGGCCGGTGTTCTGACCACCGATTCCGAAGGGCGAAAGGCGATCTGGCATTTCGTCGATGACCAGACGGATCGCCTGGCGCATGAGGCCGAGATCGAGCAGCGCAAACAAGAGGCCGAAATCGCCACCCAGCGCCTGACAGCGGCAGTGGATGCGCTGATCGACGGCTTCGTGCTTTACGACAAGGACAACCGGCTGGTGATGTGCAACCAGCCCTACCGCGACCATTTTCCGCAATCCGGCAAGTTGATCAGGCCGGGCATGAGCTATGACGAGATCATGCGCCTGCGACTTGAACATGGCGAATACCCCGAAGCCATTGGCCGCGAAGACGCATGGACCACGGCGCGCCGGCAGCGGCTGCAGGATCAGACCATTGAAACAGAACAGCAACTTGGTGACGGGCGGTGGTTCCGCACCTATCAGCGCCAGACCCCCGATGGCGGACGCGTGGGGCTGCGCACCGATATAACAGAGTTGCGCAAGGCCCAGCAGCGGCTGGAAATGGTGATTGACGGTGCGCAGATCGGCACCTGGGAATGGGAGCTGGCCAAGCGCCAGACACTGGTGAATTCCGTCTGGTGCGCAATGCTGGGCCGCCCGCCCGAGCAGAATATCCTTGCATCAGAGGATTTTGCAGAATTGCTGCACCCTGATGACACAAGCCGCATTGAAGCCGCCTTTGCGGACATCCTGAACGGGAATGCGCGCAGTCTGGATATCTTTTTGCGGCTGCGCCATGCCGATGGCAACTGGGTCTGGATACAGTTTCGCGGGCGCGTGGTGCTTCAGACAGCGACTGGCAGGGCGACCCATATGTCGGGCGTGGCGCTGGACGTGACCGAACAGGTCGAACGCGAGCAGGCAATCACCGCCGCGCGCGATGCGCTGGCCAAGGCGCTGACAGCGCGCGAGACTGCGGAAAAGCGGCTTCTGGACATCGCCAGAAGCAGCGCGGACTGGTTCTGGGAACAGGATGCGGATCTGCGCTTCACCTATATTTCTGAAGGCTATGAGCACAGCATTGGCGAAGAGCCAAGGCATGTCGGGCGCACGCGCGAGCAAATCCTGTGCGATGTCCCGCAGGCGCAGACCGAACAGCCCGGTCTGGTGCGGATGCGCCAGCATCTGAAGGCGCGCGAGCCTTTTGACAATATCGTCTATTCCACCCGCAAGACCGATGGCTCCATCATCTGGCTGCGCGTCAGCGGGGTTCCCACTTTCGGCCCCGATGGCAGCTTTCAGGGCTATCGCGGCGTGGGCGGCGACATCACGCCCCTGATCGAAGCGCAGGAAAAGGCCCATGAGGCGGAAAAAGCGGCCAATGCCGCCAAAGAGCAGCTTTTCTCTGCAGTCGAGGCGTTGCAGGACGGCTTTGTCCTGTTCGACGCCGAAGACAGGCTGGTTCTGGCCAATTCGCGCTACCGCGAGCTTTACCCCCTGACCGCTCCGGCGATGTTCGAGGGGGCGCGGTTCATCGACATCCTGCGCCGTTCGGTCGAGATGGGCGAGATTGCCGATGCCATCGGGCGCGAGGAAGAATGGCTGGCCGAGCGCATGGCCCAGCATCGCGAGGCCAGCCGTCAGTTCGAACAGCGCCTCAGCGACGGGCGGGTATTGCGTATCTATGAAAAACCCACTGCGGATGGGGGCCGCGTGGGGCTGCGCATCGATGTGACGGAACTGCATAAGGCACGCGAACATGCCGAAGCCGCCAACCGCGCGAAATCGGCCTTCCTTGCCAATATGAGCCATGAAATCCGCACCCCCATGAACGGCATCATGGGCATGGCGGAACTCTTGTCGGAAACCAGCCTGTCCAACGAGCAGGCGCATATGCTGACGACGATCCGCAGCTCCGGCAATGCGCTGCTGTCGCTGATCAACGACATTCTGGATCTGGCGCGGATCGAATCCGGCAAGATGACGCTGGACCCGCAGCCCTTCCGGCCCGACCAGTTGCTGCACCGGCTGCAATCGCTGCACATGGTGACAGCATCGCGCAAGGGCGTTGATCTGCGGCTGTCCATCACGCCGGGGCTGGATCAGTACTATATGGGTGATGAAAACCGCCTGAATCAGATTCTGGGAAACCTGCTGGGCAATGCCATCAAATTCACCGAAAGCGGGCATGTCGAACTTGGTGCCAGCACGCCCGCGCCGGGCCAGCTTGCCTTTTGCATCTCCGATACCGGCATCGGCATGACCCGCGACCAGCTTGCCCGCGTCTTCAACGAGTTCGAGCAGGCCGATAATTCGGTCACGCGCCGTTTCGGGGGCACGGGGCTGGGGCTTTCCATCGTTCGCAAGCTGGTTGGCTTGATGGATGGCAAGATCACCATCACCAGCGCTGAGGGCAAGGGCACGCAGGTCGATGTGACCCTGAACATCCCGCTTGCCCCACAGCAAGGCCGCGACCAATCCCGAACCGACGACAAGCAACAACATTCGGAACTGCCGCAGGGACTGCGCGTTCTGGTGGCAGAGGACAACAAGACCAACGCCATGATCCTGCAATCCATGCTGCGCGGGCTGGGGGCACAGGCGCAGATCACCAGCGACGGTCGGCAAGCCTGCGACAACTGGCAGCCCGACCGGTTCGATATCCTGCTGCTGGATATTTCCATGCCGGTGATGGATGGCATCAATGCCTTGCAGCACATCCGTCAGGCCGCAAAAACGGCAGGCGCCCCCCCGCCAAGGGCGATTGCCGCCACTGCCAACATCATGAATGACCAGATTGCCGAATACCAGGATGCAGGCTTTGTGGGCGTGTTGCGCAAACCCTATCGCAAGGTCGATCTGAAGCGCTGCCTGCTGGCCGCGCTGGATCAGGATACACGCCCGAAGCCGTAACCCGCGCCCATACCGCCGCAAATCGGCTGGAAAACCTGCCGCAACGCATTGCAAGCCTGCCGTCCGGGCGGTAACAGGGCTGCGGGTTTCAATTTCTGGCGGAGCAGCTTTCTGATGTCATCCCCTTTGCGACTGGGAATTGCCGGGCTGGGCACGGTGGGGGTCGGGCTTGTGCGGATCATCCAGCGCAACGCCGATCTTCTGGCCCTGCGCGCCGGACGCCCGATAGAGATCACGGCAGTCTGCGCGCGCTCGCGCACGCGCAATCGTGGCGTCGACATCTCTGGCTATGCGTGGGAAGATGACCCGGTGACGCTGGTACGCCGCGATGATGTCGATCTGGTGGTCGAGTTGATGGGCGGCGAGAACGGACCCGCCAAGGCATTGACCGAGGCCGCGATTGCCGCCGGAAAGGATGTCGTCACCGCCAACAAGGCGCTTCTGGCCATGCATGGGCTTGATCTGGCCCGCGCAGCCGAGGAAGCCGGGGTCGCGCTGCGCTTCGAGGCGGCGGTCGCGGGCGGCATTCCCGTCATCAAGGCGCTGAGCGAAGGACTGGCGGGCAATCGCATCAGCTGCGTCAAGGGGGTGATGAACGGCACCTGCAACTACATTCTGACGCGGATGGAAGATGCCGGCCTGCCCTATGAAACCGTGTTCGAGGAAGCCAACCAGCTTGGCTATCTGGAAGCTGACCCGACACTGGATGTGGGCGGCATCGATGCGGCGCACAAGCTGACGCTGCTGTCGGCCATTGCCTTCGGGGTGCAGCCTGATTTCGATGCCATCACGACAACGGGGATCGAACGCATCTCGATAGAGGATATCCGCGCAGCCGCCGATCTGCGGCTGCGCATCAAGCTTCTGGGCGTTGCGCGGCTTTCGGGGCGCGGGCTGGAACAATCGATGTCGCCCTGCCTTGTGCCTGCCGATAGCCCGCTGGGGCAGTTGAAGGGCGGCACCAATATGGTGGTAATCGAAGGCGACGCCATCGAGCAGGTGATCCTGCGCGGTCCCGGCGCCGGCGAAGGGCCGACCGCCAGCGCGGTCATTGGCGATATCATCGACATTGCGCGCGGGCTGCGCCTGCCGGTCTTCGGCCAGCCGGTCGCGACCCTGCAACCGGCCGTATCGGCGCGCGCCACCGCCGCCAAACCCTGGTATCTGCGCATGACGCTGCTGGACAAGCCCGGCGCGCTGGCCAAGGTTGCCGAGGCGCTGGGCAATGCCGGGGTCTCGATCAACCGGATGCGCCAGTACGGGCATGAGGACACCCGCGCGCCGGTGGTCATCATCACTCACAAGACCACGCGCGATGCCATCGACCATGCCGCCAGCCTTGCGCTGGCCACAGGGGTTCTGGTTGGCGAGCCGGTGGCGATGGCGATCGAGGCGGACTGAGTCATTTCACCGCCACCGCCGGGGGTGTTTGCGCCCTCAAACCTGCTTGGCCTTGTATCGGCCTGCCAGTGACGGCTAGATAGCGCAGAAGCCGATTGCAAAGGAAAGCCCTGCCATGACCAGCCCCCCTCCCCAGTTTCACGACCGCATGTTGTCCCTGGGCCTTGCCCGCGTCTCTGAAGCGGCGGCGCTTGCCTCGGCCAAGCTGGTCGGGCGCGGCGACGAGAAGGCCGCCGATCAGGCCGCCGTGGATGCCATGCGCCGCCAGTTGAACATGCTTGATATTCGCGGCGTTGTCGTCATCGGCGAAGGCGAACGTGACGAAGCCCCGATGCTCTATATCGGCGAGGAAGTCGGCAGTGGTGACGGCCCCGAGGTTGATATCGCGCTTGATCCGCTGGAAGGCACCACGCTGACCGCCAAGGATTTCCCCAACGCGCTGACCGTCATCGCAATGGCCCCGCGCGGCACCATGCTGCATGCCCCGGATGTGTACATGGAAAAGCTGGCCATCGGGCCGGGCTATGCCCCCGATACCGTCACGATGGCGATGTCGCCCTCTGAGCGCGTGCGCGCACTGGCCAGGGCCAAGGGCTGCGCCCCTTCCGACATATCCGTCTGCGTGCTTGAACGCCCCCGCCATGAAGAGATGATCGCCGATCTGCGTTCCACCGGGGCAGCGATCCGGCTGATCATGGATGGCGATGTGGCGGGCGTGATCCATTGCGCCGAACCACATCTGACAGGCATAGACATGTATATGGGATCTGGCGGTGCCCCCGAAGGGGTGCTGGCCGCCGCCGCGCTGAAATGCATGGGTGGGCAGATCTATGGCAAGCTTCTGTTCCGCAACGAAGACGAGGCTGGCCGCGCGCGCCGGGCCGGTATCACCGATCTGGACAAGATCTATACCCGCGATGAGATGGTCACCGGCGATGTGATCTTCGCCGCCACCGGCGTCACGGATGGCTCCATCGTCAAGGGCATTCGTACCGAACCGGGCTGGGTGACAACCGACACATTGCTGATGCGCTCAAAAACCGGGTCGGTGCGCCGGATGACCTATCGCACCCCGCTGTGACGGGCTGCATGCAGGCATGACCATGCCAGCACCCTATCTGGGCGTCGCGCAATCGGTTCTGGGACGGTACTGGCAGGGGCCGGATGCAGCCCGCCAGCGCCATGCCGAAGCGCTTGCGCAGATCACGCGGCTGCCGCCTGCACTATGCGCAGTGCTGGCGCGGCTGGGTGTCCCGGCAGAGCAGGCACAGGACTATCTGTCCCCGCGCCTGCGTGATCTGCTGCCCGACCCGCTGGGCTTGCGCGATATGGGCAAGGCGGCTGAGCGCTTCCTGCACGCAGTTGCGCAGCGCGAAAGAATCGCGATCTTTGCCGATTATGATGTCGATGGCGGTGCATCGGCGGCGCTGCTGATCTGCTGGCTGCGCCAGATGGGGCTTGGCGCCACGCTTTATGTTCCCGACCGCATCGACGAAGGCTATGGACCCAATGACGCGGCCATGTCGATGTTGGCGGCACACCATGAACTGATCATCTGCGTCGATTGCGGGACGCTCAGCCACGGACCGGTAGCGGCGGCGCGCGGGGCCGATGTGATCATCCTCGATCACCATCTGGGCAGCGAAACCCTGCCCGAGGCGCTGGCCGTGGTGAACCCCAACCGGCAGGATGAAACCGGCGATCTGGGCCATCTCTGCGCGGCGGGCGTGGTGTTTCTGATGCTGGTCGAGGCCAATCGCCAAGTGCGCGCCACGGGCAAGACCGGGCCGGATCTGATGGCAATGCTGGATCTGGTCGCGCTGGCCACTGTGGCCGATGTGGCCCCCCTGACCGGCGTCAATCGCGCCTTTGTGCGCCAGGGGCTGCATGTGCTGGCGGGCCGCACCCGTCCGGGGCTGCGCGCACTCGCGGATGTCGCGCGGCTTGACAGCGCGCCGCGCGCCTATCATCTGGGCTTCGTGCTGGGGCCACGGGTGAATGCGGGCGGGCGCATCGGCGCGGCCGATCTGGGCGCAAGGCTTCTGGCCACCGACGATCCGGCCGAAGCCCAGGCGCTGGCCGAAAAGCTGGAGCTTCTGAACACCGAACGGCGCGAAATCGAAGCCACTGTGCGTGCCAGCGCGCTGGCGCAGGCCGAAGCGCGCGGGGTGGACGGGCCGCTGGTCTGGGCCGCGGGCGAGGGTTGGCATGCGGGTGTGATCGGCATCGCCGCCGCGCGGCTGAAAGAGGCCACCAACCGCCCCGCCATCGTCATCGCGCTGGACGGCGATGAAGGCAAGGGGTCGGGCCGGTCGGTGCCCGGTGTCGATCTGGGCGCGGCAATCCAGCGGCTGGCACAGGACGGGCTTTTGCTGAAAGGTGGCGGGCACCGCATGGCAGCCGGGCTGACCGTGGCCCGCGACCGGATCGACGCCGCCATGACCCGACTGGCCGAATTGCTGGCCCGTCAGGGTGCGGCCATGCCCGCGCGCGACACGCTGCGGCTGGACGGCACGCTGATGCCGGGGGCTGTCACGCCGGAACTGATTGCCCAGCTTGACACCGCCGGCCCATTCGGGGCTGCGGCCCCCGCCCCGCGCTTTGCCTTTCCCGGCATGCGCATCCGTTCGGTCCGGCAGGTGGGCGAAACCCATTTACGGGTGCGATTCGGCACCGAGGACGGCGCCAGCCTCGACGCCATCGCCTTTCGCGCCCTCGAAAGCGATCTGGGGCCGCTGCTGTCCTCGCGGCAGGGCCAGAACCTGCATCTGGCAGGGCAGTTGGAGGTCAATAGCTGGGGCGGGCGACACAACCCGCAACTGCGTATCGACGACGCCGCGCTGCCCGAACAGGGCTGACGAAAAATCTGCAGGGGTATGGCGAAAAACCCTGCATAATCCTCTTGCAACGCGCGCATGCTTTGCCTAAACACCCCCTCACAACCGCGCTGGCCCGTTCGTCTATCGGTTAGGACGCCAGGTTTTCAACCTGGAAAGAGGGGTTC
>JAFIEF010000005.1 GCA_020832655.1 Paracoccaceae bacterium
ATCAGCGTGGTATAGGCCAGCGTCTGTTTCAGGTCGGTCTGGCGCAGCGCCATGACAGATGCAAACACCGCCGTCACGGCCCCAAACAGCGTCAGCACAAAGACCCATGTATCGCTGCCCGACAGGCTGGGATGCATCCGCGCCAGCAGATAGACGCCGCCCTTCACCATCGTGGCAGAGTGCAGATAGGCCGAAACCGGGGTCGGCGCGGCCATCGCATTGGGCAACCAGAAATGGAACGGCACCTGCGCTGATTTGGTAAACGCCCCGATCAGCACAAGGATCAGGATGCCCATGTAATAGGGCTGGCCAGCCATGCTGCCGGAGGCATTAAGCTGCGACAGCTCGAACGTGCCCTGCGTCACCCCGATCAGGATGAAGCCCGCCAGCAGCGCCAACCCCCCCGCCGCCGTCAGCAACAGCGCCTGCAACGCATTGCGGCGCGATTTCGGGTCGGTATGGGAAAAGCCGATCAGCAGATATGACGTGAAGGTCGTCAATTCCCAGAACACGAAAAGCGCAATCATATTATCGGCCAGCACCAGCCCCAGCATCGACAGCATGAAGCTGAACAGATAAAGCGCGAAACGGTTGTAATGCTTGTGCCCGGCAAGGTAGCGCGCGGCATACAGCATCACCAGCGCGCCGATGCCGGTGATCAGCAGCGCGAACATCAGGCTTAGCCCGTCCAGCCAGAAGGACATGCGCACTGTCAGGCTGGGGATCCAGTCCCAGACCCATTGCACAGGGCCATCACGGGGAATGACAGGCAGATATTGCAGAAAGAACAGGAACAGCGCGGTGGTCAGTGCGACTGTGATCATCCCGGCGGGATTGACCCAGGGCGCATTCGGATCGGAAGGCTCTGCCATCTGCTTTGTCTTCTCCTGAATTGCACTCGGTTCGGCCCCCACAGGCACGGGCGACAGTATCCGCCCAAGCCCATCGGCGGGCGTTGTTTCACATCTTGAGGCAAAAATCGCAACGATAATCGGCAAAACATGCACGGTTTTAGCCTGTTTTGGCGCCGAACTTTGCTCTGATCGCCCCGGATGACGCCCCAGGCGGCCCACAGGCCCGCCTGCCTCGTGCTTGACAAGCCCTGCCGGCTTCGAAACATGGCCTCATGCGCAGCCCCGCACTTGATAACCGCGATATCGCCATTCTGACCACGCTGATGCGCGAGGGGCGCATCACCAAGGCGGAACTGGCGCGGCGGGTGAACCTGTCACCCACCCCCTGCTGGGACAGGCTGAACCGGCTGGAACAGGCCGGGCTGATTCGCTTCTACCGGGCCGAGATTGCGCTGCAACGTCTGGCCCCGCATGTGGTGATCTTCGTCACCATCGAGCTTGACCGCCACAAGTCAGAGGATTTCCAGCGTTTCGAACGCGCTGTCGCCAGCCTTGATGAAATCACCGATTGCTGGTCACTGGGCGGCGGGTTCGACTATCTGCTGAAGGTCATTACCTCTGACATAGCGGCCTATCAGGCGCTGATGGACGGGCTTCTGGACCGCCGCGCCGGGGTGAAGCGCTATTTCACCTATATCGTGACCAAGCATGTCAAGGACAGCCCGCCCCCGCTGGCCCGGTTGCTGGATGATTCGTCTGGCTGAGTGCCCCTCTTCAGACGAACCATCGCCGTTTGCGCCCGTTCCCGAAAACAATCTCTGCGCGCCATCATCTATCATGGCCAAAACCGCAGATTGCCACGGAAGGAAACGCCATGCGCGGCACGCAGAATGCAATGAACATGCCACTGGCCGACCGGCTGAACGACCGCTCCTTGCTGCGCGAACAGGGATTTGTCGGGGATTGGCGCGATGCAGATCAGCGCTTTGACGTGACCGACCCCGCCACTGGCGCGACCATTGCGCAGGTGGCGCGGATGCGCGCCAATGATGCCAGTGCCGCTGTGGATGCCGCGCAATCCGCCTTTCCCGACTGGTCCGGCGGCGTGCCCCAGACCCGCAGTGCCGCGCTGCGTCGCTGGTTCGAACTGATCATGGAAAACCGCGAGGGTCTGGCGATGATCATGGTCGCCGAGCAGGGCAAGCCGCTGTCAGAGGCGCGCGGCGAGATCGAATATGGCGCGGGCTTTGTCGAATTCTATGCCGAAGAAGCCAAGCGCCCCGATATTCGCGGCGTGACCTCGCATCTGCCTGATGCCGAGGTCGAGCTTTGGCGCGAGCCGGTGGGGGTGGCGGCACTGGTCACGCCCTGGAACTTCCCTTCGGCGATGGTCACGCGCAAGGCTGCCGCGGCGCTGGCGGCGGGCTGCACCTGTGTCGTGCATCCATCAGCCGAAACACCGCTTTCGGCGCTGGCGCTGGCCGCGCTGGCCGAACGCGCGGGGATTCCCCCAGGCGTGCTGAATGTTGTGCCGGGTGACGCGCCAGAGATCGTGGGCACATGGACGCAGGATACCCGCGTGCGCGCGCTGTCCTTCACCGGCTCGACCGAGGTGGGGCGGCTGCTCTATCGTCAATCCGCCGACACCATCAAGCGGCTGGTGCTGGAACTGGGCGGGCATGCGCCCTTCATCGTCTTTGCCGATGCCGATCTGGACCGCGCCGTGGCAGAAGCGGTCAAGGCAAAATTCGCCACCACCGGGCAGGATTGTCTGGGGGCAAATCGTTTTCTGGTCCAGCAGCCTGTCTATGACGAATTCTGCACCCGCTTTGCCACCGCCATGCGCAAGCTGACGCTTGGGCCGGGGATGGAAGATCGTGACCTTGGCCCGTTGATGCATGAACGCGCCGTGGCCAAGCAGGAAGCCCATGTCGCCGATGCAATGGCGCGCGGCGCGCGCTGCCTGCTGGGTGGCGCGCGCGATGCGCAAGGCCCGCTTTTCTACAAGCCCACCTTGCTGGTCGATGTGCCCGGCGACGCCGATATCATGCATCAGGAAACCTTTGGCCCGGTCGCGGCGGTCGCCCCTTTTGAAACCGAAGAAGAGGCCATCACCCGCGCCAATGCCACCGAATACGGGCTGGTGGCCTATGTCCACACGCTGGATCCACGCCGCATCTACCGCATGACGCGGGCGCTGCAATTCGGCATGGTGGCCGTCAACCGCACCAAGGTCACGGGCGCGCCGATCCCCTTTGGCGGCATGAAACAGTCGGGGCTGGGGCGCGAAGGCGCGCGCTGGGGGATGGAGGCGTTCACCGAGATCAAGTATGTCTGCCGCGACTGGGGGTAACTGACGCGCGGGCTTTGCGGCCAGTGTCGGCCGAGGGTCATCCCGTCTTGCCCGGCCTTGGCCGCTCAGCGTCCGAACTCGACAATCGCCGCGCCCAGCGCAATCAGCGCCATCAGCGCCAGCTTGCGCGGGCCAACCCGTTCTTTCAGGATGAACCATCCAATCAGCGCGGCAAAGACGGTCGAGGTTTCGCGCAGTATCGCGGCCTCGCCAACCTTGCCGATCAGCGTGGCAATCATCACCGACCCGAAGCTGACATAGCCGATGATCGCCCCCAGAAACCCGCGGATCATCAGCGGGCGCAGCGCGGGCGGGCGGGGCATGTTGCGATAGCGCAGCGCCCCCAGTATCGCGAAATCGATCGAGGACAGGAAGAAGAACCACGCCACAAAGCCCAGCGGGTCGCCCGACAACCGGATCGCCCAGGCGTCATAGGTGGTATAGGCCGCCACTGTCATCCCCCCGGCCAAGGCCCAAAGAAGCCCGTGTTTCAGCGCGCGCGGGTCGATCTGTTCTTCCGACAGGTTGCGCAGCGCCAGCAGCAGGATGCCCCCTGACAGGCAGGCCACGCCCAGCCACTGCACCAAAGTATAGCTTTCGCGAAAGATCAGCATGGCGGCAAAGATGGTGATCAGCGGCCCCGTGCCGCGCACCACCGGATAGACCACGGTAAAGGCCGCGCGCTCATAAGCCAGCGCCATCGCCAGCTTGTAAAGGAAGTGAATGATGATCACACCCACAAAGACCGGCCACATGAACAAGGGTGGCGGGCCAAAGACGAAAATCGCAATGGGACCGGCGATGATCACCAGCCAGAAATCGATCGCCCCGCGCGTCAGCCAGGGGTCATGCAACCCCTTTTGCAGCGCACCGAAGACAGCATGAGCCAATGCTGCGGTCAGCGCCAGAAGCGTGGCCAGCCGCGCGCCTTCAGGCGTGCCCACCAATGAAAGCAGCCACTCGCCCATGCGCCCTGCCTGCGTGAATGATTAAAGCGTTTCGGCTTTTCGTTGAATCGCCTTCAATGCTTTAACCTTTTGTTTTGTCGCAATTTCGAACCGAAAAAGTCTGTCAACTTTTTCTGAAATTGCTTTAACATGTGTTGCATACGCCCGCGCCCGAAGATGCGCAAGCGCTCAGCGGTCGCGCGCGGCTTTCTCGGCGATGCCGGACACGCCTTCGCGACGGGTAAGCTCTGCCTCGATGTCAGCCAGGCTGACCCCGCGCGCCGCGCACATCACCAGCAGATGATAGAGCACATCGGCGGCCTCTGCAGTCAGGCGCGCGCGGTCGCCCTTCACGGCCTCGATCACCGCCTCTATGGCTTCTTCGCCGAATTTCTCTGCGCATTTCTCCGGCCCCTTGGCCAGCAATTTCGCGGTCCAGCTGCTGTCCGGGTCCGCGGCTGCCCGCGCGGCGATGGTGGCGGCCAGACGTTCCAGCGCGCTCATGTCAGCCTCACCGGAATACCGGCAGCCGCCATATGCGCCTTGGCCTGCCCGATGGTGTAGTCACCGAAATGAAAGATCGACGCGGCCAGCACCGCCGACGCGCCTGCATCGCGCACGCCCTCGACCAGATGATCAAGCGTGCCCACGCCCCCCGAGGCAATAACCGGGATCGGCACGGCATCGACAATGGCGCGGGTCAGGGGCAGGTTGAAGCCCGCCCGCGTGCCGTCCCGATCCATGCTGGTCAGCAGAATTTCGCCCGCGCCTTTCGCCGCGACTATGCGGGCAAATTCCACCGCATCAACGCCTGTTGGCCTGCGCCCGCCATGCGTGAAGATTTCCCACTTGCCGGGGCTGACCGTCTTGGCGTCAATCGCCACCACAATGCACTGGCTGCCGAAACGGTCGGCGGCGCGCGCCACCACATCCGGGTCGGCCACGGCAGCGGAATTGAACGACACCTTGTCGGCCCCCGCAAGAAGCAGCGCGCGCACATCATCCACTGTGCGCACACCCCCGCCCACAGTCAGCGGCATGAAGCATTGTTCAGCCGTGCGCGTGACCAGATCGAACATGGTGCCGCGGTTTTCATGGGTGGCGTGGATGTCCAGAAAGCACAGCTCATCCGCGCCCGCAGCGTCATAGGCTTTCGCCGCCTCGACCGGGTCGCCCGCATCGCGCAGATCGACAAAATTCACGCCCTTGACCACGCGGCCATCGGCGACATCCAGACAGGGAATGATGCGGGTTTTCAACATGGCCCCGTCTTAGCCCGCCTGCCGCGCGTCGAAAAGAGGCATTTGACAAAGATCAAAGACGCGCATGCAAAACCGGGTCAGATATGGCTGACACACTCACAGGAGCACTGACATGACCGACATCAAGGATATCAGCGACCGCAAGGCGCAACTGACTCAGCGTCGGCTGGAGCTTGTCGCGCGCATGTCCTTTGTCGATCAGGAGCTTTCCAGTCACGGCAGCCCCGATTGGGAAGACAACGCGATCGAGCATGAAGAGGATGAATCGCTTGAGGCACTGGGCATGTCCGCGCAGACAGAGCTGCGCATGATCGATGCCGCGGTGGCAAGGCTTGACGCAGGCGAGTATGGCTTTTGCACCAAATGCGGCGCGCGCATCAGCGAGGCGCGGCTGGATTTGCTGCCCGCCACGCCGTTCTGCAAATCCTGCGCGCGATAGCTTGCAAGCATCCGGCGCGCGCCCTATACGCGCGCCATGCTGGACCATGCCCATAACCGCCCCGAATTGCCGCCCGAGATTGCGCGGCGGCGCACCTTTGCGATCATCAGCCACCCTGATGCGGGCAAGACCACGCTGACGGAAAAATTCCTTCTATTCGGCGGCGCGATCCAGATGGCGGGGCAAGTGCGCGCCAAGGGCGAGGCGCGGCGCACGCGCTCGGATTTCATGCAGATGGAAAAGGACCGCGGAATTTCGGTCTCGGCCTCGGCAATGTCGTTCGATTATGATCGCTTCCGCTTCAATCTGGTGGACACCCCCGGCCATAGCGACTTTTCCGAAGACACCTATCGCACGCTGACGGCAGTAGACGCCGCGATCATGGTGATTGACGGCGCGAAGGGCGTCGAATCCCAGACCCGCAAGCTGTTCGAGGTCTGCCGCCTGCGCGATCTGCCGATCCTGACCTTTTGCAACAAGATGGACCGCGAAAGCCGCGAGACTTTCGACATCATCGACGAAATCCAGCAAAACCTGGCGATTGACGTCACCCCCGCAAGCTGGCCCATCGGGCAGGGGGCGGATTTTCTGGGCTGTTATGATCTGCTGCATGACCGGTTGGAACTGATGGACCGTGCCGACCGCAACAAGGTGGGCGAAACCGTGGTGGTGAACGGGCTGGATGACCCGGCAATGGCCGCGCATGTGCCCGCCGATCAGCTTGCGCAGCTGCGCGAGGAAGTCGAGATGGCGCGCGAGCTTCTGCCGCCGCTTGACCCCAAATCAGTGCTGGAAGGGCATCTGACCCCGATCTGGTTCGGATCGGCGATCAATTCTTTCGGGGTGAAGGAACTGATGCAGGGCATCGCCGCCTATGCCCCCCAGCCCCAGCCCCAGCGCAGCGAAACCCGCGAGATTGCGCCAGAGGAAAGCAAGGTCACGGGCTTCGTGTTCAAGGTGCAGGCCAATATGGACCCCAAGCACCGCGACCGCGTGGCCTTTGTGCGCCTCGCCTCTGGCCATTTCCAGCGCGGCATGAAGCTGTTGCATGTGCGTAGCAAGAAACAAATGAGCGTGGCCAGCCCGGTGCTGTTTCTGGCCGCGGACCGGGAACTGGCCGAAGAAGCCTGGGCAGGCGATATCATCGGCATTCCCAATCACGGCCAGTTGCGCATTGGGGACGCGCTGACCGAAGGCGAAACCCTGCGCTTCACCGGCATCCCCAGCTTCGCGCCCGAACTTCTGCAAGCCTGCCGCGCGGGCGATCCGATGAAGGCCAAGCATCTGGACAAGGCGCTGATGCAATTCGCCGAAGAAGGCGCGGCGAAGGTGTTCAAACCCAGCTTCGGGTCCGGCTTTGTCGTCGGCGTGGTGGGCCAGTTGCAGTTCGAGGTTCTGGCCAGCCGGATCGAGCTGGAATACGGCCTGCCGGTGCGGTTTGAACCCACGCAATTCACCTCTGCCCGCTGGGTCATGGGCGACAAGCTGGCGGTAGAGAAATTCGCCAGTGCCAACAAGCAGCATATGGCCACCGACAGCGATGGCGACCCGGTCTTCATGACCCGCCTGCAATGGGATATCGACCGGGTGGAACGCGACTATCCCGATATCCGCCTGACCGCGACCAAGGAAATGATGGTCTAGGTGTTTGATCCCTGCGCAGCTTGCGCCAGCCGACCCTTCCCAACGCCATGACTTCATCTTGCCCCAAATACTCACGCCGAAGGCAGCGAGCCGACAGGCTCGCTTCCTCTACCGACCGCGCCAATGCAGTGCAAACTGCGTTCTGCCCGAACGGGAACGCCACCAACTGCTCGACCTGATCAAGAACGTCGCGACGAGACGCTAAAACAATTTCAGAAAAAGTTGACAGACTTTTTCGGTTCGAAATTGCGACAAAACAAAAGGTTAAAGCATTGAAGGCGATTCAACGAAAAGCCGAAACGCTTTATATCAGCCCTGCTGGCCGCGCGACCGCAGCGCCAGCAGCGCCAGCCCTCCCAGCACGATCAGCCAGATCGGCCAGTCGCCCAGCCTTGCATAGGGGGTGGGTGGCAGCGCGCGCGGCAGGGGTGCATCCAGATACCCCGCCTGTCCCAGCCCAAGCTGCGCGCTCACGCCCCCGCGCGCATCGATCACTGCCGAAACGCCCGTATTGGCCGCGCGCAGCACTGGCAAGCCCTGCTCAACCGCGCGCAGTCGCGCCTGCGCCAGATGCTGATATGGGCCGGTCAGGGTGCCGAACCACGCATCATTGGTGATCTGCAACACCCAGTCGGGGCGCGCGGTCGTGCGCAGATGGCGCGGGAAGATCGATTCGTAGCAGATCAGCGGCAGCGCCGTGCCCAGATCGCCCAGATCCAGCAGCGCAGGGCCGGGTCCGGGGCTGTAGCCTGCCAGCACCTGCGCTGCAAAACCCGCCAGCCCGGTGCCAAGGATCGCCTCGGAAAAGGGGACATATTCGCCAAAGGGCACCAGATGATGCTTGTCATAGATATGGCTGACTTGCGCATCCCTGTCGATCAGTGCAAGGCTGTTGAAATAGCGTCGGTCCTCATAGCGCTGCACCCCGAAACCCAGCCGCGCATCCGCGCCATGCACGGCGATTGCCTCGGCCATCATCACCAGCCCCTCGCCCGGAAATTCCAGAAAGAACGGCACAGAGGTCTCCGGCCACAGGATCAGCGCCGGGGCGGGCTGCGCGGGCGCGCTGGTTTGATCAAGCAGCCGCTCGAAGAAGAAGAGCGCGCGGTCATCGCGCCATTTTTCATCCTGCGGGGCGTTGGGCTGGGCCAGCCTTATGATTTGCTCCAGCGGGTCAGGCGCGGGCGGGCGGGTATGCCCCCAACCCCATGCGCCCGCCCCCAGCGCCACCGCGAGAACCAGCGCAGGCAGCCTGCGCGCCCTTGCGCCATGCGCCAACAGCGCCGCACCGCCCAGCACCAGTAAACTTAGCAGCCCGGCCCCGCCCAAAGCGGCCAGATGCACTGCACCGGTGTCGATCAGAACATGACCAAGGCTTGCCCAGGGAAAGCCCGTGAACACCCAGCCGCGCAGCAATTCCAGCCCGGTCATGGCCAGCACCAGCGCAGCGATGCGTCTGCGCGCGCTGTGCGTGATATCCCATCCGGCTGATTGCTGCGGTTCGCCAACTCTCTGGTCCCGACCGCGCGCAAGCGCGGGCAGCGCCCGAGGGCGCGTGCGGGGCGGGTGGGTGGGCACGGCCCGAGGGCGCTTTCGCGTCACGTGCCACAGCGCGCCCTCAAATCGGTCAGCCGGACCAGGTATCAGCCGCGCCGCAATCCAGCCCGCCCCAGCCCAGAACAGCGCCAGCCCCCCGGCCATGAGCATCAGCGCAAATGGGGCCATCCAGCCATGAATTTCCGGTTCCACAAAGAACGGCTCTATGATCCAGAACAGGCTGGCGGCGAAATACCCCGCCCCCGCCGCCCAGAGCCTGCCTGCCCAGACCCGTGGCGGCGCCTGCATCGGCAGGATCAGAAACAGCGCAGTCAATGCGGCCAGCGTCGCCCACCACCAGCCCAGCGGCGCCTGCCCTGCGGCCATCACCACGCCCAGCGCGCCATAGCCCAGCCCCATTTGCACGGTAGCCCGCCAGCGCGGCGCGCGCATCATGCCGCCGTGCCGCGCAGCGCTTCGGGGATATGCACACGCAGCCGCTTGATGCGGCGCGGATCGGCCTCTGCCACTTCGAATTCGACGCCAGAGGGGTGCGCGACGATCTCTCCCTTCACCGGGACATGGCCTGACAGCAGGAACACCAGCCCGCCCAGCGTATCGATTTCTTCCTCGGTCACGTCATCGATCAGCGCAAGGCCCAGCTTTTCCTGCAACAGATCCAGCGGGGTGCGGGCATCGGCCAGCCACAGCGCGGGGCTGTCGATGCGGATGAATTCTTCCTCTTGGCTGTCATGCTCATCCTCGATCTCGCCCACCACCTGTTCCAGCAGGTCTTCGATCGTGACCAGCCCGTCCACGCCGCCATATTCATCGATCATCAGTGCAAAATGTGTCCGTTCGGCCTGCATCTTGCGCAACAGAACCCCCAGCGGCATCGAGGGCGGCACATAAAGGATCGGGCGCAGCAGTGGTGCGAGATCCAGTTCGTGATGACCGTTGAAGCCGTAATGCAGCGCCAGATCCTTCAACAGCAGCAGGCCAGTGGGGTTGTCCAGCGTTTCGGCATAGACCGGGATGCGCGAATAGCCCGAGTCGCGAAACGCGGCCACGATCTCGGCCAGGCTCGCGCCCTGTTCCACGGCGATGATCTCTGCCTTGGGGGTGGCGACATCCTCGACCCGCATATCGGCCAGATTGGCCAGCCCCGGCAGATCGGGGGCCAACCCCGAGGCGGGTTTGTCCGGGTCGTCATCAGGGGAAAATGCATCGAACAAGCGGCCAAACAAGCCGCGCGATTCGGTGTCTTTGGGATCGTCCAGCGCGCGCCGCGCCGCACTAGATCCGTCTGTCGTGTCGCCCATTGGTCCTTTCCAGCACTGGCCTAATCATCACTTCCGAAGCCCTCATATGGGTTATCTACCCCCAGAGTTGCAAGTATGCGGATTTCAGTTTCTTCCATCAGGGCGGCATCTTTGTCACGGATATGGTCATATCCCAGCAGATGCAGCACGGCATGGACAATCAGATGGGTCAGATGATCGGATAGCGGTTTTCCCTGCGCTTTTGCCTCGCGCAGGCAGGTGTCATAGGCCAGCGCGATATCGCCCAGCGCTTCGGGATCATCCGGCGCGCCGCTTTCGGGCAGGTCGGGGGGCGCGCCATCTTCGGGCGCGGCCAGATCCCATGCAGGCCAGCTTAGCACATTGGTGGCGCTGGGCTTGTCGCGGAAATCGGCGTTCAGCGCGGCGATGCGCGCATCATCACAGGCCAGCAGCGCAATCTCGAACCCACCCAGCCCCAGCCCCTGATCGCGCAAGGTGGCGCTGGCGGCGGCTTCGGCCAACGCCTCCAGCCCGGTGGCGTGCCAGCGCGCATCCTCGATCAGCAGATCGACCAAGTTGGCCGCGTCAGGCAGGGGGCTGTTCATCGCGTTCATAGGCCTGAATGATGCGGGCGACCAGCGGATGACGCACCACATCGGCCGAGGTGAAATAGCTGAACCCGATCCCCTCGACCCCGTCCAGAATGCGCTCGGCCGCGCGCAGCCCCGATTGCATCCCGCGCGGCAGATCGACCTGGCTGCGATCACCGGTGATCGCCATGCGCGAGCCTTCGCCCAGCCGCGTCAGGAACATCTTCATCTGCATCTCTGTCGCGTTCTGGGCTTCATCCAGCACCACAAAGGCATTCGACAGCGTGCGCCCGCGCATGAAGGCCAAGGGCGCGATTTCGATGCGGCGTTCCTCCATCAGCTTCTGCAACTGCTTGCCGGGCAGGAAATCATTCAGCGCGTCGTAAAGCGGCTGCATATAGGGATCGACCTTTTCCTTCATGTCGCCGGGCAGGAAGCCCAGCCGCTCGCCCGCCTCGACTGCCGGGCGCGACAGCAGGATCTTGTCGACATGCCCATCCGTGAACATCTGCACCGCCACCGCCACCGCGATATAGGTCTTGCCGGTGCCTGCCGGGCCAATGCCGAAATTCATCTCGTTGGCCAGTAGCGCGCGGGTATAGGCCTGCTGGGCTTCGGTACGCGGGATGATGGATTTCTTGCGCGTGCGAATCTCCAGCCGGCCGGTGCGGAACATCTCTAACTGTTCCTCGGCGCGTTCATCAGCGCTGGCGGTCTGGCCCATGCGGATCAGCCCGGCGATGTCGCCCGCATCGATCTGCCGCCCCTGCGCCAGCATCTGATACAGCTCCTGCAGGATATGCGCGGTCTGCGCGCGCGCATCTTCCCGCCCGATCAGGGTCAACTGGTTGCCCCGGCGCAGGATTTGCACACCAAGCTGGCTTTCAAGATGGGTCAGGTTGCGATCATATTCGCCGCACAGATCCACCAGCAGGCGGTTGTCGGAAAACTCGATCTGCGACTGGGCTGCGCCTTCGGCAAGCTCTGTCGGGGTCAAGGCGGTGATGCCCAAATGGCTCTCCCATTGTTTGGCGGCCCATGATCTGCGGGGGACAGGGCCGCATCATGTCCCCATGCTGCCAATGACAACTGCATCTGGCAAGGGGGGATGCTTGAGGGCGGCACGGAAAACACGAAATCGTCACGCGGCGGCCACGCGGCGCACAATATCTGGCATGACGAGGCTGCGCGCCCCTATGCCGCACTACTGCCGCAGCCGCGTTCAGCCCCCGATCCGGCCCAGCGGGCCGGTCTGACCGGTTTGCGCGCGGTGCAGCAATAGCTGATCAAGCAGCACACAGGCCATCATCGCCTCGCCCACCGGCACGGCGCGAATACCCACGCAGGGGTCATGGCGGCCTTTGGTGACAACTTCGGTCGGTGCGCCCGCGCGGGTAATCGAGGCGCGCGGAGTGTGGATCGACGAGGTTGGCTTGATCGCAAAGCGCACCACCACATCCTGCCCTGTGGAAATACCGCCCAATATGCCACCCGCCTTGTTCGAACGGTAGCGCGGCCCGTCCGCACCCATCTCGATCTCATCGGCGTTCTCGACACCGGTCAGCGCGGCGGCTTCCATGCCTGCGCCAATTTCGACGCCCTTGACAGCATTGATCGACATCATCGCGGCGGCCAGTTCGGTGTCGAGTTTCGCATAGATCGGCGCGCCGACCCCAGCTGGCAGGCCAGAGGCCACGACCTCTATCATCGCGCCCACGGAATTGCCGTCCTTGCGGATCTGGTCCAGCGCTGCGGCCCAGTCTTGCGCCGCCTGCGCGTCGGGCACCCAGAAGGGGTTGCGCGCGATCTCGTCCCAGTCAAACCGCGCGCGGTCAATCCTGTGCGGCCCCATCTGCACCATATAGCCGGTGATCTTCAGCCCCGGCACCAATTCGGCCAGCACCGCGCGCGCCACGCCGCCAGCGGCCACCCGTGCCGCCGTTTCACGCGCGGAAGAACGCCCGCCGCCGCGCGGATCGCGCAGCCCGTATTTCTGGAAATAGGTGATATCGGCATGGCCGGGGCGGAAAGTATCAAGGATATTGCCATAATCCTTTGATCGCTGATCCATATTGCGGATCATCAACTGAATCGGCGTGCCGGTAGTGCGGCCCTCATAGACGCCTGACAGAATTTCCACTGCATCGGGTTCGCGCCGCTGCGTGGTATGGCGGCTGGTGCCCGGCTTGCGCCGGTCCAGCCAATGCTGGATCTGGCCTGCTTCCAGCGTCACGCCGGGCGGGCAGCCATCGACTGTGGCTCCCAGGGCGGCCCCGTGGCTTTCACCCCAGGTGGTGACACGAAACAGATGACCGAATGTATTGAAGCTCATGCGCGCGCATCATCCCTGTTTGGCACGCAATGGCACTACCTTGCTTTGCGAGTGATTGGAATAGGTGTCCCATGTCGGCACATAGTCTTCGGCCTGATTGCCCCAGACGGTCCAGCCTGCACGCGGGCCGCGCGCGAACAGCTCCAGCTTGCGGCCAAAGCTGCACCGCTCGATCAGGTCATATTGTTCATCGGGCTTGCGGCTGTGTTCGCGCTTTTGCGTCACAAGGATGTTTTCCTGAGAGCGCCCCGGCGCCAGCGTGCGCGCATTCTTGCCGCGCACCCCGAATAGCAAAATTTCCGTGACATTGCGGAAATAAAAGCCCACCCCGCGCCGATCCGGGCCACCATCCTTGCGCACCTTGTACCAGATCAGGTTTGACTTGTAGCTGAAGCCCCAATGCTCCATGACCTTCAGCCCTTCGGGCAGCAGCGCATTGGGCACCCACAGATACAGATGCGCGGGCGTATCCGCCAGCGCCTCTACCGGCATGTCGCAGATCTCGTCGAGCGACAATGTCGGGTAACGCGACAGGCGTTTGTGTTCGGGGGCCATCTTGCCCGTGCGGTTCTGGAACTGCCAGGGTGGATCAGCCAGAATCGTCTGGAATTTCTGCCCGCCCAGATCGGCCAGCAGCGCATCGCCTGCGGTTGTCATGTCGCATCCTCCAGATACAGGCTGGCCCTGATGCCGAACACCAGAAGCGGACAGCCCGCCGCCCCGCCCCCTTCGATCTTTGGCAAGAGCTTGCTCATATGCGTGGTCGAGGCTCCGTAGCTTGATCCTCGACCAATTTTCCTAAAGATATCTTGCAGCTCGTCACAGCGGGTGATGATTACGCCGACGCTGACAGCGCGCAGGTCGAAGAGCAACCGGAAATTGTTCAGATCCCGGTCGAAGAAGGGATCCTTGTTGTTCCACTCGATCTCTAGCGCCACCTTGTTGCGATATCAATCAATCTGATGCGTGGGTGAATCCAGCCGCTGCCCGTCGATCACCACACCGGTTTCGAACTTCTTTTCCTGCCAGCCCCGCGCATAAAGGAAGCTGTCGATATATTCGGAAACCTGGCTTTTGCGACCGCCCCCTTGGGTGATCCAGCTTTTGCGCAGGCGGAACTCTGTCAGCAAGTCCAGGATATCGCCCCATTCATCAGGAAAATCCGCCGAAAGAATCGCGCTGGCATGTTTCCATTCATGCACTTCGTAATGCGTCCGGATGAAATCTGGCAGACGATTGCACAACATATAGGGGTTCCTTGACCTCCGACCACGCTATGCGCGACGGCAACGAAAAGCAAGCGCGGTGCCATGCTTGCCAGTGCGGGAAAATGGAACTATGTGCAACCTCACCTCGGGGTGCCCTGATCAGGGGCTGAGATGCGCGCTTGCGCGAACCCGTTGAACCTGAACCGGTTAAGACCGGCGGAGGGAAGGTTGGGGGCAAAGCCCCGCTTCTATCCGCCTGTCGTGAGAGAGATATGGAGAGAAGCAGATGAAATATCCCCTTTTCGCGGCAGTGGCAGCTTTTTCCTTCAGCGCGGCGCAGGCCGACACGCTGACGGTGCTGGCCCCTGATTACTTTGGCTCAAGCTGGGGGCCGGGACCGGCCATCAAGGAAGGATTCGAGGCGCACTGCGACTGCACACTGGAATTTCGCACTGGCGATGTGCTGCCCCGGCTGATGCTTGATGGTGCGCGGCTGGAAGCTGACGCGGTGATCGGGCTGGGCACGGATGAACTGCTGCGCGCGCGCGAATCGGATCTGTTTGCCCCGCATGGGCAGGATCTGGCCCCGCTGAGCGTGCCGGTGACATGGGAAGATGATCTGTTCATCCCCTTCAACTGGTCCTATGCCGCCTTCGTCTATGACCGCACGCGGCTGGGTACCCCGCCAAAGAGCTTTGCCGAACTGGTCAGCCGCGACGATATCAGCATCATCACCCAGGATCCGCGGTCTTCGGGCGCAGGGTTGGCGCTGCTTCTGTGGGTCGATCAGCTTTATGGCGAAGATGCCCCCAATGTCTGGCAGGCGCTGGCGGACAAGACGGTGACTGTCACGGCGGGCTGGTCGGAAGCTTACGGCATGTTCACCAATGGCGAGGCCGATATGGTGCTGAGCTATACCACATCGCCCGCGTATCACATCATCGCAGAAGATGATGACAGCAAGGCCGCCGCAATCTTTGACGAAGGCCATTACTTCATTGCCGAGGCTGCGGGCGTGCTGGCAGGGGCCGAGAACCCCGATCTGGCGCGCGACTTCATGGCCTATATCCTGTCGCAAGAGTTCCAGAACATGATCGCCACCGCGAACTGGTCCTACCCCTCGGCCCTGCCGCGCGAGGCGTGGAATGACACCTTCCGCGATCTGCCCCTGCCCGAAGTGGCGATCTTTCAGGATGAAGTGGCCGCAGATGCCCGCCGCGCACCTGCGCTGGCACATTGGCTGGATGGCATGACAAGATGAACGACCCGGCCCGCCGCGCCCGCCTTCTGGCCCTGACGCTGGGGGGCGGCGTGGCGGCGTGGCTGGTGGTGCTGAATTTCGGCGCGCTGGGGGCCGTTGCCTGGCGCGCCGAAGGGCTAAGCGCCCTGCGCGGGGCGGATTGGGCGGCGATACGCTTCACGCTGGTGCAGGCATTATGGTCGGCCGGGCTGTCAGTGGCGCTGGCGGTGCCGATTGCGCGCGCGCTGGCGCGGCGGGAATTTCGCGGACGCGGGCTTCTGATCACCCTGATGGGGGCGCCCTTCATCCTGCCCACGCTGGTTGCGGTGCTGGGGCTGCTGGCGGTGTTTGGCCGCGCGGGGCTGGTCAATCAGGGGCTTGGCGCGCTGGGGCTTTCGCAATTCAACATCTTCGGGCTGCATGGGGTGGTGCTGGCGCATGTGTTCTACAACCTGCCGCTGGCCACGCGCATCCTGTTGCAGGGCTGGGCGGGCATCCCGGCCGAACGTTTCCGCCTTGCTGCAACGCTTGGCTTTGGCCCGCGCGATCATTTCCGCCAGCTTGAATGGCCCATGCTGCGCGAACTGGCCCCAGGGGCGTTTCTGGTCATCTTCCTGATCTGCCTGACCAGTTTTTCCGTGGCGCTGACAATGGGCGGGGGGCCGCGCGCCACCACGGTCGAACTGGCGATCTTTCAGGCCTTCCGCTTTGATTTCGACATGGGGCGCGCAGCGCTTCTGGCACTGGTGCAATTCGGGCTTTGTGCAGGGGCAGGGATAGTCGCATGGCGCGTGGCGCTGCCTTCGGCGCTGGGGGGCGGCATGGACCGGCCCCAGCAGCGCTTTGATCTGGGCCGGGCCGGGTTGCGGGTCTGGGACAGCGCGCTGATCATGGCCGGGGCGCTGTTCCTGCTGGTGCCGCTGGCAATGGTGGTCTGGCGCGGGCTGGTGCATGTGCCCGGGCTGCCGGTCGAGGTCTGGCAGGCCACTGCGCGCTCGCTGATGGTGGCGCTGGGGGCAACAGCGGTGACATTGGCGATGACGCTGGCGCTGGCCCACGCCGTGCTGGGTCTGGGCGGGCGGCGCGGGGCGGTTCTGGAATGGCTGGGGCTGGCCGCGCTCGCCGCCTCGCCGCTGGTGATCGGCACCGGGCTGTTTCTGTTGATCCGGCCCTTCGCCAATCCGCGCGATTTCGCGCTTCTGGTCACGATGCTGGTCAATGCCGGCATGGCGCTGCCCTTCGCGCTGCGGCTGATCCTGCCGGGGCTGCGCGAAGTGATGGCCACGCAAGGGCGCCTGGCCGAGACGCTGGGCTTGCATGGGCGCGCGCGGCTGCACATCGTCACCCTGCCGCGCCTGCGCCGCCCCTTGGGCTTTGCGGCAGGCTTGACCGCGGCACTGTCAATGGGCGATCTGGGGGTGATCATGCTGTTTGCCGAACGCGAAGGCGCGACCCTGCCGATGCAGCTTTACCGGCTGATGACGGCCTATCGGCTGGATGACGCGGCAGGGGCAGCGCTGGTGTTGCTGGGCACCAGCCTTGCGCTGTTTTGGTTGTTCGATCAATGGGGGCAGGGACATCTGCGCATCTGGGGGCGGGGCCATGCTGACGCTTGACGGGGTGGATATCCGGCAGGGGGATTTCACCCTGCGCGCCGATCTGCGCATCGCTGATGGCGCGCGGGTGGCAATCATTGGCCCATCGGGCGGGGGGAAATCGACGCTGATGGGCGCGATTGCGGGCTTCGTGGCGCTGGCCTGGGGGCGGATCTGCTGGCAGGGGCGCGACATCACCGCGCTTGGCCCCTCGGCGCGCCCGGTTTCGGTGCTGTTTCAGGACAACAACCTGTTTCCGCATCTGTCGGTCCTCGACAATGTCGCGCTGGGGCTTGGCCCTTCGCTGCGGCTGAAGCCCGCACAGCGCGGGCAGGTCAGCGCGGCGCTGGCACGGGTCGGGCTGGAGGGGCTGGAAACCCGCAAGCCCGCGCAATTATCCGGCGGGCAGCAAAGCCGCGTCGCGCTGGCGCGGGTGCTGTTGCAGGGGCGCGCGCTGCTGCTGCTGGACGAACCCTTCTCGGCCCTTGGCCCGGCGCTGAAATCCGAGATGCTGGCGTTGGTGGCCGAGATCTGCACCGAAACCCGCGCCACGCTTTTGATGGTCACGCATGATGTGGGGGACGCGCGCGCGATTGCGCCGCAAACCGTGCTGGTGGCAGAGGGCCGCGCCGAAGGGCCATTCGCAACCGCCGGGTTACTGACCAGCCCCCCGCCCGCGCTGCGCGCTATTGGGGCGTCACACCCACCCGGGTTTATGCACACCCGGCCCGCCCCCCGCCGCGGGGGGGGGGGCAAGGGCGGGCGGGTGGGCACGCGCCCGCGCGGGGGGCGGCCCCGAAGGCCGCGCAATCCTGACCGCCTCAGGCGCTTTGCACCACCTTGGCGGCGTCGCGCGCCAGCTCCTCGCGCGTGGCGTTGCGCCGATACCAGATCGTGATCGCGGTCGAACTCAGCACGATGAACAGCGAATACAGCACCGGGATCAGCAACACCTCTTCCTGCATCACGCCGACAAAGGTCAGCGTCACCACCAGTACTGCCAGCGGCCCGTTCTGGATGCCGGTTTCCAGACTGATCGTGCGCGCGCGATTGGTGTCCTGCCCCAGCCCGCGTGCGACCCAATAGCCAAACAGCATCCCAATCAGCCCGATGCTGATGGTGGCGAAATAGATATGCGCGGGCGTGTCCAGCAGCAGTTGATAATTGCGCGGCACCCAGGTCACGATCAGGAACAGAATCACCACCACCCCCATGAACGACCCGATCAGTTCGACAGTCGCGCCGATATTGGGGTTAAGCTTGCGCAGCACCATGCCGATCATCGTCGGCACCAGCAGCACCACCAGGATCTGCGCGACATTGCCCGGCGGGATCGCATATTCGCCGCCCACGCCCGCCATGCCGCCATAGAAGGACAGCAGCAGCGGCACCATCACCACCGCGACCAGTGTCGAAACCGTGGTCATCATGATCGACAGCGCCAGCACGCCCTTGCTGAAATAGGCGAAGATGTTCGAGGTCGTCCCCCCCGGCATGCAGGCAATCAGCAAAAGCCCCACGATCAGCGCCGGGTGCAGCCCCAGCATCATCGCCAGTGCAAAGCCAAGGAAGGGCATCACCGCGAACTGGCTCAGCAGACCCACCAGAATTCCCTTGGGCTTGCGAAAGGCGATCAGGAAATCGCGCGGGGTCATGCTGGCGCCCATGCCCAGCATGATCACCATCATCATGACGCCCAGCAATGTAGTTTCCAGTTCTGTCAGCATCGATCACGCCTTTCCTTCAAATTCGGCCCGCACTTCGGCCTTCAGATCCTTGCGCAGGATCTTTCCGATGGGGGATTTGGGCAATTCTTCGCGGATGATGACCGATTTCGGTACCTTGTAGGGGGCCAGATGCGCGCGGCAATGCGCAACCACGGCCTCGCGCGTCAACTCATCGGACTGGTCGGGGTTCTGCACCACATAGGCGCGCACCGCCTCGCCGGTCTTGGCGTCAGGCGTGCCGACCACGGCAGCTTCCAGCACGGTTTCAAGCTTGGCCAGACAATCCTCGACCTCGTTGGGGTAGACATTGAAGCCAGAGACGAGCACCATGTCCTTCTTGCGGTCAACGATGCGCAGATAGCCGTCGGGGTCCATCGTGGCGACATCGCCGGTGAACAGCCAGCCATTCTGGATGGTCTTTTCGGTCTCGTCCCGGCGGTTCCAGTAGCCCAGCATCACCTGTGGCCCCTTGACCAGCAATTCGCCGGGCTGGCCGTCCTCGACCGGGTCGGCATTGTCATCGACCAGCGCGATTTCGGTGCCCGGCACCGGCACCCCGATCGAACCTGCGCGCATCGGCTGTTCCAGCGGGTTGAAGGTGACAAGCGGCGAGGATTCGGTCAGCCCGTAGCCTTCGGCCAGCCTTGTGCCGGTGATCTTTTCCCAGCGTTCGGCCACCGCGCCATGCAGCGCCGTGCCGCCTGCAATCGCCGCTTTCAGCGTCTTGGGCGGGAAGGCTGCGAACCATTCTTCGTTCATCAGCCCGTTGAACAGCGTGTTGACGCCTGTGACCCATGTAACCGGGTAGTTTTCCAGCGCGCGCTGGATGTTCTGCACCGGGCGCGGCGAGGGTACGAGGATATTGCGCGCGCCAATCGCGAAGAAGGTCATCAGATTGGCGGTAAAGGCGAAGATATGATAGACCGGCAGCGCCGTGAGCACGCAATCCTGCCCCGTCATGTGGTGCGACCCCATCGCACGCACCTGTTCAAGATTTGCCAGAATATTGGCATGGCTCAGCATCGCGCCCTTGGCCACGCCGGTCGTGCCGCCGGTATATTGCAGCAACGCCAGATCATCGGGTTTGAGTTGGTCCCAATCGGTGACTTTCGGGTGCTTGCGCCCGCGCCTCAACGCCTCGCGGATGCGCAGAACCGGCACATCCAGTTTCGGCACTGGTGGCAGGCTGCGGGTCCAGATCTTCTGCACCCCGCGCACAATGGTTTCGGGGATACGCGGAAAGAATTCGGGCACGCCCGCCAGCACCACATGGCGAATGCCGGTCTGGGGGATGACACGCGCCAGCTTGTCGGCGAACAGATCGCTGATCACCAGAACCTCGACACCCGCATCATTGAACTGGTGGATCATCTCGGAGGGCGTGTAAAGCGGGTTGGTATTGACCAGCACGCAGCCCGCCTTGAACGCGCCGAAGGCCGCAACCGGATAGGCCAGCCCGTTGGGCAGTTGCACCGCGACCCGTGCGCCGCGCGCAAGCCCGCATTCATGGCGCAGAAAGCCGGCGAACTGGTCCGACAGCGCGCCCACCTGCGCAAAGCTGTGGCTGCCATTCATGCCATTGGGCACGACGCAGGTAAACGCCTTGCGCCTGGCATGGCGCGCACAGGCATCCTCGACCAGCGCGGCGAGATTGGCATAGGGGGATGGCGGCAGCTCTGGCGCGATGTCCTGGCCATAAGCGGCCAGCCACGGATGACTGGGTGCAGGTTTGGTCACTATATCCTCCCTCGTCCACTTGCATGGGACGTTGCGCCAAGAAGACCCCAGCAATGCCTGTCGCGCAAGCCCTTACGTGTCGTCGTGACACCTGATCGCGGCAAAAAACCCCACGTCACATGCCGTTTCGGGGCGCATGGGCGCTCAGCGCGACCTTGCTGCGGTCTGCGCTGCCCCGCCATGACGAAACCCGGCTTCGGCCATCAGCCGGTCGGAATGAGTTTCGATCACCTGTTCCAGCTCGCTCATGAACACGCGCGGCGGGGTGCCGGGCGGGATCGGGGGCAGGAACTCGACCACGGCCAACCCCGGCTTGCGATACAGGCTGTGCTTGGGCCAGAACACACCGACATTCGCCGCGACCGGCACGCAAGGCTGGCCGAGTTGGTCATAAAGCACGGCCGTGCCCACCTTGTAGGGGCGCTTGGCACCGGGGGCGACGCGGGTGCCCTGGGGGTAGATGATCAACTGCCCGGCCTGTTCCTGCCCCGACGCCACCCGCGCCAGCATATCCTTGATCGCCGCCCCGCGCTTGCCCCGGTCCACTGGAACACAGCCGATGCGCAACGCATACCAGCCCAGGATCGGCGCCCATCTTAGCTGCTTTTTCATCACGAAACGCGGGCGTGGCAGGGCGCTGAAGATCATGATGATGTCAAAGAAGGACTGGTGCTTGGCGGCAATCAGCACGCCCCCTTCCGGCACCTGCCCGCGCACTTCCGAGCGCAGCCCCACCAGCAGCGCCGCCGACCAGCGCACATAGCGGCAGTAGCTGTGACACGCCGTAATCGCCATGTCGCGCCAGATCAGTGCAAACGGCGTGAAGACAATGGCCAGCACCAGCATGGCCAGATACATCTGGCCGATGAAAATGACCGAACGCAGCCATTGCACGCCGTAAGCCATCAGGTAACCCCCCGTAACACGCGAAAGGCCGTGGCGCGCGCCGCGACCCAGGCCAGAAGCGCGGTCAGCACCGGCAGCGACAGCGGCATCAGCCAATCCAGCCCGTGAAAGCCCAGCCCGGTCAGAACCTGACTGCCCGCGCCGGGATCAGGCAGCGCAAGCACCGCGCCCAGCCCCGCGGCCATGCCCGCAACAGCCCCAAGGGCTGCGCGCAGCGTGATGCGCCGCACAAAGGCGCGCGCGATGAAGCGGTCCTGCGCGCCCACCAGCCGCAGCACATGGATCACCTGCGCATTGGCCGAAAGTGACGCACTGGCCGCCAGCACGATGATCGCCCCCATCACCCCCGCAATCAGCCCCAGCGACAGATGCGCCAACCCGCGCAGCCGCGCAGCCGCTTCCGCCAATGGGCGGCGCCAGCGCGTGTGATCGTCATAGACCGCGCCCGGTGCTTCGGCGCTCAGCCGCAGCCGCAGCCCCTGCAAATCCGGCCCATCTGCTGTTTCGGTGACATCGATCAGCACCGGCATTGGCAGCAGATCCAGCGGCAAATCCGGCCCCAGCCATGCCTCTAGCAATCCGGCCTGCTCCTCGACCGCGATCAGGCGGGCCTCGGCGATGCCGGGGGTTGTGCGCAACACCTCCAGGACAATGGCGGCCTGTTCGTGCACCTGATCGGCGGGGGCGGCGATGCGCACGGTCGCGGTTTGCGCCAGACCGCTGGCCCAGCTTTGCGCCAGCCGCGCGGCAGAAACCGACAGCGCCAGCGCGAACACTGCCAGAAACGCCATTGCCGCCGCGCTCAACCCCAGCAGCCAGACCCCCTGGCCGCTGCGCGGCACCAGATCATCGGACAGCTTGTGCAGGCTCATAGCTCTGCCCCCGCAGCGATGACCTTGCCGCGCGACAGCCGCAGCACCCGCGCTGAAACCTGCGTCTTCACATAGCGGATCAGGTTCAGATCATGGGTGGCAATCAGAACCGCCGTGCCCATGCGGTTCAACTCGACAATCAGGGTCATCAGGCGCTGCGACATCTCCCAGTCCAGATTGCCGGTCGGTTCGTCGGCCAGCAGCACCTCTGGCTGGGTAATGATCGCACGGGCAAGGGCCGTGCGCTGACGCTCGCCGCCCGACAATGTCGGCGGCAATGCCTTTGCCTGGCCGCGCAAACCTACCCAAGCCAGCAGATCGGACAGATTCTGTTCATCCACGGCGCGCCCTGTTACACTCAATGGCAGGGCGACATTCGCTTCAACGCTCAGATGATCCAGAAACCGGCAATCCTGATGCACCACCCCGATGCGCTGGCGCGCGCGGGCCAGCGCATCGCGCGACATGGCTGCCAGATCCTGCCCGGCAAGGCTGATCTGCCCCTGTGTCGGGCGCAATTCGCCATAGCACAGCTTCAGGAAAGTGCTCTTGCCCGCGCCCGAGGGGCCGGTCAGGAAGTGGAAGCTGCCCTTTTCCAGTGTCAGCGAGACATCGCTGAACAGCGCCCCGCCACCATAATCATGCCCGACCGCGTCAAAACCGATCATGCTGCGCGACCCCGAATGCGCGCGCCCGGCCGCATTGGCGCACATCCGAGCGCGTGTGATCGGCTGCCTGTTGCGGTGGCAGTCACGCTGATGGCCATTTCCGCTGTCCTGTCGCCCACATCAATAACCTTGGAACACACAACTTCGCTTGCTACAACACTTGGTAAAGGGCGCCAATGCCTCAATGACCCTCAGCGCAAGGTTTCCGAATGCGGATCACATGCCCGAACTGTCTGGCCCAGTATGACATCGATGATACCTTGTTGCCGAAAGACGGGCGCGAGGTGCAGTGTTCCGCCTGTGATCATGTCTGGTTCCAGACCCCGATGCGGAAGAAAGCGGACAGCCCTGTGCCTGCCGGGGATTTGGCGCGGCCTAAATCTGAGCCGCGAAGCGATGAGGCGTCAGACCCCGCAACCAGCGCCCCCACGCGCAAGATCATTAGCCCCATCCCGCCGCGCCACACAGAGCCAGCAACCACCGACGAAGACGGGCAATCCGGGCCACAGCCCAAACCGTCACGCAAGCTTGACCCCGCAGTGGCCGATGTCCTGCGCGAGGAAGCCGCCTTCGAAGATGAGCAGCGCCGCAAAGAGGCCGAGGGGCTGCACAGCCAGCCAGAACTGGGGCTTATGGGCGGCGCGCCCTGGCCTGCGGCCAAGCCGCCGCCATCCGATCCGGTCGATCCGGATCACGATCCCGCCGATAGTTCTGCACGCACCGTGCACAGCTTCCCCGATATCGAAGATGTCAGCGCCACGCTGGAACCCGTCGATACCCGGCGCAGACAGGGCAGCGCCGACAGCACGCAGGATTTTGCCCTGCCACAGACCGCCAGCGCGCGGCGGCGCAGCTTCCTGACCGGGTTCGCGCTGCCGCTGATCATAGCGGGGGTGGGGCTGGCGGCCTATCTCTGGGCCGAAGATCTGTCACAGCTTGCCCCGCCATTGCAGGAACCTCTGGCGGCCTATGTCGCACTGGTCGATCACGCCCGCGCTGCCCTTCTGGCGCTGATCGGGGGCGGATGACTGGCGCACAGGTCAAGCCGGATGACACGCAAGGTGCCAAGCGCGGCCTATAGCGGCCAGACGATCAGCAGCAGCGGGATGCTGACCGCGACCACCACCAGTTCCAGCGGCAGGCCAAGCTTCCAGTAATCACCGAAGCGAAACCCGCCGGGGCCAAGGATCAGCGTGTTGTTCTGGTGCCCGATCGGGGTCAGGAAGGCGCAGGATGCCCCGATCGCCACCGCCATCAGAAAGCTGTCGGGGCTGACCCCCAGCGTGCCCGCAATGCCCAGTGCAATCGGGCACAGCACCGCCGCCGTGGCCGCGTTGTTCATCACATCCGACAGCAGCATGGCCGTAACCAGCATCACCACCAGCGCGATGACAGCATTGCCCTGCGCAATGATATCGACCAGAAACCGCGCCAGAAGATCCGCCGCCCCGGTCGCCTGCATCGCGCCTGCGACAGGGATAAGCGCCGCCAGCAGTACGATCACGGGCCAGTCTATCGCACGATAGACCTGCCGCGGCGGCACTGTGCGCAACAGCATCGAGGCCAGCACCCCCAGCGCAAAGGCAATTGCGGCCGGAAACACACCCGATGTGACCAGAACAATCGCTGCAACCAGAATACCCACCGAGATAAGGGCCATGCGCTTGTCGGGAATGCGCAGATCGCGCGCGCCCAGCGGCACACAGCCCATGTCACTGGTGAATTCGGCCAGCAATTCGGCCGGTCCCTGCATCAGCAGCAGATCGCCGGAACGCAGCTTCAGGGTCCGCAACCGGGCGCGGGGCGGGTGGCCATCGCGCGATACCGCAAGCAGGTTCAGCCCGTAGCGCGCGCGCAGCCGGATATCGCTGGCCGAACGCCCGACCAGGCCGGACCCCGGCAACACCGCCAATTCGCGCAGCACGATGTCATCGGCGGTTTCGCGACGACCTTCGTCGTCATCCTCGGTTGCGGTCTTGCTGTCCGTCGCGTCGTCCTTGTCGGCCTTTGCAGCCTTTTTGGCGCTTTCTTGTTCTTCCAGTTTCATCCCGAAGACCGACAGCGCCTCTGCCAGGGCATCAACATCGGCGTCCAGCACCAGAATATCGCCCGCGCGGATGCGGCGCGCGCCATGCGGGGCGTGCATGCGCAGCTCATTGCGCACAAGCCCCAGGATCTGCGCGCCCGAAGCCTCTATCTCGCGCTCGAATCCGCGCAAGGTCAGGCCCACGGCCTTGCTTTTTTCCGGCACGCGCAACTCACTCAGATAGCTGCCTGTCTCAAAACCCTCGGCATTGCTGGCCTTGCGCGCAGGCACCAGAAAGCGCCCCAGCAGCGCCACGAAGGCGACGCCCGACAGGGCCACGGCCAGACCGACCGGTGTGAAATCGAACATGCCGAATGCGCCCAGCCCGGCCTCTTCGCGAAACCCCGAGACGATCAGATTGGGCGGCGTGCCGATCAGCGTGGTCATGCCACCCAGAATCGTACCAAAGGCCAGCGGCATCAGTACCTGCCCCGGCGTCAGGCCCAGCCGCCCCGAAAGCTGCACGGCCACCGGCATCAGCAATGCCATCGCGCCGACATTGTTCATCACGCTCGATAGCGCCGCCCCCAGCGCCAGAAGCGCCAGCATGCTTATCACCGGCCCGGCCGCTCGCGGCAGCAGCGCGCGGGTCAGCCAATCCACCGCGCCACTGCTTTGCAACCCCTGGCTAAGCACCAGCACGCAGGCCACGGTTATCACCGCCGGATGCCCGAAGCCCAGAAATGCCTCTGTCGCGGGCACCAGCCCGACACTGACGCAGGCCAGCAGCGCCGCCAGCGCCACCACATCATGACGCCAGCGCCCCCACAGGAACAGCGCCATTGTGACGATCAGAATGGCAAAGATCAGATAATGCTGCCCGGTCATCTTCCCTGCCTGTGTCAGCGGCGCGACAGGCACGACCAAAGCAGCGCAGGCGGCCGGTTGCAAGCATCCGTGCTCAGAAACTGCCGAAGAAACTGCCCAGCGTGATCAGCACCACCAGCGCAATCAGCGGGATGATCACCGCGACCACGGCGATGTCCTTGTAAGCCTCGCGATGGGTCAGCCCGCAAATGGTCAAGAGCGTGATCACCGCACCATTATGGGGCAACGCGTCCAGCCCGCCTGTCGCGACGGCGGTGACACGGTGCAGCAGATCGGGCGATATCCCCGCCGCCTGCCCCATCTGCATATAGGTTTCGCCCAGGGTCGACAGCGCAATCGACATCCCCCCAGAGGCAGAGCCGGTCATCCCCGCCAGCAGGCTGGTGCCGATAGCAAGCGAGATCAGCGGATTATCCCCGCCTGCCGTGACCACCCAGTCGCGGATCGCGCCAAAGGCCGCAAGCGAGGCGATGACCGCGCCAAACCCCACCAGCGAGGCCGTGTTGAAGATGGGTTTGAGCGAATCCTTCGCCCCTGCATCCAGCGTGTCCTGCAACTTGCCGGTCAGCCGCGCCCAGTTCAGTGCCACCAGCGCCATTGACGCCAGCGTCAGCGCCGCAATCACCGACCACACCCCGCGCAACGCGCCGATATCGGTTTCGCCAAATTCCGGCTTCGCCAGATAGCTTGTGTCCAGCATCGGGATCAGCAGGAATGTAAATGCC
Organism: Paracoccaceae bacterium; assembly: GCA_020832655.1. Taxonomy (GTDB): domain Bacteria; phylum Pseudomonadota; class Alphaproteobacteria; order Rhodobacterales; family Rhodobacteraceae; genus Roseinatronobacter. Next base: position 26,833 of record JAFIEF010000005.1, read on the forward strand.
ACATTCAGCATCAGCACCAGAACCAGAGGGGCACCCGCCACCGGCAGCGAGGGCTGGCCGCCGCCCGCCGCCCGCGCCTCCTGGTCGGCATCCGCACCATATCCCGGACCCAGCGCCCGCGCGCGCCGCTCCAACCATGCCCAGCCCAAGCCCAGCATCAACAGCGCGCTGATTACCCCCAGCCCCGGCGCGGCGAAAGGCGTGGTGCCGAAATAGGGCATCGGGATCGCGTTCTGGATCGCGGGCGTGCCGGGCAGCGCGGTCATGGTGAAGGTGAATGCCCCCAGCGCAATGGTTGCGGGGATCAGCCTTTTCGGCAGCCGGGCTTCCTGAAACAGCGCCGCGGCAATCGGCCAGACCGCGAAGGCAACCACGAAAAGCGACACCCCGCCATAAGTCATCACTGCACAACACAGGATCACGGCAAGGATCGCACGCTGCGGCCCCAGCCTGTGGATGATGCCATCGGCCAACACGCGGGCAGAGCCGGACACCTCCATCAGCTTGCCAAATACCGCGCCCAGCAGGAACAGCGGAAAGAACTGGATGATGAAGCCGCCCGTGGCGGTCATGAAAACCTGGGTATAGCTGGCCAGAACCGGCCCGCCCTCTGCCAGCAATACCGCCATAAGCGCCAGCGCCGGGGTCAGCAACAGCAGGCTTATCCCGCGATAGGCCAGATACATCAGGGCGGCCAGGGCAAGGGCGATGATCACGATGCCGGTCATGGCGTGGGTCCAGAAATTGCTGCGCTGCGGCAATGCTATCGCAGCATGGCCCGGCTTGCAATCGCTGGGCCCGGCATAAAACCGCGCCCAGCAATCACATTGCAGGGCGCGGCAATTGTTTCAGACGATCAGACGGGTCGGATCAGGCCGCAGCCTTGGCTTCCAGATCGAAGCGGTCGGCATTCATCACCTTGACCCATGCGGCGACGAAATCGCGGGCGAATTTTTCGCGATTGTCGTCCTGGGCATAGATCTCGGCATAGGCGCGCAGGATCGAGTTCGACCCGAACACCAGATCGACCCGCGTGGCGGTCCATTTCGGCGTACCGGTCTTGCGGTCCACGATCTCATAGGCGTTCGACCCTTTGGGTTCCCAGCGATAGCCCATATCGGTCAGATTGACGAAGAAATCAGTCGTCAACTGGCCGGGGCGGTCGGTGAAGACCCCGTCCTGACTGCCGCCGTAATTCGCGCCCAGCGCGCGCATACCGCCCACCAGCACGGTCATTTCCGGGGCGGTCAGCCCCAGAAGTTGCGCGCGGTCCAGCATCAGTTCTTCGGGTGTTACGACATAATCCTTCTTCAGCCAGTTGCGGAAACCATCCGCCACCGGTTCCAGCCACTGGAAGCTGTCGGCATCGGTCATTTCGTCGGTGGCGTCGCCGCGACCGGGGGCGAAGGGCACCTTGATATCAAAGCCTGCCGCCCTGGCCGCCTGCTCGATCCCGACATTGCCTGCCAGCACGATCACATCGGCCACGCTGGCGCCGGTTTCCGCTGCAATGGGTTCCAGCACGCCCAGCACGCGGGCCAGACGATCCGGTTCATTGCCTTCCCAGTCCTTTTGCGGGGCCAGACGGATGCGCGCACCATTGGCACCCCCGCGCAGATCCGAGCCGCGGAAGGTGCGCGCGCTGTCCCAGGCGGTGGCGACCATATCGGCCACGCTCAGCCCGCTGGCCGCGATCTTTGCCTTCACGGCGGCGACATCATAGCCGGTATTGCCAGCCGGAACCGGGTCTTGCCAGATCAGTTCCTCTGACGGGGACCACGGGCCAAGATAGCGCGTTTTCGGTCCCATATCGCGATGGGTCAGCTTGAACCATGCGCGGGCAAAGGCGTCATCCAGCAATTCTGGGTTGTTGTAGAACTTCTCGGAAATCTTGCGATATTCCGGGTCCATCTTCATCGCCATATCGGCATCGGTCATGATCGGCATGCGCCGGATCGAGGGATCCTCGGCATCAACCGGCTTGTCTTCTTCCTTGATATCGACAGGTTCCCACTGCCACGCACCGGCGGGGGATTTCTTCAATTCCCACTCATAATTCAGCAGCAGGTGGAAATAGCCGTTATCCCATTGGGTGGGGTTGGTAGTCCATGCGCCTTCGATCCCCGAAGTCACTGTCTGGTTGCCCACGCCACGGCCCTTGTGGTTGTTCCAGCCCAAACCCTGTTCATAAAGATCGGCAGCTTCGGGTTCGGGGCCAAGATTTTCGGCACGGCCATTGCCATGCGCCTTGCCAACCGTGTGCCCGCCAGCAGTCAGGGCGACGGTTTCTTCGTCATTCATCGCCATGCGGGCAAAGGTTTCGCGCACTTGCTGGCCGGTTTTCAGCGGGTCAGGCTTGCCGTTCACGCCTTCGGGGTTGACATAGATCAGCCCCATCTGCACCGCCGCCAGCGGGTTTTCCATTGTGGCGGGGTTCTCGACATCGCCATAACGCTCATCGCTGGGGGCCAGCCATTCGCGTTCCGCACCCCAGTAGATATCCTTTTCCGGGTGCCAGATATCTTCACGTCCAAAGGCGAAGCCGAAGGTTTTAAGCCCCATCGATTCGTAGGCAATGGTGCCCGCCAGAACCATCAGATCGGCCCAGCTCAGCTTGTTGCCGTATTTCTTCTTGATCGGCCACAGCAGGCGGCGGGCCTTGTCCAGATTTGCGTTATCGGGCCAGGAATTCAGCGGCGCAAAACGGTGATTGCCCGTGCCTGCGCCCCCGCGCCCGTCCTGCACCCGGTATGTGCCCGCAGCATGCCAGGACATGCGGATCATCAGGCCGCCATAATGGCCCCAATCGGCAGGCCACCAGTCCTGATTGTCGGTCATCAGGTCGATCAGGTCTTTTTTCAGGGCGTCAAAGTCAAGTTCCTGCACCTTTTCGCGATAATTGATCGCGCCCAGCGGGTTGGGCTTGGTGTCGTGCTGGTGCAGGATGTCCAGATTCAGCGATTTCGGCCACCATTCGGTGACGCTCTTGCCGCTTTCGGTCAGCGCACCATGCAGAACCGGGCATTTGCCCGCATTGGGATTGTCGTTGCCGTCCATGTTCAAACTCCTCTGTCATATACCGCATAGCTGCGTATCGGATGCGGCAAATTCAAGCCGCAAAACCAAGATGCCAGCGGTATAGCACGCAGAAATCATAAGTAGAACTTGCATTTTCTTATCATAGCAATTTGAATTCATTATGCACAAGGCTGCTTGATACAGATCATGGTGCGCGGGAACCATGCTTGGCACGGTCCGGCAAAATCTGCCATGATGACCATATGATCGACGCTGCCCCACCCCCTGTTTTCCGACTGGCCGATGTGACCCGTGTGTTTCGCACCGGCACGATAGAAGTACGCGCGCTGCGCGGCGTCACCCTGTCGCTGAATGAACACGAAATGGTGGTGCTTCTGGGCGCGTCGGGGTCGGGCAAGTCGACGCTGCTGAACATCATGGGCGGGCTGGATCTGCCGACCGAGGGCAAGGTGTTCTTCCGCGACCGCGACCTGTCGGGCGCGTCTGACAAGCGATTGACCGCGTTTCGCCGCGACCATGTCGGCTTTGTCTTTCAGTTCTATAATCTGGTGCCCAGCCTGACCGCGCGGGAAAATGTAGCACTGGTCACGGAAATCGCGCGCGATCCGATGTCCCCCGAAGAAGCGCTTGACCGCGTGGGGCTGACCCCGCGCATGGACCATTTCCCGTCAGAACTGTCGGGCGGCGAACAGCAGCGCGTGGCGATTGCCCGCGCCATCGCCAAGCGCCCCGATGTATTGCTGTGCGATGAACCCACCGGCGCGCTGGACAGCAAGACCGGCGTGCAGGTGCTGGAAGCGCTGGAAGAGGTCAATCGCAGCCTTGGCACCGCCACCATCCTGATCACCCACAACGCCGATATCCAGCGCATCGCGCATCGGGTGGTGGTGCTGGCCGATGGCCGCGTGACCCGCGACGAAGTCAATGCCCGGCGCATCAGCCCGTCACAGGTGACATGGTGAGGGCGCTGGACCGCAAATTGCTGCGCGACCTGGGAAGGATATGGGCGCAGACCGTGGCAATCGCGCTGGTGCTTGGCTGCGGCATCATGGTGATGGTGGCGGCGCATGCCACGCAATCCTCGCTGGTGCAGACCCAATCGGCCTATTATGACCGCCATCGCTTCGCCGATATGTTCGTGTCCGCGACGCGGGTGCCACAGCCGCTGCTGGCGGAACTGGCAGAAATTGACGGCGTGGCCTGGGTAGACGGGCGGATCGGCTTCCATTCGGTGCTGGATATTGACGGCATGGATGCCCCGGCAATCGGGCGGGTGCTGTCGCTGCCGCCCGGCAATGCGCAGGGGCTGAACCTGCCGCTCTTGCGTCAGGGGCGGATGCCCGACCCGGACCGGCTGGACGAGGTGGCGATCAACGAACCCTTCGGGCAGGCCCACGGGCTGGAACCCGGCGCGCGGTTTCGCGCGGTTCTGAACGGGCAGTTGCGGGAACTGACCGTCACGGGATGGCTGCTTAGCCCCGAATTCATCTATACTATGGCGCCGGGCACGATCATGCCCGATGATCGCAGTTTCGGCCTGATCTGGCTGAACCAGCCTGCGGCAGCAGCCGTCAAGGATATGCAAGGCGCAGTCAACGAGATCTCGCTGCGGCTGATGCGCGGAGCAGATGAACGCGCAGTAATGGTAGCCGTCGACCGGCTGCTGGACCCCTATGGCGGCACCGGTGCCTATGGGCGCGACCGGCAAAGCAGCCATGCCTTTCTGGACAGCGAATTACAGCAACTTGGTGGGCTGGCCACCTATCTGCCGCCGGTCTTTCTGGTGGTGGCGGCGTTTCTGGTCAATATGGTGCTGGGGCGGCTGATTGCGCTGGAACGCCCGCAGATCGGGCTGATGCGCGCGCTGGGCTATAGCCGCACCGAAATCGGGATGCATTACTTCAAGCTTGCCGCGCTGATCGGGGTGATCGGCGTGGGCTTGGGCTGGGGCTTTGGCTGGCTGCTGCGCGAAGGCATGCTGGCGCTGTATATGGATTTCTTCCGCTTCCCCTTCCTGCTGCGCGACATCGCACCGGGGGCGATGCTGGGATCTGCCGCGCTAGGGGTGGGCGCGGTTGGGCTGGGCGCGGCGCGCGCGGTCATGGCCGCCATCCGCCTGCCCCCGGCAGAAGCCATGTCCCCGCCTGCGCCACCCAGCTTCGCGCGCGGCTGGGTCGACCGGGCAATGGCCGCCCTGCGCCTGCGCCAGACCAGCATGATGATCCTGCGCTCTATCCTGCGCTGGCCGGGACGGGCGATGATCACGCTGCTCGGCGTGTCAACCTCGGTGGGCGTGCTGGTGTCGTCCTATTTCCTGTTCGACGCAATTGATGTTGTGCAGAACCGCGTTTTCGAACAGGGCAACCGCCAGCATGTCACCCTGACACTGGCCGCGCCCGCGCCCGAACATGCCGTGCTTGACGCCTATACCCTGCCCGGCGTGCTACGTGCCGAAGGTGCCTATGCCGCGCCTGTGCGGCTGATCAATGGCCATCGCAGCCGCACCAGCGCGCTGATGGCCCAATTCCCAGGCGCGACGCTGGCGCGGGTGATGGATGATGCCACCGGGCTGGTGGAATTACCGCAAACCGGGGTGGTGCTGCCCGATCTGGTGGCACGGCATCTGCATATTTCGGCCGGTGACATGATCGAAGTCGAACTGCTGACCCCACCACGCGAGACCCTGACCCTGCCGGTCACGCAGATCATCCAGCAGGGGCTGGGGGGCGAGGCCTATATCGCCGCCCCGGCGCTGTTTCAGGCCATGCGCATCGCGCCGCAGGTCAGCCAGATTCATCTGCGCGTCGATCCGCCCGAAATGCCCGCGCTGCAACATCGGTTGAAGACTGTGCCCGCCATCGCCGGCGTATCCGACTGGGCGCAGGTGCGCGCCCAGTTTCAGGCCGAACTTGATGATGGTATGCTGACAATGGTGCTGATCTACACGGTGATCGGCGTGCTAATCGCCATTGGGGTGGTCTATAATGCTGCGCGCATTCAGCTATCGGAACGCGCGCATGAACTGGCCAGCCTTCGCGTGATGGGCTTTACCCGCTTCGAGGTGGGCTTTGTGCTGGTGGGCGAAATGATGCTGCTGACACTGGTCGCCGTGCCGCTGGGCTGGCTGATGGGCTATGCCTTTGCGCAGGGCATGGTCGATGCGGTGTCGACAGATGTGGTGCAACTGCCCTTCGCGATTTCGCGGCGCACCTATGCGCTGGCCGCGCTGGCCGTTGTCGCCGCTTCGCTGGCGGCGGTTCTGCTGGTGCGGCGCAGGCTGGACCGGATTGATTTGGCCAGCGCGCTGAAGGCAAGAGAGTAAGGACGAAAGGAACAGGTTCATGTCACGCACAAGGCTGGCACTGGGGATCGTGGTGCTGCTTGGCCTGGGGGCCGCAGCGATCTGGGCGCTATGGCCAGAGCCGCAGCCGGTCGATCTGGGGCAGGTCGAACGCGCGCCGATGCAGATCACCCTGACCGCCGAGGGCGTGACCCGCGTGCGCAACCCCGTCACCATCACCGCCCCGATAACGGGCACCACCACGCGCTCGCCGGTGCAGACCGGCGACAGCGTGCGCGCGGGCGAAACCCTGATTGCAGTGATCCAGGCGGCAGACCCCGCGCTGATGGATGCGCGCAGCCGCGCGCAGGCCGAAGCCGCCGTGGCAGAGGCCGAAGCCGCCGTGCAACTGGCCGAGGCCAATCTTGAGCGCGCCGAATCCGCCCTTGACCATGCCCGCGCGCAACTTGAACGCGGCGAACGCCTAGCCGCCAGCGGCACCATATCGCAGCGCATGCTGGAAGATTTGCAACAGGCCGTCACCTCTGCCCGTCAGGGGCTAAGCGCAGCGCGCGCGGAACGCGATCTGTCGCAGGCAACGCTGCTGCGCGCGCGCGCGCAGCTTCTGGGGCCGGAAGCCACGCGCCTGCCCAATGGCGAGCCGGGGGAATGCTGTGTGCGCATCATCGCGCCGGTCAGCGGCACGGTTCTGAATGTCACCGACCGCAATGCACGTCAGGTCAGCGCGGGCACCCCGCTTGTGACCATCGGCGACCTGGCCGATCTGGAGATCGAGCTTGACCTATTGTCCAGCGATGCGGTGCGCGTGCCCGCTGACGCGCCCGCGCGCATAACACGCTGGGGCGGCGAGGCTGTGCTGAAGGCGCGGCTGCGCCGGATCGAGCCAGCCGCCTTCACCCGCGTCTCGGCGCTGGGGATCGAGGAACAGCGCGTGCGGCTGCAACTGGATCTGCTGACCCCGCCCCAGGACCGCCCCGGTCTGGGCGATCAGTTCCGCGTGCTGGCGCAGATCACCCTGTGGCAGGACGACTCGGTTCTGCAACTTCCGCAAAGCGCGCTGTTTCGTCACGGCGATGGCTGGGCGGTGTTTCGCAAGCTTGATGGTCAGGCGCTGCTGACCCCGGTTACGCCGGGGCGGCGCTCTGCCGACAATGTGGAAATACTGGATGGTATAGAGGCCGGCACGCAGGTGGTTCTGTTCCCGCCCGCCAGCCTGAGCGATGGCGCGCGGATTATTCCGCGCGATGGCTGAGTGGCCCGCAATTGGGGGTGGGATGCGCGCATCCACGCCCCCTGCGGGCCGGATCGGCGTCAGCCGATGATGCGGTCGATATCGCTGCGCACCAGCCCGACATCTGCCAGTTCGCGATCCGTCAGCTTGTGCAGTTCGCGGCGCGTGATACGGGTATCGTTCCAGGTCTTCAGGGTGGCGAAAAACGCGCCAAGCGACAGGCCCTGGAAACCGTCAAGCGCGCGCTCGACATGCGGGCGGCTTTGTTCGTAGAAGGTCATCTTCGGTCTCCATTCGGGAAGTTTTATAACTGCCCATTATGCAGGCAGTGATGCAGAGCTATGCCTCTCTGCTGCGCAGCACAACTACCGAAATCCGCAACTCCACTATGCAAATTTCGCATGACACCCCGCGCCATCCGTCAAATCGAAACGCTTGGCAGATGTTCGCCTTTCGTGCTAACAGTTTTGCAACAAGGGCAGGCAGACAGCGAAAGGCCAGATATGCGCGTCATCGGCATTGATCCCGGCTTGCGGAATCTGGGCTGGGGCATCATCGAGGCCGAAGGCAGCAGGCTGCGCCATATCGGCAACGGGGTGTGCCACTCTGACCCCGGCGGCACATTGGCCGCGCGGCTGCTGGAACTGCACAGCCAGTTGACCGAGGTTATCAGGCAATATCGCCCCAATATGGCCGCGGTAGAGCAGACCTTTGTCAACAAGGACGCGGTGGCCACGCTGAAGCTGGGCAGCGCGCGCGGTATCGCGCTTCTGGTGCCGGCGCAGGCCGGGCTTCAGGTCGGCGAATACGCCCCCAATGCGGTCAAGAAGGCGGTGGTCGGCGTGGGCAAGGCCGCCAAGGAACAGGTTGATCATATGGTGCGCATGCAGCTTCCCGGCGTACAGATTGCCGGGCCGGATGCTGCCGATGCGCTGGCAATTGCCATCTGCCACGCCTTTCACGGCCAATCGGCGCAGCGCATGGCGCTGGCAAGGGGCGCGCGATGATCGGCAAAATATCGGGCATACTGGACATGCGCGGGCCGGACCATGTGCTGGTCGATGTGCGCGGGGTGGGCTATATCGTTTTCGTCTCTGAGCGCACCCTTGCGCGGCTGCCCGCCATCGGGCAGGTGGTGGCGCTATACACCGATCTGGTGGTGCGCGAGGATCTGTTGCAGCTTTACGGTTTCATCAGCCTTCAGGAAAAGGAATGGCACCGCGTGCTGACCTCGGTGCAGGGGGTGGGGGCGAAGGCGTCGCTGGCAATTCTGGGCGCGCTGGGGCCGAATGGCGTGGCACGGGCGATTGCGCTGGGCGACAGCGCGGCCTTGCGCGCCGCGCCCGGTGTCGGGCCGAAACTGGCGCAACGCATCGCCAATGAGTTGAAGGACAAGGCGCCTGCGCTGATGGCGGTCGAGGTTGCACCCGCCCCTGTGGCCGAGGCACCGGCCAGCCCCGCCGCGCCAGGTCCCGCCCCCCCGCAAGCCCCTGCCCCCGCTTCCGCCCCGCAATCAAACGCCGTGGCCGAAGCCATGTCGGCGCTGGCCAATCTGGGCTATGGCCCCTCTGACGCCGCCCGCGCAGTGGCTGAAGCACAATCCACCACGCCAGAGGCCGACACCCCTGCCCTGATCCGCGCCGCGCTGCGCCTGCTCGCCCCGAAAGGGTAGAAGTATGAGAAGCCAACCGATTTCAAGACTGACCAACCTGGCACCGCGCATGGCATGGCCCGACGAAGCGCGGGACTTCACCCCTTGGCTGGCCGAAAACCTCGACCATCTGAATGACGCCATTGGGCTTGAACTGGAACTGACCGGGCGCGAGGTCACGGTAGAAGGCTTTGCGGCAGATATACTTGCCCGTGATGTTACCGATGACAGCAATGTGCTGATCGAAAATCAACTGGAGCGGACAGACCATCAGCATCTGGGACAGATCATGACATATCTGGCGGGGCTGGATGCGCGCACAGTGATTTGGATCGCCCCAGAATTTCGCGAGCCGCATCTCTCTGCTATCGGCTGGCTCAACCAGCATACATCCGAAGCATTCGCCTTTTTTGCTGTCAGGTTGCGGGTTGTCAGCATCGCGGGTAGCCCGCCTGCGCCGATCTTCGAGGTGATGGAAAAACCCAACGGCTGGGAGCGCCGCCTCCAACATGCTGCAACCCGGAATGGTGGCTCGGCACGCGGGGATTCGCGCGCCGCATTCTGGGCCGCCTATCTAGAGCGGTTTCCGCAGGCCACAGAATGGGGGCTGGCCCCTCGCCGACATTCAAACGCGTGGGTCAAGAATGTGCTCTGTGGCAGGATCTGGCTGTCGCTCTGGATCGGAGATGAAAACTGTGGCGTTTTTGTCCGTGGCCCCTTTGGAACCTCTATGGAAGAAACGGCCGAGCTTCTGGAACCTTATCTCGATGGACTGAGAGAATATTTGAATATTCCAAGGGTCTCTGAAACCCGTTACCCCCTGCTTCAGCGTTTGGAAATAAGTGCCGCTGATGCCTCCAACTGGCCGCAGATCATTGACTGGATGGAGGAAACACGAGACCGCTACACACGCGCAATCAACCAGATCGTTGACATCACATGACCAATCCCGACCCCGGCCTGCGCGGCGCAGACCTGCCTGACGACCCGCCCGAACTGGACCGCGCGCTGCGCCCGCAGGCGCTGGATGATTTCGTGGGCCAGGCAGAGGTCCGCGCCAATCTGCGCATCTTCATCCAGTCAGCGCGGATGCGCGGGCAGGCGATGGATCACACGCTGTTCTATGGCCCGCCCGGTCTGGGCAAGACCACGCTGGCACAGATCATGGCGCGTGAATTGGGGGTCGGGTTTCGCATGACCTCCGGCCCGGTGCTGGCCAGGGCGGGCGATCTGGCCGCAATTCTGACCAATCTGGAAGCCCGTGATGTACTGTTCATTGATGAAATTCACCGCCTGAACCCGGTGGTCGAAGAAGTTCTCTATCCGGCGATGGAGGATTTCCAGCTTGATCTGGTGATCGGTGAAGGGCCGGCCGCGCGCACTGTGCGCATTGAATTGCAGCCCTTCACGCTGGTGGGCGCGACCACGCGGCTGGGGCTGCTGACCACGCCCTTGCGCGACCGTTTCGGCATCCCCACGCGGCTGCAATTCTATACCGAGGCTGAACTCTGCCAGATCGTGACACGCGGCGCGCGACTTCTGGGGGTGCAGGCCGATGAGGAAGGCGTGCGCGAAGTGGCGCGGCGCGCGCGCGGCACCCCGCGCATTGCCGGTCGCCTGCTGCGCCGGGTGGTGGATTTTGCGCTGGTTGAAGGCGACGGGCATCTGACGCGCAAACTGGCCGATGACGCGCTGACCCGGCTGGGGGTGGACAATCTGGGCCTTGACGGGGCCGACCGGCGCTATCTGACATTGCTGGCGGAAAATTATGGCGGCGGGCCAGTGGGGGTGGAAACCATCGCTGCTGCATTATCCGAAAGCCGCGACGCGATTGAAGAGGTGATCGAGCCGTTCCTGCTGCAACAGGGGTTGATTGCGCGCACCCCGCGCGGCCGGATGCTGGCGGCACGCGCCTGGGCGCATCTGGGCCTGCCTGCCCCGCGCAATGAAGGTCAGGGCGGGCTGTTCGACGCATAGCCGCGTGGCGCGCGCGCGGATCATTCCGGGGGATGTCGCGCCTGTAACTGCGCGGGCGCATATTGCGCCAACACGTCCAGCAGCTTTGCCTTGCGCACCGGCTTGGTCAAAGCCCCTGTCATGCCGACAGATTTCAGCTTTGCGGTTTCTTCGGGCAGGACATGGGCGGTCAGGGCGATGATCGGCACATCCGCGCCATCGGGCCGCGCGCGGATAAGGCGCGTGGCCTCGCGACCATCCATTTCGGGCATGGAAATATCCATGAAGATCAGATCGGGCCTGAACTCGGGAAATGTCTCGACCGCCTCGCGCCCGTTATGGGCAAAGACAAGCTCTACAGCCTGGCCCTTCATCATCTTGGAGAAGACCAGCCTGTTGGTGGCGTTGTCTTCGGCATAAAGCACGCGCAGGGGGCGGGAACCCTGCAGCGCTGCGTGCGGGTCTTCGGTCAGGGTCTGGCCGGGGGCATCGGTCGCATCCGGGTCAAGAATGCCGTGAACGGCAGCGGCAAAATCATGCCATCGCACGGGCTTGGGCAGGCTGGCCTGCACGGTCCCGTCAGCGGTCAGGGCAGCGCTTTGCGTCATGGACGAGCACAGCATCAGCAGCGGGCAATCCGTGTGATCTGCCCGGATCGTCCGGGCCAGTTCAGCCGCTGGTTGGGCCTGCAGATCCTGATCCAGAACAACCAGATCGAACTGGCCCGCGCGCAATGCCTGCGACGCGGACTCAGCCTGTATCGCGGTGCTGACCGCAACCTCGCAGACCCGCAAGCGCCGTTCCAGAATTGCGCGGCTGACCAGATGATCGCTGATCAACAGCACCTGTCCCAGCGCTTGGGGCAAGCTGCAGGGCACCCCCTGCTTTGCGGGCGAGATGAAAGGCAGTTCCAGCGCGAAGCCGAAGCAAGAGCCAATGCCCGGCTCTGAATCCAGCCACATGGAGCCGCCCATCGCCGGGACAATCCGCCGCGAGATCGCCAGCCCCAGCCCCGTGCCCTCGAAGCGGCGATTGGCAGCATCATCGACCTGCTGGAACTCGGCAAAGACCTGATCGTGATGCTCGGCGGCGATGCCGATACCGGTATCTTCGACCGTGATATGGACAAGCTGGTGATCAGGCTGCGCCTCGCTGCCTGTTGATGCCCCCACGACACGGACCAGAACATAGCCGCTATCGGTGAATTTGACGGCGTTGCCGACCAGATTGGTCAGAACCTGCCGCAAGCGCCCCGGATCGGCCTTCGCGCTGCTGGGCAGGAAGATGTCATAGTCAAGGATCAGTTCCACCCCCTTGCCATGCGCGACCGGGGCCATCAGCATCAGCACCTCATGTATGGCCTGTTCCAGATCGAAGATTTCGGGGTGCAGTTCCATCTTGTCGGCATCCATCTTGGAAAAATCCAGGATGTCGTTGATGATCAGGACCAGCGCCTGCGCGCTGCTGCGGATTGTCTGGGCATAGATGCGCTGTTCGTGATCAAGTGCGGTTTCTGCCAGCAATTCCGCCATGCCCACCACGCCATTCATCGGGGTGCGGATCTCATGGCTCATATTCGCCAGGAAATTGGATTTGGCTTGCGCGGCGGCTTCGGCGCGGCGCTGCGCCTCTATCAGTTCGTCCTGGTAGTGCAGGCTTTGGGTAATGTTGCGCACAAGGCTGACATAATCGCCATTCGGCGCGCGACGGTCCATCAGCCTTACGCCCGTCCCGTTGGCAAAATGCAACTTCACCTGCGCGATCTCGGGCGTGTCCCAGCGCGCCAGCATCCATGTGACCCACTTGTCGGGGCTGGTACCGTCCAGTTTGACCAGCTCTTCATGGGCACAGATTTCCAGAATGCGCCGGTAGCTGATGCCCTTGGTGACTTCGGGAAAGTCGCGAAATGTCGCCAGATAGGCCTGATTTGCCAGGACCAGATTCCGCCGGGAATCGAAGACAGCAAAGCCGTCGCGGATGGTCTCCACCGCCTCGCGCAGACGCAAATCGGCCAGATCAGCGACCGAGTTGGCCACGCGCAACTGTTTCGAGGTATGGGCATTCACCCCTTCCAGCTGCTGCGCGACACTGTTCATCTGCTGAAGCTTGTCGCGCTGGGCGATGACCTGGTCCGATAGCCGATGGGCATGGGCCTTGAGTTGCGCATTGGCCTGCGTCAGTTCGCGGCGGGCCTGTTCCAGCAACCGTTCGGCGCGCAGTCGCGCGCGGCGTTCATGCAAAAGCATATCATGTCGGATCTGCTGCATCAGATGAAGCTGCCGGTCGGGAACATTCGGCATTTGTTGTGCCGGTCCAACATGAATATGGCCTTAACGCGCGGCAGCGAGGGCGTGCGCGACAAACACAAGGGCTGCCCTGATGGCTAGGTCGCGCCGCGCGGCGCGGCGGCGCGGCGCAGCCGGTCATTGATCGCAGCCCCCAGCCCGTCATCGGGCACCGGGGCGACGGCAATCGGGCGGCCCAGCGCATCGGCGCTGTGCAGCGTGGCGAACAATCTGGCGGCAGCCTCGGCCAGATCGCCGGTGGCCGACAGGTTGAATTCCGCGCCCTTGCAATCGGGGCCAAAGCCGATCCAGACCTCGCCCGTCCGGGGGCGCATGGCGTTCAGCCGCACCGCCGCCCCTGGCGCGTAATGCGATGCCAGCTGCCCCGGCGCGGTGATCCTGCCATCGCCGGGCGGTGCCGGCATCTGGCCCAGATGCGCGGCCAGCGCGTCCTTGCTGATGCCGCCTTCGCGCAGCAGGGTGGCGCGCGCGCCGGTCAACCCCAGAATCGTCGATTCCACCCCCACCGGACAGGCGCCGCCATCCAGCACCGCCGCAATACGCCCGCCCAGACCCGCCATGACATGCGCCGCTGTGGTCGGGCTGATCCGGCCCGAGGGGTTGGCCGAAGGCGCAGCCACCGGCCCGCCAAACGCCGCCAGCAGGCGCTGCGCCACCGGATGGGCGGGCATGCGCAGCGCGACGCTGTCCAGCACCGCCGTCACTGCCGGGGCCAGCCCGTGCCCTGCGCGCAAGGGCAGCACCAATGTCAGCGCGCCGGGCCAGAAGGCGCGCATCACTTGCTCGGCGCGGGGATCAACCTGTGCGATCTCGCGCGCCATTTCCGGCCCCGACACATGCACGATCAGCGGGTTATGCGCGGGCCGCCCCTTGGCGGCAAAGATATCCGCCACGGCCTGCGGACAACGCGCATCGCCTGCAAGCCCATAAACCGTTTCCGTGGGCATCGCCACCAACCCGCCCTGACGCAGCAGCGCTGCGGCGCGGATAATGCCATCTTCGGTTGCAGGCAACAACGCAGTGGGCGCGTGGGGCTGGGGCATGGTGTGACGTGGCGTCCCTGTTTGGAATTCCCGGCAGGCAGGCTAGAATGCCCTATTAGGCATTGCACCCCGCCTTGCCAAGCGCCACGCCGTCATCCATGCCGTTCGAAGGAGTTGTCATGCCCTATCGCGCCCCGCTTCAGGATTTTCGCTTTCTGCTGGATCATGTCATAGGTTTTGATCAGGTCAGCGGAACCGGGATGTTTGCCGAGGCCACGGCAGAGACAACCCAGGCCATCCTGACCGAAGCCGCGCGGCTATGCGAGGATGTGATGGCGCCCTTGCAGCGCAATGGTGATCTGCACCCGGCACGGCTGGAGAACGGCGACGTGGGCCCCACCCCCGGGTTTTGCCCTGGCGTCCGCCCCCATGAGGAAGGGGGCGGGCGGGGCCGTTGACCGGATACCACGCCATCGTGACCCAAGCGGCGGGTCTATGTGTGGATGTTATGGCGCCCTTGCAGCTCATTGGGGATCTCCACCGGCCACGGCTGTTGAACGGCGAGGTGCGCACCTCGCCCGGTTTTGCCGATGCCTTCCGCGCCATTGCCGAAGGCGGCTGGCTGGGCATTTCCGCTGATCCCACGCATGGCGGCATGGGGCTGCCGCAGACCCTGGCAGTGGCGGTCAATGACATGATGTCCTCTGCCTGTCTGGCTTTGCAGCTTTGCCCGCTGATGGCGCAAGGCCAGGTGGAGGCACTGGAACACCACGCCGATGATACGATCAAGGCGCTTTACCTGCCCAAGCTGATTTCCGGCGAATGGACCGGCACCATGAACCTGACCGAACCGCAGGCAGGCAGCGATGTCGGTGCGCTGCGGACCAAGGCAGAGCCGCTGGAGGATGGCAGTTACGCGATTACGGGCCAGAAGATCTATATCAGCTGGGGCGATCATGACATGACTGAAAATATCTGCCATCTGGTGCTGGCCCGCCTGCCCGATGCGCCAGAGGGCACGCGCGGCATCAGCCTGTTCATGGTGCCGAAATTTCTGCCCGATGAGAACGGCAATCCCGGCGCGCCGAACAGCCTGCGCGTGGTTTCACTGGAACACAAGATGGGGCTGCATGGCTCGCCCACTGCGGTGATGGAATATGACCGCGCCACAGGCTGGATGGTGGGGGCACCCAACAAGGGCATGGCGGCGATGTTCACCATGATGAACAATGCCCGCGTCGGTGTCGGCGTGCAGGGCATCGGCGTGGCCGAAGGCGCCTATCAGCATGCGCTGGCCTATGCGCGAGAGCGCAGGCAGGGACGCACGCCGCTTAGCAGTGCGGGCGCGATCATCGAACATACCGATGTGCGCCGGATGCTGGCGATGATGAAGGCCGAAGTGTTTGCCATTCGCGCCATTGCGCTGGCCAACAGCGTGGCGATCGACATGGCGCGCGCCACCGGGGCCGAGGACTGGGCCGCGCGCGCGGCCCTGCTGACGCCGATCACCAAGGCGCATGGCACTGATATCGGCATCGAGGTCGCCAGCGCCGGCATTCAGGTGCATGGCGGCATGGGCTTCATCGAGGAAACGGGCGCCGCGCAATATCTGCGCGATGTGCGTGTCACGGCGATCTATGAAGGCACCAACGGCATTCAGGCGATGGATCTGGTGGGCCGCAAGATGATGGATGGCGGCGAGGCCGCGTTCCGCCTGCTGCAGGAAATCGAGGACGGGGCCGAGGCCGCCCGCGCCACCCTGCCCGATCTGGCCGAAGCGGTCTGGCAGGCCGCCGAATCGCTGCGCGAGGCCACGGAATGGCTGGTCGGGCAGGATATGACCAGCCGCAGCGCGGGGGCGGTGGCCTATCTGCGCGCCTTTGCCCGTGTTCTGGGGGGGCATTACCATCTGAAAGCCGCGCTGCATGGCGATGGCGCGCGCAAGGCGCTGGCGCAAATCTTCATCACCCGCATCCTGCCCGAACATGGCGCGCTTCTGGCTCAGACCCGCGCGGGGGCTGACGCGCTCTATGCGCTGTCTGACGACGATCTGGCCGCATGATGGATGGATCGGATACAAACGCAGCGCTGCGCTACCCGTTCCCCGACCCGCCCGCCGAAGGGCAGGTGCAACGCGTGGCCGAAGGCGTGTTCTGGGCACGCCTGCCGCTGCCGATGGCGCTGGATCATGTGAATGTCTACATCCTTGATGATGGCGATGGCTGGACGGTCTTTGACACGGGCTTCGCCACCGGGCGCAGCCGCGCGATCTGGGCCACACTGCTGGACGGGCCGCTGGCGGGCAAGCCCGTCACCACTGTCATTGCCAGCCACCACCACCCCGACCATATCGGGCTGGCGGGCTGGTTTCAGGACCAGGGCGCAAGCCTGTGGACCAGCCGCACAGCCTGGCTGTTTGCGCGCATGCTGACACTGGACGCGCAGGACCGCCCCTTGCCCGAAACGCTGGAATTCTGGCGCCGCGCGGGGATGGACCCGGCGATATTGCGACAGCGTGCCAATGAACGCCCCTTCAATTTCTGCGATGTGGTGGCCCCCATGCCGCTGGGCTTCACCCGGCTGTCCGAAGGCCAGACCCTGCGCATGGGCGGGCGCGACTGGGTTGTGCGGCTTGGGCAGGGGCATGCCCCCGATCAGGTAACGCTGTGGTCGCAAAGCTGCAATCTGGTGCTGGGCGCAGATCAGCTGCTGCCCGGCATCTCGCCCAATCTCGGCGTCTATGCCACCGAACCAGAGGCTGACCCGGTCGCAGAATGGCTGGAAAGCTGCGCGCGGCTGCAAGGCTTTGCGCGCGCCGACCATCTGGTCCTGCCGGGGCACAAGCTGCCCTTCACCGGGCTGCCCTTCCGGCTGAAACAGAAGATCGACAATCATCACGGCGCGCTGGAACAGCTGCACCAGCATCTGGCCAGCCCGCGCCGCGCGGGCGAATGCTTTGCGCCGCTCTTCAAGCGCCAGATAACCGATGGCACCTATGGGCTGGCGCTGGTCGAGGCGGTGGCGCATCTCAACCATCTTTGCGCAACCGGGCAGGCCCGGCGCTGGCAAGGCGAGGATGGCATCTATCTGTGGCAGGCGCTGTAAGGTTATCTCCGATCAACCTGCGCCAGATGAAAGCCTCATCCGTCCGGGCTTCATCTTGCCCAAAATACTCTCGCCGAAGGCACGGGCCGCAAGGCCCGTCACCCTGTCCGACGTGCCAGCGCAATGCAGCCAGCGCCTGCCCAAGCAGCAATGCAGCCAACTGCTCAAGCCTGGTCGAGTGTCACTATTGGGCGTAGCCGCTATTGCAGATCGCCAAAGGCGCGTTGAAGCCGCGCCACCGCGTCCTTGATCACCGCGCGCGGGGCACCCAGATTGAAGCGCAGATACTGCGTGCCGCCCGTGCCGAAGGTGGGGCCATGATTGACCGCGATCTGCGCGTCGCGCTCTACCCGTGCTGTGAATTCGCCCGGATCCATCCCCGTGCCGGAAAAATCCACCCAGGCCAGATATGTCGCCTGCAAGGGCATCGAGGCCAGCCCCGGTATCGCATTCACGCCTGCATCAAAGATACGGCGGTTTTCATCCAGATAGGCGCAAAGCGCATCCACCCATTCGGCCCCTTGCGGCGAATAGGCCGCTGTGACGGCATGCAGCCCGAAGGAATTGGGCGAAATGCCCAGCGCCATCAGCGTGGCCGCGAAATTGCGCCGAAGCGCAGGGTCAGCGATGATGACATTGCCGCAATGCGTGCCTGCAAGGTTGAAGGTCTTGGAGGCCGCGGTCAGCATAACCAGCCGATCAGCAATATCAGGCGCGGCCAGCGGCATGGCGATGTGCTTCTGCCCCGGCATGGTCAGATCATGGTGGATCTCGTCCGACACCAGCAGCAAATCATGACGCACGCAGAAATCCGCCAGCGCGCGCAATTCCTGCGCGCTCCAGACCCGGCCACCGGGATTATGCGGCGAGCACAGGATTACCATCCGCTCTGATCCATCGAGCATGGCAGCGGCGGCTTCCAGATCCATCTGATACTGCCCGTCGACCAGCGCCAGCGGGCATTCCACCACGCGCCGCCCGGCGGCGTGGATGGTGCGGGCAAAGGCATGATAGACCGGCGTGAACAGCACCACCCCGTCGTCGGGCTGTGTCCATGTGTGCAGGCACAGCCCGACCGCATTGACCAGCCCGTGGGTGGTGAAGATATGCTCTGGCGCGACCTGCCAGCCGTGGCGATGTTCCATCCACCAGCAGATCGCCGCGCGATACGCCGCGTCATCGCCGAAATAGCCATAGACGCCATGCTCCACCGCACGGGCCAGCGCGTCCTGCACGCAGTCGGGGGCGGCGAAATCGGTATCCGCCACCCACATCGCAATGCCGTCCTGTGGCGCCACACCATAGCGATCCTGCATCATGTCCCATTTCATGGAGTGCGTGCCGCGCCGGTCGATGATCTGGTCAAAATTCATCTCTGCCCCTTTCTGTTCGCGCCAAGCTGCCGCGCGCTTGGCGCTTGTGCAAGGGCAAAAGCCATTGAATGGCGCGCAGGCTTGGCTTACATCGCCTCGCATGAGCATTCGTCCGATCCTGATCCATCCTGACCCACGGCTGAAAAAGCTGTGCCCGCCCGTGGCCGAAATCACGCCCGAAATCGGCAGGCTGGCCGAGGATATGCTGGAAACCATGTATGATGCCCCCGGCGTCGGGCTGGCCGCGCCGCAAGTGGGGGTGCTGGCGCGGCTGTTCGTGATGGATTGCGTGAAGGAAGAAGGCGAAAGCCCCCGCCCGATGGTGCTGATCAACCCCGAAATCATCACCACCTCGGAAGACACCAACACCTATGAGGAAGGCTGCCTGTCGATCCCCGAACACTATGGCGAAGTCACCCGCCCCAGGCGCGTGACCATGCGCTGGCTGGGGCTGGACGGCAAGACGCATGAGCAAGAGTTTGACGGGCTTTGGGCGACCTGCGCCCAGCATGAGCTGGACCATCTGAACGGCAAGCTGTTCATCGACCATCTGGGCGCGATCAAGCGCAGCATGATCACCCGCAAGATGGTCAAGCTGAAGCGCGAACGCGCGCGCGGGTAGCGCCTTGGCCATCCGCCGCTGCATCCCCTGGCCCGACAAGCGCCTGCGCCAGCGCGCCGCCCCGGTGGACGCCATCAGCGATGAGATCCGCGCGATCTGGGCCGATATGATCGACACGATGGAAGCCATGCCCGGTGTCGGCCTTGCCGCGCCGCAGATCGGGGTGATGCTGCAACTGGCGGTGGTGGATGCGTCCGAGGGGCGCGGGCAGGTGGTGCGCATGGCCAACCCCGAAATCCTGCATGCCAGCGGTCAGATGCGCGCCCATGACGAGGCCAGCCCCAACCTGCCCGGTATCTGGGCGCGGATCGAGCGCCCTCGGGCCGTGACGGTGCGATTTCTGAGTGACGCGGGCGCGATGCAAGAGCGCGATTTCGTGGGGCTATGGGCGACCTCGGTGCAGCATCAGATCGACCATTTGCAGGGGCGGATGTATTTTGACCATCTGTCAAGAATGAAACGCGACATGCTTTTGCGGCGCGCGCGAAAGGCGGCGTCGTGAAGGGCGCTGCCGGAGGGCAAGCGAGGGGCCAGCCCCTCGCGCTCCCCGGAGTATTTGTTGCAAGATGAAAGGGTATCGAGGATGAAGGTGATCTTCATGGGCACGCCCGATTTCTCGGTCCCCGCGCTTGACGCGGTTCACGCCGCATATCAGGTCGTCTGTGTCTATACCCAGCCCCCCCGCCCGGCCGGTCGCGGCAAGCAGCCGCGCCTGACCCCGGTGCATGCCCGCGCCGAGGCGCTGGGCCTGCCCGTGCGTCACCCCGACAGCCTGAATGGGGCCGAAGCCCAGCTTGATTTTGCCAGCCTTGGGGCCGATGTCGCGGTGGTGGTGGCCTATGGGCTGATCCTGCCGCAGCCGGTGCTGGATGCGCCGCGCCTTGGCTGCCTGAACATCCATGCCAGCCTGCTGCCGCGCTGGCGCGGGGCGGCCCCGATCCAGCGCGCGATCATGGCCGGTGACGCCGAAACCGGCATCTGCATCATGCAGATGGGGGCGGGGCTGGACACTGGCCCGGTGCTGCTGCGCGCGAAGACCCCGATCTCTGACACGGATACTGCCGCCAGCCTGCATGACCGGCTGGCCGCGATGGGGGCGGAACTGGTGGTGCAGGCGCTGGCGCGACTGCCCGAACTGGTGCCAGAGCCGCAGCCTGATCAAGGCGTCAGCTATGCCGCCAAGATCGACAAGGCCGAGGCACGCATCGACTGGACGCAGCCCGCAGAGAGTGTCGCGCGCCGGATCCGCGCGCTCTCGCCCTTTCCCGGCGCGTGGTGCGACAGTTCCATAGGTCGGCTGAAGCTGCTGAATGCGCGCGCGGTGGATGGGCAGGGCGTGCCCGGTCAGGTGCTGGAGGGCGGGCTGATTGTCGCCTGTGGCACGGGCGCTGTGCAGATCACCGAGTTACAACGCGAAGGCAAGCGCGCCATGTCAGATGGAGATTTCCTGCGCGGGCTGGCGGGCACGGGCACTGTGCTAAAGCTGTCGTAGCGGCATCCGCCGGCCCAGCGCATTCAGGCCGAAGGCAAACACGGCAAAGGCCGCCAGCAGCCCGGTGACATTCAGCACCAGCGCGCCCAGGCCCAGCTCTGCCGCATTGATGAAGGGATAGGGATACCAGCCGCTCAGCGCCCCGCGCAGCAGCGCATAGACGGCATAGCCCGCAGGCCAGATCAGCCAGAAAAGCGGACGTCCGCCGCGCGGGGGAATGCGGGCGGTTTCCGTCAGCCAGAACCAGGCCATCAGCGCGGGCAGGATGGTGTGAAAGGCGTGATCGGTCCACCATGCCAGCCCGGCGAAGTTGTAAAGATGCGCCAGCAGCAGGTGATAGACCAGCCCCACCATGATCATCGACATTGTCAGCATGCTCATCCAGCCGAAGGCGGCGCGCTGCCCGCTCGCGGCGATCCACAGCATGGTCGCGGCCATCAGCGCATTGGTCAGGATGGTGAAGAACCCTGCCAAGGCCCAGATCACCGCTATAGCGCCCATGTTCCAGCGCGCCATGTTCAGGCCAATCTGCGCCCCCAGCGCCGCCACCCCCAGCGCGCCGATGACACCGGCCACCACACGATATTTCGGATCGATCGGCATCTGTCTGTCCCTTCCTGCCCGCACCGCCAGAAAACACTTGTCGCAGCCCGGCCACCACGGCAAGGCTATGCCGCATGAACTGGCGCGATCAAGGCATATTGCTGGGCGTGCGCCCGCTGGGCGAGGCAACTGCGCTGGCAGAGGTGTTCACCGCGCTGCATGGGCGCCATATGGGCGCGATCAGGGGCGGTGCCTCGCGCAGGATGGCGCCGGTGCTCCAAGCAGGCGCGCAGTTGGACATAAGCGCCCGCGCAAGGCTGGAACAGCATATGGCCAGCTTCACGGTAGAGCTGATCCGCGCCCGCGCAGCACCGCTGATGCAGGACCGTCTGGCATTGCTGGCGCTGGGGTCGGTCTGCGCGCTGTGCCGCTTTGCCCTGCCTGAACGCGCGCCCTATCCGGGGCTGTATGCCGCGACATGCGCATTGCTGGACGCGCTGGGCCAGCCGGGCTGGCTGCGCGACTATGCGCAGTGGGAATTGCGCCTGCTTGACGAAACCGGCTTCGGGCTGGATTTGCAGCAATGCGCCGTGACAGGGGCACTAAGCGGGCTGGCCTATGTCAGCCCCCGCACGGGCCGCGCCGTCACGGCCCAGGGCGCAGACGGTTATGCCGCGCGCCTGCTGCCGCTGCCTGCTGCGCTGCTGGAAGGGCACGCAATGGACAGGGATGATCTGCGCGCAGCCCTTGGGCTAAGCGGGCATTTCCTGCATGGCTGGCTTGCGCACAGCATCGGCAAGCCCCTGCCCGCAGCCCGCGCGCGGCTGCTGGACGCGCTGGGCTGAGCGCGCTGCCTTATCCCTTCTGCGCGGCAACATCCTCGGGCGTGCCGAAATTGCGCGTCTCGGCGCCCCTGATGCAGCGCTTGATCATGCCCGACAGCGCCTTGCCTGCACCGATTTCCCAGAACTCGCTCACACCCTGATCGCCCATCCAGACGACCGATTCGCGCCAGCGCACCGAACCTGTCACCTGTTCGACCAACAGCTTGCGGATGGTTTCCGGGTCGCTGACGGCCTCGGCGCGGATATTGGCGACCAGCGGCACGGCAGGGGCGTTCAGCGTGACATCGGCCAGCGCTTCGGCCATGCGCTCGGCGGCGGGCTGCATCAGCGCACAATGGAACGGGGCAGAGACCGGCAAGAGCATCGCGCGCCGCGCGCCGCGGGTCTTGGCAATCTCTACCGCACGCTCGACCGCCGCCTTGTGGCCCGACACCACCACCTGGGCGGGGTCATTGTCATTGGCGGCCTGACAGATTTCACCCTGGGCGGCCTCTTGCGCGACCTCGGCGGCAGTGGCGAAATCCAGCCCCAGAAGGGCCGCCATCGCGCCCTGACCCACTGGCACGGCCTGTTGCATCGCCGCGCCCCGAATGCGCAACAGCCGCGCGGCATCGGCAATCGCCAGCGCACCGCTGGCGGCCAGCGCTGAATATTCGCCCAGCGAATGCCCCGCGACAAAGGCGGCATCGGTGATCTGGACGCCTTCGGCTTCCAGCGCGCGGAAAGCTGCCAGCGAGGTCGCCATCAGCGCGGGCTGGGCATTGGCGGTCAGGGTCAGATCGGCAATATCGCCATCCCAGATCAGGGACGACAGCTTTTCGCCCAGCGCCGCGTCAACTTCGTCAAATACGGCCTTTGCGGCGGGATAGCTTGCGGCCAGCGCCTGCCCCATGCCGATGGTTTGCGCCCCTTGCCCCGGAAATACGAATGCGCGGCTCATCTTCCCCTCCCACATGTTAAGTTGCTTTCAGATGCCGCAAAGCGGCGGCAAAGGCAAGGCACAGGCATGGTGTAGCAATGGGCGCAACGATGCACGCGCGCGCCGGTTTCCAGTAGCTGCGATCAGTCGCTCATCGCCGCCAGAAGCTGGGCATTGCCCCCTGATGCGGTGGTGTCGATGCACAGGTGACGTTCCCAAAGCGCATGAGCGGTGTCGGGCAAGTCGGTGATCACCGGCAGGATCGGCCCGTCACGGCGGGCCAGTGCCTGCGCGATCTGGCGCGCCTGATCCTGTGGCCCCCAGAAGATCACGCCTGAAAACCCGTCCAGCCGTTCCAGCCCGTCGGGGATGCCCGGCAATTCCACCGCCCGCCCGCCCAGCGCACGGATTGCATTCGCCTGCTCGGTGGATTGCGCGGGGTCAGGGCCAAGACACAGCAAGGGCGCACGCGGGCTGTGGCGCAGCCGGTTCGATTCGCCCGTAGGGCCGGGCAATTCCTGCGCGGCAGGCAGGGCCGCCGGGTCAGCAGGCGCTGCGGCAGCAATCGCGGCAACTGCCGCATCAAAACTGACAGCCGCGGCAGGCTGGGCACCGGGCGCGACCTGCGCACGCGCGAAGCGGGGCAGGTAATGCGGCCCGCCCGCCTTGGGGCCAGTGCCCGAAAGCCCCTCGCCCCCGAAAGGCTGGCTGCCCACAATCGCGCCGATCTGGTTGCGGTTGACATAGGCATTGCCGACATGAACCCGATCCACCACATGCTGAACGCGGCTGTCGATGCGCGTATGCAACCCGAAGGTCAGCCCGTAGCCCTTGGCGTTGATATCGTCGATCACGCGATCCAGATCGCGCGCCTTGAAGCGGGCCACATGCAGCACCGGGCCAAACACCTCGCGGTCCAGATCGCCAATGCCGCTGACGCGCAGCGCGACAGGCGCGATGAAGGTACCGCCATCGGGTGCGTCCAATTCATGCAGCACACGGCCTTCACTGCGCGCCTGCGCGACATAGGCGGCGATCTGGTCGCACGCCTGGCTGTCGATGACCGGGCCGACATCGATGGCCAGATGCCACGGATCACCCAGCCGCAATTCCTGCATCGCGCCGAACAGCATTTCTTCCACTTCCGGCGCGACATCTTCCTGAAGATACAGGCAGCGCAGCGCCGAACAGCGTTGCCCCGCCGATTGGAAGCTGGAGGCCAGAATATCCCTTATCGCCTGTTCCGGCAGGGCCGTGCTGTCCACGATCATCGCATTCAGCCCGCCGGTTTCGGCAATCAGCGGCGCATCGGGGGCCAGATGCTGCGCCATTGCGCGCCGGATCAGCAGCGCGGTTTCGGTCGAGCCGGTGAAGGCCACACCATTGATGCGCGGATCAGAACTCAGCGCCGCCCCGACAATCCCGCCCTGACCGGGCAGAAGTTGCAACACCTCGGGCGGGACACCGGCCTTGTGCAGCAACCCGGTGGCGAAATGGGCAATCAGCGGGGTCTGTTCGGCAGGTTTGGCCAGCACACCATTGCCTGCGGCCAGCGCGCCCGCAATCTGGCCGGTAAAGATTGCCAGCGGAAAGTTCCAGGGGCTGATGCAGGTGAACACCCCGCGCGCGGGCATGGTCAGTTCCGCAGCCTGAAGGGCGTAGTAGCGCAGGAAATCCACCGCCTCGCGCAATTCGCCCACGGCATCAAGCTGCGACTTGCCTGCCTCGCGCGCCAGAATCGCGAAGATGGGGCCAAATTCTTCCTCATAGAGATCGGCCGCGCGGTTCAGCACCGCCGCGCGGGTGGCAGTGTCAGCGCCCCACGGCATCGCGGCGTCCAGCGCGGTCTGCACATCTTCGGGCGTGGCCTCGGTCACTGTGCCCAACATGTCGGCATGATCGGCAGGGTTCACAACCTCTTTGGGCGTGCCGCTTTGCAGCGCGCCTGCAATCAGGGGGGCGGCATCAAACCGGGCGGCACGGAACGGCGCGCGGGCGGTCTCGATCTGGTCAAGATCGTGCTTGCAGGCCAGATCCCAGCCGCGCGCATTGCGCCGCTCTTGTCCGAACAGTTCCGGCCCGGTGGCAAGCCTGGGGTTGCGCCCTTCGGGCAAGGCATCAAGCGCGGCAAAGGGGCAGGCCGCCACTTCGGCAGGGGGGACATCTTCATCCACGATCTGATTGACGAAGGACGAATTCGCCCCGTTTTCCAAAAGCCGCCGCACCAAATAGGCCAGCAGATCCTTATGCGCCCCAACCGGCGCATAGATGCGGCAGCGCGTGCCATTGCGGGTCAGCACCAGATCATGCAGCGCCTCGCCCATGCCATGCAGGCGCTGGAATTCATAATCCAGCGCGCTGACCCGCATCTGCGCGGCCATATGCAGCACGGCGGCGACGGAATGCGCGTTATGCGTGGCGAATTGCGGATAGATCCGGTCAGTCATGCCCAGAAGCTTGCGCGCGCAGGCAATGAAATTGACATCCGCCGCCGGTTTCCGGGTCAGCAGCGGAAAGCCATCCAGCCCCATCACCTGCGCGCGCTTGATCTCGGTATCCCAATAGGCGCCCTTGACCAGCCGCACCATCAGCTTGCGATCAAGCCTTTCGGCAGTGCCATGCAGCCAGTCCAGCACATCGGCTGCGCGCGGGCCATAGGCCTGCACCACCACGCCAAAGCCGTCCCAGCCTTCCAGCGCCGGGTCGCGCAGCACTTCGCCGATTACCTCCAGCGACAATGCCAGCCGGTCCTGTTCCTCTGCATCAATATTGAAGCCCAGCCCCATCGCCGCCGCCAGCCGCGCCAATTCGCGCAGCCGCGGCACCAGCTCGGTCATTACCCGGTCGCGCTGTGCCAGCTCATAGCGCGGATGCAGCGCCGAGAGCTTCACCGAAATGCCCGGATTGGAACGAATATCATTGCCGGTGGCGCGCGCGCCGATATTGCGGATCGCATCGCGATAGGCGGTATGATAGCGCTGCGCATCCTTCATCGTGCGCGCGGCTTCGCCCAGCATGTCATAGGAATAGCTGTAACCCTTGGCCTCCATGCTGGCAGCGCGGGTCATGGCAGCGTCAATGGTTTCGCCCAGCACGAATTGGCGGCCCATTTCCTTCATCGCGCGCCCGACGGCCGTGCGGATCACCGGTTCACCCAACCGCTTGAGCGCGCCACGCAACACCTGCACCGGGCTTTTGCTGCCCTCATCCAGAACGCGCCCGGTCAGCATAAGCGCCCAGGTCGAGGCATTGACCAGGCTGGAAGAGGAACGCCCCAGATGCCTGCCCCAATCCGAAGGCGCGATCTTGTCTTCGATCAGATCATCAATGGTGGCCGCATCAGGAACGCGCAACAGCGCCTCTGCCAGACACATCAGCGCGATGCCTTCATCAGTGGACAGGCCATATTCGGCCAGAAACACCTCCATCAGGCCGGGGGCGGCGCTGGTACGAATATCATGCACAAGCGCTGCGGCCTGTTCGACGATTTCGGCGCGCGCAGACGCATCCAGCGCGGCCATGTCGCGCGCAGCGGCCATCACGCCGGCCTCTTCGCGCAATATCGCATCGGTGATCTGGGCAGGCAAAGGGGGCAGTGTTGTGGTCATGGCGGCTTTCCCTGTCGGAACTATGGACCGAGTATGCCACATAGTCCCGTTGAATACTGCCCGAATTATGATATTCAACACATCAAACGCCTGTATTTTTGAAAGGATGCAAGACAATGGCCCGCATCAAGCTGGACAGTTTCGACCACGCCATCTTGCGGATCATGGCTGTCGATGGGCGGCTAAGCGTGACCGAACTGGCGACGCGGATCGGGCTGACCAAATCGCCCACCCAGACCAGATTGCGGCGGCTGGAAGAACAGGGCGTGATTCAGGGCTATCGCGCGCTGATCGACCCGCATCAGATCGGCATGGCCCATATCGCCTTTGTCGAGGTCAAGCTGTCCGATACCCGCGAAGCGGCGTTGCAAAGCTTCAACGCCGCGGCGCGCACTGTACCCGAGATAGAGGAATGCCACCTGATCGCCGGGGCGTTCGACTATCTGCTGAAAGTGCGCTCGCGCGATATCGCAGCCTATCGGCAGGTTCT
The DNA here is from genome assembly GCA_020832655.1 of Paracoccaceae bacterium. GTDB lineage: Bacteria > Pseudomonadota > Alphaproteobacteria > Rhodobacterales > Rhodobacteraceae > Roseinatronobacter. The sequence goes on from JAFIEF010000005.1 coordinate 54,297, forward strand.
GGCCGAACATATTTCGGGGCTGCCGCATGTCACCTCGACCTCTACCCATGTGGTGATGGAAGCGGTCAAGGAAACCGGGGCGCAGCCGGTTTTCTGACCCGCAGCATATGGGCGCAGCCCGCGGGTTTAGCGCCGCCTTGCCGTCATGACTGAAACAGGCCCGGCGCGCAGGATCAGCCGGTCCGGGCCATCAAGATCGAAGCCCGTAGCCTGTTCCAGCGCATCTAGAAAGCGCAGTTCCAGATTTTGCAGCGCAACCGGGCAGGCCAGACGGGTGGTGCCCAGATCGGATATCTGAAGCATTTCCTCGACTATGGTGGCGGTGCCGACATAGCGGTTGCAGGCGGCACGGCCCGTGATCTGGTCGCTTGCGAATGCCAGTGTCAGTTCGGGCATATCGGGCTGGGTGGGGTCAACCGCCAGATTGAACAGCGATGTCACCAACCAGCTTCCACCACGCAGCAGGCTCAGCGGGTTTCCCGCGCAGCCGATGCTTGGTGGAACTTCTGGCGACAAGGTCAGGTGGGCGGTTATCGGATAGGGCACCGCAGCCGTGCGAAACCGGCATTGCTGATCGACCAGTTGCAGTGTCAGCGACTCGCCCTCGAAGGTCAGCCTGCCATCACCGTCGCGTCGTGCCAGCAACGCTACCTTGGTGTCGGGGTCATGGGGCAGTGCGGGAATGTCCAGAATTGCCCCGGCAAGCGTCAGATCGATCTGCCATCCCTGTTCGGATTCTGCCCGCGCCGTCACCGGCAGCACCGGCGGGAAGGGGACCGGGGCGCATTCGGTTTCGGGCTGGTCGGGCAGTTGCAGCATCAGCCGCGCGCCGTGATCGTGCAGCCTGGCGCCATCATCGGCGACCAGCGGCGCACTGACATCATCGCCTGCGGCCGGGCTGAACAGGCGCATGGGCGCAGGGGCGGTCATGCGCAACCCGTCGCCATCGGGGGCCAGATCGATGCGTGTGTCATCGGCGCACAGCCAGCGCGCACGAAAACCCAGCGCCAGAAGCGGCTCCAGCGTTGCGGTGATATCGCTTTGGCCGGGTTCAAGTTCCAGCCGGGCAGTTTGCGCGCGCATCTGCCCCTGTTCCACCAGCCCTGCCTGCACATGCGTCACCTGCCTGGGCAGTGGCGAAAAGACAAGGCTTGCCGAGCTCTCGCCCGGCACTACCGGCAGATGTTGCGCCGCCAGAATCTGGCCTGTGCTGTCAAGCAGAACGGCGGCGATTTCCTTGGGCTGGTCCAGCGTGGCCACCCAGTCCAGCGTGACCGCCAGATCGCGCGCGGCACCCGCGACCGGTAGGGCCAGTGCAGCTGTCAGGGCGGCAGGCAAGAGGCAGCGCATTCCATGCTCCGGGGGGCAGACAACACAAGGTTCACCCCGTGCATAGCCCAAGGCGCTGCCTTGCAGCAAGCGGGTCGCAGAAGCGTGATGTCGCTGTGTTGCTGCTCAGGCGCGCTCGGAATACTCGAAGGTTTCTGTATTCACGACAATGTCTTCATCCTGCCCGACGAAAGGCGGAACCAGAATACGCAGCCCGTTATCCAGCACTGCAGGCTTGAAGCTGTTTGCTGCGGTCTGGCCCTTTACCACCGGCTCGGTCTCGACGACCTTGCACACGACTTTCTGCGGCAGGGTGATGTTCAGCGCTTCTTCGCCATAATACTCGACCGTGACAGTCATGCCATCTTGCAGGAAAGGGCGACGTTCGCCCAGAATTTCGGCATCCAGCTCGATCTGTTCAAAGCTCTCCATGTCCATCACCACCAGACGGCCATCGCTTTCATACAGGAATTGCTGGTCTTTCTGTTCCAGCCGCACCCGTTCCACCTTGTCGTCGGAACGGAAGCGTTCATTCAGCTTGCGCCCGTCGCGCAGGTTCTTCAACTCGACCTGTGCGAAGGCACCGCCCTTGCCGGGCTTGACATGGCTGACCTTGACCGCCGCCCAAAGGCCGCCTGCATGTTCCAGCACATTGCCGGGGCGAATTTCGTTACCATTGATCTTGGGCATGAACAGAACCTTGCGCCAGTGCATTGAAGATGAAGACAGCGTCCCTATATCGGCAGCAGCCAGGGGTGGCAAGAATGATGAAACCGGCAATTCCCCGCCGCCATGCGCCTGATGCATGGCTGGTATGCGCCAAGGGTGTAGCGAATCACTCTGCAAACCACGTATGCAGCGCAGAGCGGTGAATGCAAGAGCAAGAACAAGGAATACAAGATGTTTGACGGTGCAGACGGGACGGCCTTTACCCATGAGCAGGGGGCCCGCGCCCGGAAACTCTTTGCGGCTGTCGTTCTGGCGGCGTTGGATGACGCGATTGTCGATGACAAGAAATACGGCAATGGCCCGGAACAGATTGCCCGCTGGGCACGTTCGCGCGATGGGCGCGAAGTGCTGACCTGCGCCGGGATCGACCCAAATGAGCGCGTGGTCAAGGGTCTGATGGAATTCGTGGCCAAGGGTGTGCGCACCTCTGTCGCGCTGTCGCGCGAGGAAAGCGAGCGTCGCAATGCCGCCGCAGCGGCGGCCGAAGCCGCCTGATATCCACCACAACCCGAATGAATTGCCCTGCGTCGCGCGCCGATGCAGGGTTTTTTCATGCGCGCCCGCGTCGCCTCAACCCGCAAGAAAGCTGTCAATGGCCTGTGCGACCGCAGACGCATGGGTGATGGGCAGCATATGGCCTGCTTGCGGGATTTCAACGCAGGTGGCCTGCGGCAGCCTTGCCGCCAGATTGCGGGCGATGGCGCCAGCAACGGGCGGCGAGGCGGCACCATTCAGCAGCAGGCAGGGGTGGGGCTGCGCCTCCAGCCGGCCCGGCGCCAGCATCCCGGCATTGTCATCATGAATGGCTGGCGCGGTAGCTTCAATCAGCGCCATCATCCCCGCCAGCCGGTCCTGTTCATGCGTGGGCAGGACATCAAAGCCCGCCCCACCCCCCCAGCGCGCCAGAAACCCGCGCGCCGCAGCGTGGCAATCCCCCGCCGCCATCGCCTGCGCCAAAGCCGCATCATGGCACCCATTGTCGTCAAATTCCGGCGTGCCGCGCGCCGCAGAGTAGAGCACCGGCTCTATCAGCACCAGCGCGCGCACGAAATCTGGCTGTTCCAACGCCAGACGCAGCGCCACGGTCGCGCCGAAGGAATGCCCGATCAGGATCGCGGGCCTATCCCCTGTCAGGGCTTCGCGCGCATGATCGGTGCAGATGCGGTGATAATCGCCCTGCCCGTCCCAAGCCGCCGATGCCCCATGCCCCGGAAGGTCAAACGCATGCGCTCGCAGCGGCGTGCTCAGCGCCGCGCGCAGTCTTGTCCAGTCACGGCTGCGCCCCAGCGCGCAGTGAATGAACAGCGCCGGGGGGCCGTCGCTGCCGCCCAGATCATGGGTCGCAATCTGGCTCAAATGGTGACACCCAGATGCGCGGCCAGAAAATCCAGCCGGTCCTGCCCCCAGAAGCGCTGATCATCCACCACGAAGAAGGGCACGCCGAACACTCCTGCGGCCACGGCCTCTTCCAGATTGCGCGGATAAATCTCTGCCCCTTGCAGCATGCCGCTGAAGGCAAGGCCCGGATCAAACCCGGCAGCAGCCAGACAGTCGCGGATCACCTCATCCTCGGCGATATCGCGATCTTCTTCCCAGCAGGCGCGGGTCAGGCCAGTGACAAGTGCGGCAATATCCCCGCCCCCCGCTTCCTGCGCCGCGATGATGGCATAGGATGCCGGGGCCGCGTTGGTGGGAAAATGCGCCGGCCGGGGCTTCAGCGGAACATCCAGCCTTTTGGCCCAGCGCGCCAGCTCCTGCAGGCGATAGGCCTTGCGGCTATCATGGCGGTCAGCCAGTGCCTGCCCGCCAGTGCGCTGGAACAGCGCTGTCGGATCAACCGGCTTGTAGCGCAGCGTCGCGCCCGCAGCTTCGCCGATCTGCGCCGGCCGGGTGCCTGCCAGATGGGTCCAGGGCGAAATCGGGCTTAGATAATAGTCGATCTGCGGCATTTGGCACGGTCCTTATCGGGGGCGGTTTGCAAGACCGTAGCGGGGTGGTAAGCGGTGTCAATCATCCTCGAATCCTGCAAGGACATGCTGCCCCATGATCGACCGCACCGAACCCAAGCTGATTGCCGGCAATTCCAACCAACAACTGGCAAAATCCATTGCGCGCCGGATGTCGCTGCATCGGGGCATGCAGGTCGATCTGGTCGATGCGCGGGTCGAACGCTTCAATGATGGCGAGGTGTTCGTCGAGGTGTTCGAAAATGTCCGTGGCGAGGACATGTTCATCATCCAGTCGACATCGAAACCGGCCAATGACCATTTGATGGAACTGCTGATCATCGCCGATGCGCTGAAGCGGTCATCCGCAGCGCGGATCACGGCGGTGATTCCCTATTTCGGCTATGCGCGGCAGGATCGCCGCACCAAAGCACGCACGCCGATCTCGGCCAAGCTGGTCGCCAATATGATCGCGCAGGCGGGGATAGAGCGCATCCTGACGCTGGATTTGCACGCCGCGCAGATTCAGGGCTTTTTCGACATCCCGGTGGACAACCTCTATGCCGCGCCGGTCTTCGCGCTGGATGTGCTGCATAATTTCAAGGGGCGGCTGGCGGATGTGACCGTCGTGTCACCCGATGTTGGCGGTGTGGCGCGCGCACGCGAGCTGGCCAAGCGCATCGGCTGCGCGCTGGCGATTGTCGACAAGCGGCGGGAAAAACCCGGCGAGGTGGCCGAAATGACCGTAATCGGGGACGTGAAGGGCAAGACCTGCATCATCGTCGATGACATCTGCGACACTGCGGGCACATTGTGCAAGGCCGCCGAAGTGCTGATAGAGGCCGGCGCAACCGAGGTGCACAGCTATATCACCCACGGCGTGCTGTCCGGTCCGGCGGTCGAACGGATCACCAATTCGGTGATGAAATCGCTGGTGATCACCGACTCGATTGCGCCCACCGACGCGGTCAAGGCCGCACCGAATATCCGCCTGGTTCCCACCGCACCGATGTTCGCCCAAGGCATTCTGAACACATGGAAGGGCACTTCGGTCTCGTCGCTGTTTGGCACCGAAACGCTGAAGCCCATCTATGAAGGGCTTTACGGCGAGTAACACAGCATCGCGCTTGCCGGGCGTGGCGATGTCACTCCGGCGGCGTGTTGCGGCGCTTGCGGTCGGATTTCGGCAGCGAATCGACCGGGTCGAAATCATTGATGTCGCGCCGGTCCTTGCGCCGCGCTGCATTCCAGCGTGACAGCCCCAGCCAGACGCCAAGCCCGATCACCGCCCAGATAAGCCCCTGCACCACCACCGGCAGCCCCGGCACCAGCCAGACCAGCCCCGCGACCAGCGCGGCGGCGATGGCAAAACCCAGGGCAACATAAACCGGCGTCACCATCTCTGCGATCAGCAGGATGACGGCAATGATGCCCCAGATGCTCCATTCCGGCAGGCCAAGGCTTTCCATATGCTAGATATCCTTCAGGATGGCCGCCGCCTCGCGGAAGGCATTGGATGGCCCGCCCGGCAGCATGATCAGCTTGGCATTGTCCGATTTCGACAAGCCTTCCAGCGCCTCGATCTGCATGCGCGCAGTCTGGAAGGTCAGCGCCTCGCGCGCGTTCTCGCCTTCCAGCGATGCCGCGATGGCGCGGTTGGCCTCGGCATTGGCGTCGGCAATGGCGCGGATCGCATCGGCGCGGCGCTGCGCCTCGTAAAGTTCACCATCGGCGGCCAGTTCGGCGGCGCGGCGCAGGCCTTCGGCGCGGGTGATCGCAGCGCGGCGTTCACGTTCAGCGGCCAGAACCTCGGCCATCGCCTTCTGGGTGGTTTCATTCAGCTTCACATCGGTGATTTCCGAGCGCGAAATGCGAATGCCATACGTCTTGCCCGCATCTTCCAGCGCTTCCAGCAGCGCCACATTCAATGACCCGCGATCAGATTGCACGGCGTCCAGTTCCACCTTGCCCAGTTCCGAACGCACCAGCGATTGCACCAGACCGATGACCAGATCATCGATCTTGTTCACCCGGAACACTGCTGCCTCGGGGTTCTCGATGCGGTAGACGACCAGCAACTGGCAGCCAAAGACGACATTGTCGGCCGAGACCACCTCCAGCGCGATGTCATTCAAGACCTGATCATTCACCGGCACCACCGAATGCACCCGGTCCAGAAACGGGATGATGATATTGACACCCGCATCCAATGTGCGGTGATACGCACCCAGCCGCGTGATGACGAAATTCTGCGCCTGAGGCACGATCTTCAGCCCCATGATGACAATCAGCACCAGCAGAACGACAAGTGCGAGGATCAGTTCCATCAGGCAAACTCCTATATCAATGCCGCAGCGGGATGCATGGTTGCGCGAATTCCGCCCTTGTTCAACCTGTATCTGCGCGCCGCGCCGGGGCTGTCACGCCCGCTTCACGAAGCCGAGATCAGATCTGGAAAATCGCGCGGTCCGCACCAATGTGCTGTAGTATGACGTAGGACCGGAACTCCGCGTCTTTACTTGTTACTGTCCCTCGTTCCGCACCTGTGCCCGGCCACTGGCCGGGCTTTTTTCTGCTTGCAGGCGCGCGGGTTCTGACGCAGCTTCGCTGTCATGACAGGTGACGCCCCCTCTCCGCAGATGCTCCGCAGGATCTTGCAGCGCAGCAAGGTCATCGCCATCGTCGGTATCTCCACCAACCCGGTGCGGCCCAGCTATTTCGTCGGGCGCTACCTGTCGTTGAAAGGCTATCATGTGATCCCGGTCAATCCGGGGCTGGCGGGGCAGATGCTGTTTGGCGAACGCATCCGTGCCGATCTGACCGACTGCCCGCCAGAGGTCGATATGGTCGATATCTTCCGCCGGTCAGAGCATGTGCCGCCGATTGTCGATCAGGCGCTGGCCGCTCTGCCCAATCTGCGCACGATCTGGATGCAGATCGGCGTGCGCAACCCGGAAGCCGCCGCCAGAGCACGCGCCGCCGGGGTGGATGTGATCGAGGATCTCTGCCCCAAGATGGAATATCAGCGCCTGTTCGGTGAATTGCGCATGGGCGGGATCAATACCGGCGTGATCTCTTCGCGGCTATAGCTGCGGGCACGCCCCTAGCCCCAGCCGATAGCCCGCCCAGACCGCCAGCATCCACAGCACCAGCGACCCCGCGCCATAAGCCAGCGCCAGCGCCGCCTGCTGGCTGCCCAGCAGCATGACTTCCAGCGAGAAGAACGAAAATGTGGTGAAACCACCGCAAAAGCCGGTCATCAGCAGCGCCTGCATCTTCGGCCCCAGCGGGCGCGTCACCAGCCAGCCAATCGCCAGCGCGCCAAGGATATTGGCCGCCAGCGTGGCCAGATAGGCCATCTGCGGCAGCGTGGCCAGCGCGGCCAGGCTGATTGCCGCGCGCAGCCCGGTTCCGACCGCCCCCCCCAGCCCGATCAGCAGCAATATGCGCGCCTGCCCCATCACAGCCCCCCGCCCAGTGTCAGACGCGTCAGCCCATAGCCCAGCGCGGCCAGCGTCGGGCAGGCAATGACGGAAACAGCCGCATTGGCGCAAGCCGCGCGGGCATGCCCGTCCTGCCACAATTGCAGGGTTTGCAGCGCAAAGCTCGACACGGTGGTATAGCCCCCCAGCACCCCGATGGCGAACAGGTCAAATCCGTTGATGCGCGGGGGGGGATAGGCCAGCGCGGCGCCCGCCCATGCCAATGCCACCCCGATCAGCAGACTGCCCGACAGATTGACGCTCAGCGTACCCCAGGCCGGATGGGCGACGCGGCTGACCAGTGCCGACAGCGCCGCGCGCAGCATGCTGCCCAGCCCGCCCCCCAGCGCCAGCGCCAGGACATATGTCACGCCATTTTCCATCCCGCGCTGCTATAGCGGCTTTGCCGGGGGCGGGGAAGGGTGGCTGGCTGATGGGTTCGACGCCCTGCTAATCCTGTGCCCGCAACACCCCGGCCGGGCGGGCCGCAAGCGGGCGCAGCGCAAAGACCAGCCCTGCCAGCAGCGTGGCCAGCACCCCGCCCAGGATTATCGCCAGCGCCGAGACCGGTTCGAACTGGTAATCGGCCTGCATCACGAAACGCATCACCGCCCAGCTTGCCAGCGCGCCTGCGCCCAGCGCCACCAGCCCCGCCGCTGCCCCCATCAGCGCCGCGCGCAGCGCGAAGCTGGCCAGTATAACCCGCCGTGTCGCGCCCAGCGTCTTCATCACTGCGGCTTCATAGACCCGCGCGCGCTCGCCCGCCGCTGCCGCGCCGATCAGCACCACAAAGCCTGTCAGCAGCGTGGCAAGGGCGGCATAGCTGGTGGCAGTGGCCATTGTCGAAAGCGCCTCTGTCACGCGCTCGGCGGCTTCGCGCACACGAATCGCGGTGATGTTGGGGAACTGGTTCGACAAATCGCGCAAGATCGCGCCTTCGGCGGCTTCCAGCGCATAGACGGTAGCGATATGTGTATGCGGCGCCGCGCGCAGCGGTTCGGGCGACATGACCATCACGAAACCGATCCCGCCGGTGGAAAAATCCACCTCGCGCAGATTGGCGATTTCGGCACTGATGTCACGGCCAAGGATGTTCACATTCACGCTGTCGCCCACCGAAAGCCCCAGATCAGCGGCCTGTCCGGCCCCAAAACTGACCAGCGGCGGGCCGGAATAATCGTCAGACCACCATTCCCCGGCCAGCAGCCTTGTGCCTTCGGGCATCGATGCGGCATAGGTCACGCCACGATCCCCGCGCAGCACCCAATGCCCGGCAGCGGAATGCTCGGCGGCGGGCACGCCATTCAGCGCCGTGACCACCCCGCGCAGCATCGGCGCGGTTTCGACCTTGTCCACATTCGGATCATCACCCAGCCGCGCCAGAAAGCCCTGCAACTGATGGTTCTGGATATCGAGGAAGAAATAGCTTGGCGCGCGGTCGGGCAGATCGGCGGAAATGGCGCGGCGCATATTGCTGTCGATCTGGCCCACAGCGGCCAGCACGGTCAGCCCCAGCCCCAGCGACAGGATCACGGCACTGGCCCCTTCGCGCGGATTGGCTATCGCCCCCATCGCGCTGCGCAGCACAGTATGCCCGCGCAAGGCTCGCGCCCGCGCCGCGCGCCGCGCGATGACGCGCAACGCCAGCGCCGCCAGCGCAAGGATGGCCAGCGCCCCCATCACCCCGCCTGCGGTGGCATAGGCCAGACGCGGCACTGCGGCGAAGCCCGCCGCCACCGCCACCAGAAACGCCACCAGCGCGGCTGTCAGCAGCAGATAGGGCAGGCGCGGCCAGCCCCGCGCGGCATCGGCCACACCGCGAAAGATTGCCGCCGCGCGCACATGTTCGGTGCGCGCCAGGGGCCAGAGCGTGAAGATCAGCGCCGTCAGCGCGCCATAAATTGCGGCCTCGGTCAGCGCGCGGGGCTGGACCGAGATATCCAGCGACACCGGCAGTTGATCAGCGACCAGCGGGGCGACCGCAAAGGGCACCAGCGCCCCCAGCACCAGCCCCAGCGCAATGCCCAGCAGTGTCAGCACCCCGATTTGCAGGAAATAGACCGAAAAAATCACCCGCCGTTCCGCCCCCAGCGTCTTGAGCGTGGCGATGACATTGGTCTTGCCTTCCAGATAGCTGCGCACGGCGGCGGATACGCCCACCCCCCCCACGGCCAGCCCCGCAAGCCCGACCAGCACAAGGAAGGACGAGACACGTTCGATCACATTGCGGATTTGCGGCGCGGCGTTGCGACTGTCGCGCCAGCGCACCCCGGCCCCGTCAAACTGTGCCTGAACCTGCGCGCGGGCCTGATCCAGCGCCATGCCGGGCAGAAGCATGCGGTAATTCACCTCGTATAATGTGCCGGGAACCAGAAGCTCGGCCTCGGCCAGCGCGTCAGTGCGCACGATGGTGCGCGGGCCAAAGCCGAAATTCGCGCCCAGCCCGTCGGGTTCGCGGGTGATGAAGGCGCGCAATTCGAACTCCTGCACACCCAGCCGGAACACATCGCCCAGTTCCAGCCCCAGCCGGTCGGCCAGCAGGCGTTCCATCACGCCGCCGGGCAGCCTGTTCTGCATTTCCAGCGCCTGATCCAGCGGCATGGCAGGGTCCAGCCCCAGCGCGCCCACCAGCGGATAGGCGTCATCCACGCCCTTGACCTGAGTGACCGAACGTTCTGATGTCTCGCCCGTCCCCGTCACGGCCATCGAGCGGAAATCCACCGCCTCTGAGATCTGGCCTGCAAAACCGTCCATCCAGGCGCGTTCATCATCACTGGCAAAACGATAGGTGAAGCGCAATTCCGCATCCCCGCCCAGAAGCGTGGCCCCTTCGCGCGCCAGCCCGTCATCAATGGCCCCGCGCACTGACCCCACCGCGGCAATTGCCCCCACACCCAGCGCCAGACAGGCCAGAAACACCCAGAAGCCGCGCAAGCCCCCGCGCAATTCGCGCCGCGCGATGGTCCAGGCCAGACGGATCATTCGGCAGCCTCTGGCTTGCGCTTTTCTTCGGCGGCGATACGGCCATCAGCCAGCCGGATCACGCGGTCACAGCGCCGCGCCAGTTCCGGCGCATGGGTGACAAGGATCAGCGTTGCGCCATGCCGGTCGCGCAGCCCGAACAGCAAATCCATGATCGCCTGCCCGTTGGCATTGTCCAGATTGCCGGTCGGCTCATCCGCCAGCAGGATATCGGGGCGCGGGGCGGCGGCGCGCGCCAGCGCCACGCGTTGCTGTTCGCCACCCGACATCTGCGCAGGGTAGTGGCCCATGCGATGGCCCAGCCCCACGGCGCGCAATTCTTCCTCGGCACGCGCGAACGCGTCGCGCCGGCCTGCCAGTTCCAGCGGGGTTGCGACATTTTCCAGCGCGGTCATGGTGGGAATCAGGTGGAAAGACTGGAACACCACCCCCATATGTTGCCTGCGAAACCGGGCCAGCGCGTCCTCGTTCAGTGCCGTCAGATCATGGCCCAGCGCCTGCACCTGCCCCGCGCTGGCACGTTCCAGCCCGCCCATCAACATCAGGAGGGATGACTTGCCCGACCCCGACGGCCCGATCAGACCGACAGTTTCGCCGCGCGCCACATCTAGCGTGATGGCGCGCAAAATCTCTACCGGCCCGGCATTGCCCTGCAGGGTCAGATCGACATCCCTGAGCGAGAGAACCATGTCCGTCATCAAATCCATCCTTCCGGCAATCCTGTGCCCTGCATATGGGGCCGCGCATGGCTTCGGCAAGCGCTGCGCTGCGGCGGTATTGGCCCTAACGCTGGGTGCGGCGCTTTCCGTCGCCCCGGCCTCTGCCGAAGCAGTGCGGCTGGTTGCGCTGGGGGATTCGCTGACCCAGGGTTACGGCCTGCCCAGTGATGACGGCTTTGTGCCCCAGCTTCAACGCTGGCTCGATGAACAGGGCGTGAAGGCAGAGGTGATCAATGCCGGTGTTTCCGGCGATACCACGGCGGGCGGGCTGGCGCGGATGGACTGGACGCTGGCCGAGCCGGTGGATGCGATGATCGTCGCGCTGGGCGGCAATGACCTGCTGCGCGGGATCGACCCGGCCACCAGCCGCACCAATCTGGATGCGATCCTGACCCGGCTGGCACAGGAAGATATCCCCGCCTTGCTGATCGGCATGCCTGCGCCGGGAAATTACGGGCCGGAATTCCGCGCCGCATTCGAGGCGATGTATACAGAGCTGGCCCTGAAGCATGACGTGCCGCTGATTGCGAACTTCCTGCAACCCATGACCGACAAGGCCGAGGCCGGGGTTGGCTTCGTCGCGTTGATGCAGGACGACCATATCCACCCCAATGCCGAAGGCGTGGCGCTGATCGTCGAAGGTCTTGGCCCGCAGATTGCCGCGTTTTTGGCAGAACTGTCCGCTGCCGCCCCCTGATCCGGCCACTCACCACTGTAGCCGTTGTGCCTGTCCGCGCTTGATGATAAGAGCGCGCAAATCATTGCAGCAAGCACAGTCGCGCGGGCCGTTTTCGCCCGATCCGCACAGCAGAGGGTAGGCCAGACATGCCACGACAAAACTATGTTTTCACGTCAGAATCCGTTTCCGAAGGGCATCCTGACAAGGTTTGTGATCGCATTTCGGATGCGGTTCTGGATGCGCTGCTGGCCGAAGAGGAAACCGCGCGCGTGGGGTGTGAAACCTTCGCAACTTCATCGCTGGTGGTGATCGGCGGCGAGGTTGGCCTGTCGGATCGTGAAAGGCTGAAGGACTATATGGGGCGCATCCCGCAGATTGCGCGCGACTGCATCAAGGATATCGGCTATGAGCAGGAAAAGTTCCACTGGAACACCTGCCATGTGCTGAACTTCCTGCACGAACAATCCGCCCATATCGCCCAAGGGGTGGATCGTGACGGCGCGGGCGATCAGGGGATCATGTTCGGCTATGCTGTCGATGAGACGCCCGAACTGATGCCGGCGCCGATCCAGTATGCCCACAAAATTCTGCGGCGTCTGGCCGAAGTGCGCAAATCCGGCGCGGAACCGATGCTGCGCCCGGATGCGAAAAGCCAGCTTTCGGTGCGTTACGAGGATGGCCGCCCGGTCGAAGTGACATCGATCGTCCTGTCCACCCAGCATACTGATGCCAGCCAGACCTCGGATGATATCCGCGCCATTGTCGAGCCTTACATCCGCGAGGTGCTGCCCGCCGAATGGATCACCGATGCGACCGAATGGTGGATTAACCCCACCGGCACATTTGTCATTGGCGGGCCTGATGGCGATGCCGGGTTGACGGGGCGCAAGATCGTGGTTGACACTTATGGCGGCGCGGCGGCGCATGGCGGCGGCGCGTTTTCGGGCAAGGATCCGACCAAGGTGGACCGTTCGGCCGCCTATGCCGCGCGCTATCTGGCCAAGAATGTCGTGGCCGCCGGTCTGGCGCGGCGCTGTTCGCTGCAGCTTTCCTACGCAATCGGGGTCGCCAAGCCGCTGTCGATCTATATCGATACGCACGGCACCGGCGCGGTGGATGACGAGGCCATTGAACGTGCCGTTGGTCAGGTGATGGATCTGACCCCGCGCGGCATTCGCGAGCATCTGGGGCTGAACCGTCCGATCTATCAGCGGACCTCTGCTTACGGGCATTTCGGCCGCGAACCCGAGGCCGATGGCGGCTTCAGCTGGGAACGCACCGACCTGATCGAGGCGCTGAAGAAAGCCTTCTGAACCGCGCGCACCGGAAAAAATGCGCCCGCGAGCGGCACCCACCCACCCGCCCTGCACCCCTCGCGGGCGCTGCCCGTTGCCTGACGGCATCGGGCGGGGCATTTGATCAGGGCTGCACCCCGATCATGGTACCTTGCAACAACGCAATCGTCTTGCGGCTGGTGCCGGATATCGCAACCACTTCTGATCGCACTACGGATAACCTGCGCCCGGCGCGTTCGACACTGCCTGTGGCCTCGAAACTGTCCCCCAGCGCGGGCGCAAGCAGGTTGATCTTGATTTCGACGGTCATCACCTCCTGCCCTTCGGGCATCAGGCTAAGCGCGGCATAGCCCGCCGCCGAATCCCCCAGCGCGAAGGCCACGGCGGCGTGTGACGCCCCGTGCTGCTGACAAAACGCGTCCAGCCTTGGGGCGGCGATGACGCAGCGGCCCTGATGGGCATGCAGCATGCGCGCCTGAAGGCTGGCCATCATGGACTGGCGTGCGAAGCTCTGGGCGATGCGTTGGTCGATCATGGTGGACCCCGTTACTTTTAGCTATGCTTGCGCAGGGCCGGGCCAAGGGCAAGGGGACAATGCTGTATCAGGAAATCATCCGCGCCAAACGCGACGGCCATGCGCTGGACAACGCGCAGATCAGGGCCATTGTCGCGGGCATCACCGATCACAGCCTGAATGACGCACAGCTTGGGGCATTTGCGATGGCGGTGCTGCTGCGCGGGATGGGATTGCCCGAGCGCGTGGCGTTGAGCGAAGCCATGCGCGATTCAGGCCGCGTGCTTGGCTGGGATCGCGGCCCGGTTCTGGACAAGCATTCCACCGGCGGGATCGGCGACACGGTGTCGCTGCTTCTGGCACCAATGCTGGCGGCTTGCGGGGCGCTGGTGCCGATGATTGCCGGGCGCGGCCTGGGCCATACTGGCGGCACGATTGACAAGTTGGAAGCCATTCCGGGCTACCGGACCGCACCTGATATCGCGCAGTTCCAGCGCGTGGTGGGCAAGGTGGGCTGCGCGATCATCGGCCAGAGCGCGGATCTGGCCCCGGCGGATCGGCGCTTCTATGGCGTGCGCGATGTCACCGCGACAGTTGAATCGCGCGATCTGATCACGGCGTCCATCCTGTCCAAGAAGCTGGCGGCAGGGCTGGGGTCGCTGGTGCTGGATGTCAAATGCGGCAATGGTGCCTTCATGGCATCGCTGCCTCAGGCGCAGGCGCTGGCGCGCATGCTGGCAGAGGTCGGCACAGCTGCCGGCTGCCCGACTGCGGCGTTGATCACAGATATGCGCCAGCCCTTGGCAAGCTGCGCGGGCAATGCGCTGGAAACCGCGCTTGCCGTGGCGCTGCTGAGCGGGCGCGGATCAGAGCCGCGCCTGACCGAGGTCACACTGGCGCTGGGCGCAATGGCACTGGTTCAGGCGGGGCTGGCGGAAAGTGAGGCCGAGGCGCGCGCCAAGCTGCAAACCGCGCTGGACAGCGGCGCAGCGGCGGAGCGCTTTGCCGCAATGGTAAGCGCATTGGGCGGTCCGGCTGATCTGCTGGAACGCCCTGCGCATTACCTGCCCGCAGCACCCGTCATGCGCGCGTTGCCCGCCCCGAAGCGGGGCGTTGTCGCTGGCTATGACACCCGCGCCATCGGCCTGACCGTGATCGGGCTTGGCGGCGGGCGGGCAAGTCTGGGTGATGCGATTGACCCGCGCGTCGGGCTGACGGGGCTGCTGGCGATCGGCACGGAGCTTGAGGCAGGAACCCCGCTGGCCATCATCCATGCCGCAACCGACAGCGCCGCCGATCAGGCCGAGGCCGCGCTGCGCGCGGTGATCCAGTTGCAAGACGCACCCTGCGCAACGCCCCCGCTGGTTCTGGACCGCATCACCCCGCCTGAAATTGCAGCACGCGACGCCTAGGGCTTGGGCAGAGGGGTCGCAGCCCCTTTACATGGCCTGCGCTTTGCGTGTCATATGAGGAAAAGACAAAGGGGCCGGAACGCGCATGACAGACGCATACTTCAACGAGATGTATGACAATGGCAATTTGCGCACACCCTACAGGATGCTGGAAAGCTGGTATCAGAACATGCCCGCCGAGTTCCGCGCCGGAAAACAGGCCGAGGCCGAAGATCTGTTCCGTCGCTATGGCATTACCTTCGCGGTCTATGGCGAGGGGGGCGATCCGGACCGGCTGATCCCCTTCGACATGTTCCCGCGCGTCTTCACCGCCGCCGAATGGCGCAGGCTGGAACGCGGCATCAAGCAGCGCGCGCGCGCGCTGAATGCATTCCTGTCGGATGTCTATGAACGGGGCGAGATCATCCGCGCGGGCCGCATCCCGGCCGATCTGGTCTATCGCAACGATGCCTATGAAATCGCCGTGGCGGGGTTTCGCCCGCCTTTGGGCGTGTTCAGCCATATTGTGGGGATCGATCTGGTGCGCACCGGGGCCGATCAGTTCTATGTGCTGGAAGATAATTGCCGCACGCCTTCGGGTGTTTCCTATATGCTGGAAAACCGCGAAGTGATGATGCGGATGTTCCCGCATCTGTTTCAGGAAAACCGTGTCGCCCCGGTCGATGGCTATGCGCGACTCTTGAAACGCACGCTGGCCTCGGTCGCGCCGGAAAAATGCGACCGCGCGCCCAATGTGGTTCTGCTGACACCGGGGCATTTCAATTCAGCCTATTACGAACACAGCTTTCTGGCCGATCTTATGGGGATCGAACTGGTCGAGGGGCAGGATCTGTTTGTCGAAGGCGATTTCTGCTGGATGCGCACCACCGAAGGGCCGAAAAAGGTTGATGTCATCTATCGGCGCATCGATGACGCCTTTCTGGACCCGCTGTGCTTCCGCCCCGATTCGGCGCTGGGCGTGCCGGGGCTGATGAATGTCTACCGCTCTGGCGGGGTGACGATCTGTTCCGCGCCCGGCGCGGGCGTCGCCGATGACAAGGCAATTTATACCTATGTGCCTGAAATGGTGCGCTTCTACCTGGGCGAAGAGCCGCTTTTGCAAAATGTGCCGACATGGCAATGTGCCAGATCGGACGATCTGAAATATGTGCAGGAACATCTGTCCGAACTGGTGGTCAAGGAAGTGCATGGTTCTGGCGGCTATGGCATGCTTGTCGGCCCCAAATCCGACCGCGCCACGATAGAGGCGTTTTCCGCCAGACTGGCCGAGAACCCGTCAAACTACATCGCCCAGCCCACGCTGGCTCTGTCCACCTGCCCGACCTTTGTCGAAGCCGGCATTGCGCCGCGCCATGTCGATCTGCGCCCCTATTGTCTGGTCGGGCGCGATGTCGATCTGGTGCCGGGCGCGCTGACACGGGTGGCGCTGACAGAAGGCTCGCTGGTGGTCAATTCCAGCCAGGGTGGGGGGGTCAAGGATACATGGGTGATCGCAGAGGAATGACATGCTAAGCCGCACCGCTGCAAATCTGTTCTGGATGACCCGCTACCTGGAGCGCTCGGAAACCACGGCGCGGCTGCTGGATATGGGCTTTCGCAATGCGCTGCTGCCCGACACCGGCGGCGGCTTTCGCAATGAATGGAGCGCGGTTCTGCAAAGCAAGGGCGCGCTTCAAGGCTTCAATGACAAATATGGCGATCTGGTGCAGCGCAATGTCGAAAGCTTCCTGTTCTTCGATCTGGAAAACCCGTCCTCGGTGGCAAGCTGCGTCCGTGCCGCGCGCGAAAATGCGCGCATCGTGCGCACCGCGCTGACCAGCCAGGTCTGGGATGCGATCAATCTGAGCTATCAGGAACTCAAGGCGATCCAGCGCAAGGAACGCTCGCAGGTCTCGATCCCTGATCTGACCGACTGGACCTTGCGCACCACTGCGCTGATCCGCGGCGCGATAGAGATGACGCAACTGCGCATCGACGGCTACAGCTTCATGCATCTGGGCTATGCCGTGGAACGCGCCGACAACACCGCGCGGCTGCTGGATGTGAAATATTACGTGCTGCTGCCCTCGGTCGCCTATATCGGGTCAGGGCTGGACAGCTATCAATGGACCACGCTGTTGCGGGCACTGTCGGCGCATCGCGCCTATGGCTGGGCCTATGGCGGGGAACTCAGCGCCAATCGCATCGCCCATTTCCTGATCCTGAACCCGAAATTTCCGCGCGCGCTGCTGTCATGCTATATCGACGCGAACACGCATCTGGACCAGCTTGCGCGCTTTTATGGCCGCTCGACCCCTGCGCAGGAAGAAGCCCGCACGCTGCTGGCCGAACTGGCCGAGGCACGCATCGAGGATGTGTTCGATGAAGGGCTGCATGAATTTCTGACGCGCATGATCAACCGCAATGCCGGGCTGGCGCAGTCGATCCATGACCAGTATCTGACCGGAGAGGCGCGATGATCCTGACCGTGCTGCACAAGACGCGCTATGATTTCGAAACCCCGGTGGCCGGCATTATCCAGAGTCAGCGCCTGACCCCGGCCCGGTGCGATGGCCAGCGCGTGATCGACTGGCAGGTCGAGGTGCCCGGTGCGGTGATGGGGCAGGTGTTCCGCGATGGGGCGGGCGACTATATCCAGACCGTGTCCTTGCGCAAACCCGCCACGCATATAGAGGTGACGGTAAGCGGCACAGTCGAAACCACCGATACATCGGGCGTGCTGCGCGGTCATCGCGAACGCGTGCCGCCGCGCGCCTATATGCGCGCGACGCCCCGCACCAAGCCCAACCGCGCCATTGCCGAACTGGTCGCCGAAGCGCTTGATGCCCATGCCGCTGCCCCCGCGCTGGAGCGCGCGCATATGCTGGCCGCCGCCGTGGCACAGGCGCTGCCCTATCGCCCCGGCGCCACCCATGCCCATACCACCGCGGCCGAGGCCATGAATGAAGGCGCGGGCGTGTGTCAGGACCATACACATGTCCTGATCGCCTGCGCGCATCTGGCCGATCTGCCCGCGCGCTATGTCGCGGGCTATCTGAACGCCACCGACGATGGCAGCCCGCATGAGGCCAGCCATGCCTGGGCCGAGCTGTTCATCGACGGGCTGGGCTGGGTCGGCTTTGACGCCTCGAACAAATGCTGCCCGAACGAGCATTACATTCGCCTCGGCTCGGGGCTGGACGCGCAGGATGCCGCCCCCATTCGCGGGCTGGTGCTGGGCGGCGCGACCGAAGCGCTGGATGTCACCGTGGTGATCGAGGCGCAGCAGCAATGAGCCGGTTGCGCGTGGCCTGGCACAGCGCTAAACGCAGCCCTTCGGGTCGGTAGGGGATCGCGGATATGACCTATTGTGTAGGGTTGCTGCTGAAGGCGGGGCTTGTGCTGCTGTCGGATACGCGCACCAATGCCGGTGTTGACAACATTTCGACCTATCGCAAGCTTTTCACCTTCGAAAACCCCGGCGAACGGGTGATCGTGATCATGACCGCAGGCAGCCTGTCGGTCACCCAGACGACCATCGCACGGCTGACAGAGGCAATTGACGACCCGGAAGCCAGCCCCGGCGGCTCTATCATGCAGGCAGACAGCATGCTGGATGTGGCCAGCATCATCGGGGACATGCTGTCGCATGTCACTGCGGAAACCAAGGCGCGGATGGACCGCAGCATGACCCAGAGCGCCAGCGCCTCGATGCTGGTGGCCGGGCAGCGTGCAGGCGGGCAGATGCGGTTGTTCCTGATCTATCCAGAGGGCAATTTCATCGAAGCGACCGAGGACACCCCCTATCTTCAGATCGGCGAACACAAATACGGCAAGCCGATCCTTGACCGGGTGATCAGCGTGGACACACCCCTGGACGACGCCAGGAAGGCCGCGCTGCTGTCGATGGATTCCACGCTGAGGTCGAATCTCAGCGTGGGAATGCCGCTGGATATGGTGGTGATCCACACCGATAGTTGTCGCATAGACGAACAGCGCCGGATCGAGGCCAATGACGAAGATTTCGCAGCACTTTCGGCGGCCTGGAGTCAGGCATTACGCGATGCATTTTCGCGGATTTCGTGATCGGCGTCATCTGTCGCGGCGAGTTCCTGTTCCAGAAAGCGTTCGAACGCATCCAGATTGACCGCCTCGAACTGGCCGAAAGCCTGCATCCAGATGCTGGCCTCGCGCAGGCTGTCGGGTTCCAGCTTGCACCATTTCACCCGGCCGCGCTTTTCCTGACTGATCAGCCCTGCCGCCGCAAGTATACCCAGATGTTTTGATATCGCCGCCAGCGACATCGCGAAAGGCTCGGCAACATCGGTCACGGCCATGTCATCTTCCAAGAGCATGGTCAGGATCTGCCGCCTTGTGGGGTCGGCCAGGGCCATGAAGACCTGATCAAGCGAAGGATGGGGTGCGCCATGCATGGGACAGACTGTTACGCGCGACATGCCAAAGGTCAACTCTTCGGTTGAATATGCGCGGACAGCCGCGCGAGGCGGGGAGGGCGCGAACGCGCGCGGATGCCGTAAAATAAGTTACTATAAATCAGATGGTTAAGCGCCATCTCTGCGGCCTTTTAAGCGCTTGACTCTGTTCACGGCTTCGACATAAGTTCGCGCCAACTTGCAGCCGGGGTGGCAGCCATGTCCAGCAGCGATAAAGAGCGCATCAAGGCGCTTGACGACAAGATCGCGCGGGCCAGACAGGCGCTGGAACCACCCAAGGTAGCGCAGGATCATCATTCGATGGCCCAGACGGGTTGGCGCATGGTGATCGAACTGGTGACCGGGTTGGGCATCGGTGCGGGCATGGGCTATGGGCTTGATGTGCTGATGGGCACCCAACCCCTGATGCTGGTGCTGTTGACATTGCTGGGTTTCGCGGCCGGGGTGCGGGTGATGATGCGCACTGCCAAGGAGCTGGAGGCCCAAACAGGTGAAGCTGCCTCGCAAGATGCGGGTGCGGAAAAAGGGGACAAGACCAGTGGCGGATGAAAACGGTGGCCTCGTAATCAAGCCGATGGACCAGTTTGAGGTCAAGGCGCTCTTTGGTGGGGATGTCAGCTGGTATACGCCCACCAATGTCACGCTGTGGATGGCGCTGACCGTGCTGGCAGCAACCGCGCTGATGGTTATCGGCGCGCGCAAGCGCGCGGTGGTGCCCTCGCGCGGGCAGTCGATGGCCGAGATGACCTACAGCTTCATCTACAAGATGGTCGAGGATGTCGCTGGCCATGATGCGGTGCGCTTCTTCCCGCATATCTTCACACTGTTCATGTTCGTGCTGTTTGCAAACCTTCTGGGGCTGATCCCGTTTGCGTTCACCACCACCTCGCATATCGCGGTGACGGCGGTGCTGGCGCTGACCGTGTTCTTTACCGTCACGGCGCTGGGCTTCATCCTGCATGGCACCAAATTCCTGAAGCTGTTCTGGGTGGACAGCGCGCCGCTGGCCCTGCGCCCCGTGCTGGCGCTGATCGAGATGATTTCCTACTTCGTGCGCCCGGTCAGCCATTCCATCCGTCTTGCTGGCGCGATGATGGCCGGTCACGCCGTGGCCAAGGTGTTCGCAGGCTTCGCCGCCGCGCTGGGCGCGGCCTTCTTCCTGCCGATTTTGGCGGTGACCGCGCTATACGCGCTGGAACTGCTGGTGGCCGTCATTCAGGCCTATGTCTTCACCATTCTGACCTGCGTCTATCTGAAAGACGCGCTGCATCCTTCCCACTAAGGGCGCGGCATCGGGTCGGGTCTAACTTCAAGCCAATTCCAACGTAAGGAGAAACGAAAATGGAAGGCGATCTCGTACAAATGGGTGCTTACATCGGCGCTGGCCTGGCCTGTATCGGCATGGGCGGGGCTGGTATCGGTGTGGGCCATGTGGCCGGCAACTACCTGTCGGGCGCATTGCGCAACCCCTCTGCGGCTGCTGGCCAGACCGCATTCCTGTTCATCGGTATCGCATTCGCAGAAGCGCTGGGCATCTTCTCGTTCCTGGTTGCGCTTCTGCTGATGTTCGCTGTCTGATAGCTTCCCGACAGTATCCTTACGCCCGAGGGGGCCACACTGGCCCCTTCGGTGAAATCAGGGCTTAGGGGGACGACATGGCAGAGACTGCCGCATCGGGGCCAGGTATGCCCCAACTGGATATCACCACCTTCCCCAACCAGATTTTCTGGCTGGTTGTGACGATGGTGGTTCTGTATTTCATCATGTCGCGCGTGGCCCTGCCGCGCATTGCTGCTGTCATAGCCGACCGGCGCAGCACCATCACAAGCGACATTGCTGCCGCCGAGGAATTCAAGCTCAAGGCGCAAGAGGCCGAGGATACCTATAACCAGGCGCTGGCCGATGCCCGTGCCGAGGCACATCGCATCATCGAAGCCGCCAAGGCCGATATGCAGGCAGAGATTGACGTGCAGATAGCAAAGGCCGATGCCGAGATTGCCGCCCAGACCGCCGAATCCGAACGCCGCATCCGCGAAATTCGCGACAATGCGATGTCGATGGTCAGCGAAGTGTCCAATGACGTGACCAAGGACATTCTGGCAGCCTTTGACATGAAGGCCGATGGGCGCAGTGTCACCGCTGCTGTATCGGCCCGCCTGAAAGGGGGTGCATGATGCTGCGCATGAGTGCCATTGCAATGCTGATCGCAAGCCCTGCCCTTGCTGCGGGGGACTATCCGTTCTTTTCGCTGCGCAACACCGATATCGTGGTTCTGATCGGTTTCGTGCTGTTCGTGGGCATTCTGGTCTATTTCAAGGTGCCCGGCATGATCACCGGCTTCCTTGACAAGCGCGCCGAGACCATCAGCGCCGAGCTGGAAGAAGCCCGCAAGCTGCGCGAAGAAGCGCTGGAACTGCACGCCTCGTTCGAGGCCAAGCAGGCCAGCGTCAAGGATCAGGCCGCGCGGATGGTCGAAAAGGCACAGGCCGATGCAAAGCTTGTCGCCGAGCAGACTAAGGTCGAGATCGAGGCCTCGATTGCGCGGCGCCTGAAGGCCGCGCAGGACCAGATCGCCTCGGCAGAGGCAGCGGCGCTGCGCGACGTGCGCGACCGCGCTGTCGAAGTGGCCATTGCGGCGGCATCGGACGTGATCGCCAAACAGATGGACGCTGCGCGCGGCGATGCATTGGTTCAGGATGCGATTGCAACCGTGAAAGAACGGCTGCACTGATAGCGGGCCGTCCGCACACAGGCTGAAAAACCCAGCAAGAACCCGGCCCTGTGGTCGGGTTCTTGTTTTGGACTGATGGCACGTTCAGATGCTCTGCGCATGCTCCAGACGCAGACGGGCGATTTCCTCGTTTTTCTGACTGCGCTTGAGATCGCTCATCATCTGTTCGACGAAATCCAGATGCGTATGGGCGGCCCGTCTGGCGGTGATCGGATCGCGGGCCTGCAAGGCCGCGTTGATGGCTTTGTGCTGTGCCAGCAAATCATCGCGGGTGACACGCTGCTGAAAAATCATCTGGCGGTTATAGAACACGCCTTCATGCAGCAGGTTGAACATGGCGCGCATCATATGCAGCATGATGATGTTGTGCGACGCTTCGACAATCGACATGTGGAATTCCGCATCCAGCCGCGCCTCTTCGGTGGGGTCGCGTTTTTGATGCGCGGCTTCCATCTTGCGGTAGATGGTGTCGATCACCTGCAAATCCATGTCAGAGCCGAACCGCGCCGCGCGTTCGGCGGCCATGCCCTCCAGATCGCGGCGAAAGCTGATATAGTCAAACAGCGCTTCGTCATGCGCCGCGAAAAGCTGCACCAGAGAATCCGAAAACGCTGAATCCAGCAATTCGGCCACATAGACCCCAGCACCGGCGCGGGTGGTCAGCAGCCCGCGTTCCTGCAATTCGGCCAACGCATCGCGCAGTGACGGGCGCGAGACACCCAGCTTTTCAGCCAGTTCGCGTTCTGAAGGCAGCCTTTCACCGGGCCGCAAGATGCCGCGCAACAGTAACAGCTCGATCTGGCGGATCACGCTATGCGACAGTTTTTCCGGCTGGATTCGGCGAAATGTCATACATGCTCCGATGCTATCCGATGAAAACGCCCAAAATTCAGGCGCAATCTGGTAAAATCATATGACCAAAATAGCGGGCATAGCAACAAAAAAGGCCAGCCCGCGCTGGCCTTTTTGTCTGGATTTCAAGGGTTTCAGTTCGGCTGCCAGGGCCGGATGGAAATCTCCACCCGGCGGTTCTGTTGCCGCCCCGCTGCCGTGTCATTGCTGGCCACCGGCTGGGTCAGCCCGCGCCCGCGAATCTCGATCCGGTCCGCGGCCACGCCCGAACCGCGCAGCACCTGCGCCACCGAGGCCGCGCGGCGTTCCGACAGGCGCTGGTTATAGTCGGCCGAGCCGACATTGTCGGTATGACCAACCACGATGACATCGCTGCGCGGATAGTCGACCAGATTACGCGCAATTGCGCGCAGATCCTGTTGCAGGTCAGGGCGCAGCGTTGCGCTGTCGGTGGCGAACAGCAAATCCTGCGGCAGGGTCAGGATCAGTTCCTGCCCGGTATTGCGGATATTGATGTTGTCACCCAGCTGGCGGCGCAGATCTGCCGCCTGACGGTCAAGCTGCTGGCCGATCAGCGCCCCGGCGGTGCCGCCGATCACTGCACCGGCAACCGCGCGGCGCGCGCTGCCATCGCCGGTGGCGGCACCCACCACCCCGCCAACAGCGGCACCGGTCAGCGCGCCGGTGAGTTGGCGGTTCTGCGGGTTGTTGGGATCAGGGGCGCAGGCCGCCAGCACCAGAACCGAGGTGCCCAGCGCTGCAATGGATACAGGAAACTTCATCATCTCGCCTTTCGAAATTCGCTCTCCCCAATATCGCGGGCGCGCCCGCACTGTCATCACACGTTCGTTTTACCACTGCGCATGGCGCGACAAACCGCCCAGCGGTGCCGCGCCTGCCAGCCCGCGACAATTGCGCCGTCAGTTGACCGAGACGACCTCGACCGCGAAGGTCAGATCCTTGCCTGCCAGCGGATGATTGGCATCCAGTGTCACGGTCTGTTCGCTGACTTCAGCGACAGTGACGGGAATGGCGCGGCCATCGGGGGTCTGCATTTGCAGCATGGTGCCGGGGTCCAGCGGAATATGCGACGGGATCTGGTCGCGCGGCACATCCTGACGCGCACCATCCTGATATTCGCCATAGGCTTCAGCGCTGGGCACGGTCACGGTTTTCTGTTCGCCCGCGCTCATACCGTCAATGGCACGGTCAAGGCCGGGGATGATGTTGCCTGCGCCCAGTTCAAATTCCAGCGGGTCGCGGCCCTCGGAGCTGTCGAATACCGACCCGTCGGACAAGGTGCCCGTGTAATGAATGCGAACAGTGTCGCCAGCCTTTGCGTGCGTCATGGGATATCCTTCGATTTTGGGGGATGGGTTTGTCAGAGGTGCGCAGCCTCGCGCAGTTGCTCTGGGACGACTGCCGTCAAGATGGGGGTTGCACCCGCATTTGTAAACCCGTTTCCGGGCCGCGCATTGCTTGACGCGCAGCAAAGGCACCGGCATACCCGGCCCGCGAATGCTTAACCCCCTTGCAGGAACACACTCGATGCCCCCGCCCAACAGCCCTACGACGCGCAATTTCTATGGCCGCATCAAGGGCAAGAGCCTGAAGCCCGCGCAAAAGCGCTATCTGGATGAAGACCTTGACCGGCTGCGCCCCGCCGGGGTCAGCCGCGATGACAACCCGGAACGCCAGATCGTGGACCCACGCGGCTTTTTTGGCGATGACCGCCCGCTCTGGCTGGAAGTGGGTTTTGGCGGGGGCGAGCATCTGGTGCATCAATGCGCCCGTAATCCCGAAATCGGCATGATCGGCTGCGAACCCTATATCAATGGCGTGGCAATGCTGCTGGGCAAGATCCGCCGCGCAGGCGTCAGGAATCTGCGCGTCCACCCCTGGGATGTGCGCGATCTCTTTGATGTGCTGCCCGATCAGTGCCTGTCAAAGGCGTTTCTGCTCTATCCCGACCCCTGGCCCAAGGCGCGGCATCATCGGCGGCGCTTTGTCACGCCCGATTATCTGGACCCGCTGGCACGGGTGATGGCGCCGGGGGCAGAGTTCCGCGTGGCCACCGACATCCCCGATTATGTCCGCCAGACGCTGGAAGAAGTGCCGCAAGCGGGTTTCGACTGCCTGACCCCGGACCCAGATGACTGGGCGCGGCCCTGGTCCGACTGGCTGTCCACCCGCTATGAACAAAAGGCGCTGCGCGAGGGGCGCAAGCCGCATTACCTGACCTTCCGGCGCAATAACGCGGCCGCGCGCCCTTGCACCGATTAGGGCCGCGACATCGCCGACATGTCGATGCTGACCTGCTGTGACAGGCTTTCAATACTGTCATACAGGATTTGCAGCATATAGCGGGGGTTGTGGACATAGCCGCCGGGGTCTTTCAGCGCGACCTGATAGTTATAGGCCGCCTTCAGCAGGCGCGGGGTCCAGTGCTGATAGCGGTTGTCGCGCGTGGCCTGATCGCGGGGCAGATCGCCGGTGCCGCTTGGGTCTTCGAAGAAATAGGGGAAAGCGCTGACATAGGCGATGGGGCTGCCCGCCACTTCGGCGGCGTATAGCCGGATCGCATCGAGAAGCTGGTCCTGCATGGCCAGAATTTCCGAATGAATGCCGCCCGAACGGTCACCCGTGCCCGCGAAATCGCGATGCTGGGTGCGGATATCGCGCAGATCATCGACCCCGCGATGACAGTCCAGACAGCCTTGCGGTTCCACAGCCAGAGAATGCGGTTCATGGCAGGCCACGCAGGTATCGGCACCGGGCACATGCATGAAGCGCCCGGCATAGCTGCGCCCCTCATACTGATAGCCGGGGCGGGCCTCTGCACCCAGCATGGTCGCGGCAGAGGCGGCGTAATGGATGTTCAGAAAGGCAAGCTGATCCGACACGTCATCTTCGGCCAGACCTTCCACGCGCGCCGCGACATGATCGCTGGATTGCCGCCCCTGATGGCACACCATGCAGGTGGCCGACGACCCAAGATCATCCACAGTAACGCCCGAAGGGAAGGTCACTGCGTCCAGCGCATGGGCCTCGCGCGTGTGGCAGGACGCGCAACCGATGGGCGAATTGATCACGCCGGGTTTGTGCACACTGCCCGCTTCCGAGCCGTCACTTCCCAGAAAATCCAGAAACCCCGTTTCGGAATGGCAGATGGCGCAGCTTTCCGGCACGCTGCCCTGTTCGTTCCAATAGGTGAATGACAATGAATGATGATCCCCATGCGGCGAGGCGAGCCAGGCATGGATGATATCTTCCAGCCCGGTCAGATCATCCGCGCGCGTCTGTGGCGCGATCATCAGCGCCGCAAGCAGCGGCAGCACGGCAAAAATGCGCATTCCGGTTTCCCTCTTTCCTATACTGTCGTCACGAAGCTAACATGGAATTTTGTCAGTGGCTTGATCCTGAACAGTGTCGATGTGATCCTGGACAAGATCAAGCATGCCACAGGCACAACACGAACGCATAGGGAAAAGGGACCATCATGCAGGCAGGACTTCCGCGATTGCACGCAAGGCCACTGGCGGTAAGCTATCTTCTGGCCGCACTGGTGCCGATGGCGCTGGCGCTGACCCAGCGCGTGGCCCCCGCCGACCCGCTGGAACTGGCCGCAGCCGCGCTTGGCATGGTCGCCACGCTTGGCATGGCGATACAATTCGTGACCTCTGGGCGGTTCGAGGGCGTGTCCGGCGCGATGGGCATTGACAAGATCATGGGGTTTCACAAGATCGCAGCGTGGTGGCTGCTGCTGGCGGTGCTGCTGCACCCGCTGGCCTATGTCGCGCCGACCTGGGCCGACAACCCCGATCTGGGCTGGCTGCGGCTGGAATTCTACCTGACCGACCCGGCCTATCGCAGTGGTGTTGTGTCGCTGGGCGCGCTGCTGATGCTGGTGGTGACCTCGGCCCTGCGCGAGCATCTGCCCTGGCGATACGAGACCTGGCGCGGGCTGCATGTGGTGCTGGCGCTGATCGCGGTCTTTGCCGCGCTGCATCACGCCATTGCCGTCGGCCGCTTCAGTGCGCAAGGGGTGCTGGCGGGGTTCTGGTGGCTGGCCGGCGCGGGCGTCGCGCTGGTGATGGCGGTGCTTTATGGCTGGCGCTGGCTGCGGCTGCATCGCCACGCCTGGAAACTGGCCTCGGTCACGCAGCAAGCTGATCGTATGTGGGAGCTGGACATCCAGCCCCAAACCGGCACGCCCGCCCTGCCCTACCATGCCGGGCAGTTTGTCTGGATGACCGAAGGCGCGCGGCGCTTTCCGTTGTTTGACCACCCGTTTTCGATTTCCGACAGCCCGGCGCAGCCGGGGCTGAAACTGCTGATCAAGGAAGCGGGCGATTTCACCAACCGCATCGGCACCCTGCCGCCGGGGCGGACCATCGGCATTGACGGCCCTTATGGCGAATTCACGCTGCAAGCGCATCAGCCACAGGCCGTGCTGCTGATCGGGGGCGGGGTGGGGATTGCGCCGCTTCTGGGTATCATCCGCGACATGTTGGCGCGGGGCGATCCGCGCCCGGTGCGGCTGGCCTATGCGGTGGGACAGCCGCAGAATTTCGCCTGTATCGACGAATTGCGCGCGGCGACCCAGACGCTTGATCTGAAGCTGTGGCTATTGTCCGAGGATGGCCCGCTGGACCCCGACATGGCCAAGGGGCGGCTGACGCCAGAGCGGTTAGGACAGATGCTTGACGGGCTGGACCCGGCCCGCACCAAGGCGCTTATCTGCGGCCCCGGCCCGATGGTGGTGGGCGTGTCCGATGCGCTGCTGGATCTGGGTATGCCGATGCAGAACGTGATCTATGAACGCTTCGATTACGCAGGCGGGTTGCGTTCACGGCAGGACCGGGCGCGCACGCGCGGCTTTGTGTCCGTGGGGGGCGCGCTGGGGCTGCTGGTAGCAGGCTTCGCCGCCTTGGCGGGCTGATCGCGCGGGCGCTCAACCGCCGCGTTTCAGCGTCAGCGTGGACCAGTCGCCGATTTCTTCGTGATGGGCCAGCGCGAAGCCCGCCTGCTGATAGGCGTCCAGCACGCGCTCGGCCTGGGTGGTCAGAAGCCCCGACAGGATCGCATATCCGCCAGCAGCGACATGGCGGCCCATATCCGGGGCCAGTTCGATCAGCGGGGCCATCAGGATATTGGCAAAGACCAGATCGAAGGGTGCGGCGGCCTGCAAATCCGGGTGGTCAAACCCGGTCGCTTCCAGACAGATCACGCGGCCTTCCAGTTCATTGGCAGTGACATTGGCCTGCGCCACCTCGACCGCGATCTGATCGATATCGCTGGCCAGCACCAGGTTGGGCCAGATCTGCGCCGCCGCCATTGCCAGTACCGCCGTTCCACAGCCGATATCGACGACATTGCGGCCCTGAAAGCCGCCTGCATCCAGCCTGTCCAGCGCGCGCAGACATCCCAGCGTGGTGCCGTGATGGCCGGTGCCAAAGGCCATTGACGCCTCTATCAGCAGCCCGATGCGCCCTTCGGGCAGCCTGTCTGCGTCATGGCTGCCATAGACGAAAAACCGCCCGGCCTCTACCGGGGCCAGATCGCGGCGCACCTTGGCGACCCAGTCAATCTCCGGCAATTCGGTAACGATGAAGGGCTTGGCCCGGAAAGCCTGCGCCAGCAGCGCCAGTTCGATCTCATCGGGGCTTTCGGTGAAATAGCCGCCCACTTCCCACAGGCCAGAACCATCCTCGACCTCGAACACGCCAATACCGGTGGGTTCGGGCTGCATGTTCTCCATCGCTTCGGCCAGCGCATGGGCCTTGTCGCCATCGGCAAGCGTGGTCAGGGCGGTGAAGGTGGGCATGGGCTGGGCGCTCCGCAACAGGGGATGGGCGTGGCGGTATATCCGATCCTGCATCGGGTCAAGCGATCTTGCCTGGCCACGCCCGCAAACATCAAAAGGCCGGGGCACCCTTGCAGATGTCCCGGCCTTGCGCCCCGCGCGCGCGATACGCCTAGTAGCGGTAATGCTCGGGCTTGAACGGGCCTTCGGGCGTGACGCCGATATAGTCGGCCTGTTCATCGCTCAATGCGGTCAGCTTCACGCCGATGCGGTCCAGATGCAGCCGCGCGACCTTTTCATCCAGCGCCTTGGGCAGCACATAGACCTTGTTGTCATACTCGCTTCCCTTGGTCCAAAGCTCGATCTGCGCCAGCACCTGATTGGTGAAGCTGGCCGACATCACGAAGCTTGGGTGGCCGGTGGCATTACCAAGGTTCAGCAGACGGCCCTGCGACAGCAGAATGATGCGGCTGCCCGAGGGCATTTCGATCATGTCCACCTGATCCTTGATATTGGTCCATTTGTGGTTCTTCAGCGCGGCGACCTGAATTTCATTGTCGAAATGGCCGATATTGCCGACGATGGCCATGTCCTTCATCTCGCGCATATGCTCGATGCGGATCACATCCTTGTTGCCGGTGGTGGTGATGAAGATATCGGCGCTGGGGGCGACATCTTCCAGTGTCACCACCTCGAACCCGTCCATCGCCGCCTGAAGCGCGCAGATCGGGTCGATCTCTGTCACTTTCACGCGTGCGCCCGCGCCGCGCAAGCTGGCAGCCGAGCCTTTGCCGACATCGCCATAGCCGCAGACCACGGCGACCTTGCCAGCCATCATCGTATCCGTGGCGCGGCGGATACCGTCAACTAGCGATTCCTTGCAGCCATATTTGTTGTCGAATTTCGACTTGGTGACGCTGTCATTGACGTTGATCGCGGGGAAGGGCAGATGCCCCTTTTCCATCATCTGATACAGGCGATGCACGCCGGTGGTGGTTTCTTCCGACACACCCTTGATGGCGTGGCGCTGACGCACGAACCACCCCGGTGTTTCGGCGATGCGCTTGCGGATCTGCGCGAACAGATATTCCTCTTCCTCGCTGGTGGGGGTGGCGATCAGATCTTCCTCGCCTTCCTCGACCCGCGCGCCCATCAGGATGTAAAGCGTGGCATCGCCGCCATCATCAAGGATCATATTGGCAGTGCCGTCGGCGAACTGGAAGATCTGGTCAGTATAGGTCCAGTATTCTTCCAGCGTTTCACCCTTGACGGCGAAGACCGGCGTGCCGCCTGCGGCAATCGCGGCGGCGGCATGGTCCTGCGTCGAATAGATGTTGCACGACGCCCAGCGCACATCGGCCCCCAGCGCCACCAGCGTCTCGATCAGCACTGCGGTCTGGATGGTCATGTGCAGGCTGCCCGCAATCCGCGCGCCTTTCAGCGGCTGGCTGGCACCATATTCCGCGCGCAGCGCCATCAGGCCCGGCATTTCGGTTTCGGCAATGGCAATTTCCTTGCGCCCGAACTCGGCCAGCGCGATATCCTTGATAATATAGTCCATAGGCATCTGCCCAAGCTCCTTGCAGTAAACGGGGAAAACTTGGCCGCGACATAGCACCCCGCCCCGCAGGCGGCAAGGGCGACCGGGCCGGATAACGCTATGGGCCAAAAGCTGCCGCCGCTGGCCTCACAGCGCTGTCAGGGTGCGCTTTTCGCGTTGTGACGCATGTATCAATCTGCGAAACTGCCTGCGATGAACAGGTTCTGGTCAACACCGCTGGAACACCCGCCGCGCCGCCGCTTACGGTGCGGGGCGCAAAGGCTTGTGTCCGGCGTCCTGCCCGTGGCGCTGGCCGGGCTGCTGGGCGCGACACCCGCCGCCGGGTTCGAGGATTTGTCCTTCTCGGTGCAGGGGGGCGGCAATGCGCTGGAGCAGCAATTGCAGCAGGCGTCGCAATTGCGCGCGGCCTGGGCGGACGGGCTATCCGACCCGTTCGAGATATTCACCATCGCGCGGGCCGAATATGGCCAGTTGATCGGCCTGTTCTTCGAGGCGGGCCATTACGCCCCGGTGATCAGCATCCGCATCGACGGGCAAGAAGCGGCTGATATCTCGCCGCTGGACCCCCCCGCCCGGATCGACCGCATCGAAGTTGCCTTGCAGGCCGGGCCACCCTTTGTCTTTGGCCGCGCCCAGATCGGCCCGCTGGCGCAGGGCACCGCGCTTCCTGCGGGCTTTGCGCCGGGGGAATTGGCGCGCAGCACTGTGATTCGCGATGCTGCAACCGCCACGGTTGATGGCTGGCGTGATCGGGGTCATGCCAAGGCCCGACCGGTGGACCAGCAGATCACCGCGCGCCACAGCGCCGATATTCTGGATGTTGATGTGCAGGTCGATCCCGGCCCGCGTGTCACCTTCGGGCGGTTGCAGCCCTCTGGGCAGGACCGCACCCGCCCCAACCGCATCGTCAAGATCGCAGGGCTGCCCACAGGCGAGGTGTTCTCGCCAGACGATGTGCAGCGCGCCGCCGAAAGGCTGCGCCGCACCGGCACATTCTCTTCCGTGGCTCTGCGCGAGGCCGAGGATCTGAACCCCGACGGGTCAATGGACATCTCTGCCGCAGTGGTTGAAGCGCCCTTGCGCCGTATCGGACTGGGGCTGGAATATGACACCGAAGCCGGTGGCAAGGTATCGGCCTTCTGGCTGCATCGCAACCTGCTGGGCGGGGCCGAACGCCTGCGGATCGAGGCCATGCTGGGCGGCATCACCCAGCGGCGTGGCGGGCATGATTACCGTCTGGGGCTGGAGTTTTCGCGCCCGGCAACCTTTACCCCCGATACCACTCTGACACTGGGCGCGCTGGCCGAAACCGAGCGCGAGGATGATTTCCGCGCCCGGCGCGCGCGGCTGGAGGTGGGGCTGTCACACCGCTTCAGCGATGCGCTGACCTTCAGCGCAGGTATCGGCGTATTGACAGAAAACGCGCGCTTCGGCCCCGGCCTTGGCATCCGCCGCAACTACCGGCTGTTGCTGCTGCCAATGGCGCTGGAATGGGACCGGCGCGACGATATCCGCAACCCCACGCGCGGCTTCTTCGCGAATGCAAAGCTGACCCCGTTTCTGGGGGTCAGCGCCGCCGATAGCGGCGCGCGGCTTTACACTGATCTGCGCGCCTATCGCGGGCTGGGGGAAGATGCGCGTTTCGTCCTGGCAGGGCGGGTGCAGGCCGGGGCCATTCTGGGTGCCGCGCTGGACCGCACGCCGCGCGATTTCCTGTTCTATTCCGGTGGCGGCGACAGCGTGCGCGGCCAGCCCTTCCGTTCGCTCGGGGTGGCACCTGGGGGCGTACGCTCGGGCGGGCGCGGCTTTGCCGCAGCTTCGCTGGAAACGCGGATGCGCGCCACCGAGAATCTGGGCCTGGCCGCCTTTGCCGATGCGGGATACGTGTCCGAAGGGGCATTTTCGGGGGCATCGGGCTGGCATGCCGGGGCGGGGCTGGGGCTGCGCTATGACACGCCTATCGGCCCGTTGCGCATGGATGTCGGCCTGCCGGTGCGCGGGGCCACGGGAAGCGGGGTGCAGCTTTATCTTGGCATCGGGCAGGCGTTCTGATGGGGGCACTCAGACGGCTTGCGCTACTCCTGATCTGCGTCGCGTTGCTGCCCGTGTTACAGGGCACTGCGCAGGAATTCGACGCGCTGACCCCGCAAGCCAATGAAAGCGATGTCGGCTTCCTGACCCGGCTGTTGCAGGACGGCCTGTCCGATCGCGGGCGCGAGGTACGCATCAGTGGCTTTCGCGGCGCGCTGTCATCGCGCGCCACCTTCGCGGAGATGACCATCGCCGATAATGACGGCGTATGGCTGCGCATCAGCGATGCGGCGCTGCAATGGAACCGCTCTGCCCTGCTCCAGCGCCGCATCGAAATTGCCGAGATTTCGGCCGCGAAGGTAGAGGTTCTGCGCGCGCCGATCGCCGAGCCTTCGGAGGAGCTGGTCACACTGCCCCGCTTCGAACTGCCCGAGCTGCCGGTCTCGGTCCGGCTGGACCGGCTGGATCTGGCCGAAGTGGTGCTGTCACCAGAGCTTCTGGGACAAGGCTTGCGCGCAGGTGTCAGCGGGGCGGCGCAACTGGCCGATGGCGCGGGGCAGGCGCGGCTGCAGTTGAACCGGCTGGACGAGATTGCCGGACAGTTCCGGCTGGATGCCGCCTTTTCCAACGTAACCCGTATCCTGTCGCTGGATCTGAGCGTGCAAGAAGATCCGGGGGGGCTGGCAGTCACGTTGCTTGATGTGCCGGGGCATCCCTCGGCCGAATTTTCGGTGCGGGGCGAAGGGCCGCTGGACAATTTCGCCGCCGAAATCACCTTGGCCACGGATGGCCAGCCACGGGTTGCGGGCGATTTCGCCCTTCAGACCGCATTGCCGGGTGTGGCGCAGGCGGTTCGGCTGGATCTGTCGGGCGATCTGCGCCCGCTGATGCAGGCGGATTATCACCCGTTCTTCGGCGAGGACAGCCGCTTGCGCACCGAAGCACGCCGCTTCGAGGATGGCCGCCTGTCGCTGGATGATCTGCGCATCCAGACCCAGAGACTTCAACTCGAAGGCCGCGCGCGGATGGGCGCGGATGGCTTGCCCGAACTGATCCGCCTGCACGGCGAGATACGCGACCTAAGCGGGGCGCGCGTGCTGCTGCCCGTGGCCGGGGGAAGCACCAGCATCGACAGCGCCGAATTGCGACTGGGCTTCGATGCCGCAATCAGCGAGGATTGGGATCTGGTGCTGGATCTGGCCGGGTTCGACAATGGCGACATTGCCGTCGAAAGCCTGTTTCTGGACGGGTTGGGGCGGATCAGTTCGCAAGGCTTTGGCCAAGATCAGGATGTGGTCGATGCGCTGATCGATTTCTCGGGCTTGGGGGTGTCGGCGCGCGACCGGAATGTGGCTCAGGCGCTGGGCCAGTCGGTCACAGGCTCGGTCGCCTTCATCTGGCGCGCAGGCCAGCCGCTGCTGTTGCCGGGGTTGCATATCGAAGGGCGCGACTATGCCCTTAATGGCCGCGCGCGGCTGCAAGAGGGCGTGATCATCGCAGATGGCCGCGCAGATTTCCGCGATATCTCTCGTCTGTCGGGGCTGGCCGGGCGACCCTTGTCTGGCGCAGTGCGCGCGACCGCCGGGGGCCGCGTCGGGCCGGAACGTGACCGCTTTGACTTTCAGGCTGAAATCACCGGCCGCGACCTGACACTGGATCAGGCAGAGCTTGACCGGCTGCTGGCGGGCGACAGCCGCATCACGGTGCAGGCCAGCGGCGCAGAGGGGCGGATCAGGCTTCAGGAACTGACCGCACAGGCGCAAACCCTGCGCGCTGATCTGCGCGGCGGGCTGGACGGCGATCAGTTGCAGTTGCGCGGGGATCTGGATTTTGCCGATCTGACTGTTCTGGGCGACGATTTCGGCGGCGCGATCACCGCGCGGGTCAATATCGACGGGCCGCTTGAACAAGAGAATGTCATCGTCGAGGCGCAGGCGCGCAACCTGACGGTGGGACAGCCGGATCTGAACCGCGCCTTGCGCGGCCAGACGGAGTTGCAGCTTCAGGGCCAGCGCGACGGGGCGGCATTCGACCTGACCGCGCTGAGCATTGAAAACGCCGCCCTGCGGCTGGATGCAGAGGGGCGCTATCAGGCCGGGGCGTCGCGGCTGGGCGCGCGCTTCGCCCTGCCCGCGCTTGGCGCGCTGCGCCCCGGCTTCGGGGGCAGCATCCAGGGCACCGCCACACTGCGCGAGGATGGCGGCAGGCGCAATCTGGATCTGGATGTCAGAAGCCGCGATCTGCGGCTGGGTGAACCAGCCACCGAAAGCCTGCTGGCAGGCCAGCACCAGTTGACCGCTCAGATCAGCCAATCCTCCGATGCAATCCTGATCGAAGAGGCACGGCTAAGCGGTCCCAATCTGAACGCGCAGATCACCGGCGAACGCGGCGGCGGGCAAGCGCGCATGCGCGTTGATGCCCGGCTGCGCGATCTGGCGCTGATCGTGCCGGGGATTGTCGGGCCGCTGACCCTGTCAGGGCAGATTGCCGAGACCGGCGGCAACTACGTGCTGGATCTGACAGCGCAGGGACCGGCGGGGCTGACCGCCCAGCTTGCGGGCAGCGTATCACCCGATTTGCGCGGCGATCTGCGTGCCACGGGCAGCACCGATATCGCCCTGATCAACCCGCGGATAGAGCCGCGCTCGGTGCGCGGTCCGGCAGAGTTTGATCTGCGCCTGTCGGGACCGCTGGCGCTGTCCTCGCTTAGCGGCACGGCACGGACCACGGGCGCGCAATTCGTGATGCCGGAACAGAATTTGCGCCTGCTCGATATCGATGCCACGGCGCAGCTTTCCGGCGGGCGCGCCGATATCACACTGCAAGGGCGCGGGGCCAATGGCGGGCAGGCGTCATTGCAGGGCAGCGTTGACCTTTTGCCCCCCCTGAATGCCGATCTGCGCGCGCAGCTGACTGAACTGCGCGTGCAGGATCCGCAACTTTTTCGCAGCAATGTCACTGGCGCGCTGGCGATCACCGGCGCGTTGACCCAAGGGCCACACATCGGCGGCAGGCTGGCGCTTGACTCGACCGAAATCCGTATTCCGCGGGTGGGGCTGGTCTCGCGCGGGTATATCCCGCCAACGCTGCGCCATCTGGGCGATGGCGGTGCTGTGCGCCAAACCCGCGAGCGCGCGGGCATTTTCGCGGGCGAAACGCATGGCCGGGTGCGCCGCCCCGCCACCCTTGATCTGGAGATTGACGCCCCAAACCGCATCTTCATTCGCGGGCGCGGGCTGGATGCCGAAATGGGCGGCAATCTGCGCCTGACCGGCACCACCGCCGACCCGATCCCTATCGGCCAGTTCACGCTGATCCGGGGGCGGATGGATTTGCTGGGCAATCGCTTTACGCTGAATGAAGGCTTTGCCAGCCTGCAGGGTGATCTGATGCCTTTTGTGCGGCTTGTCGCCTCGACCGAACGCGCTGGCGTGACCGCGCGCATCGTGCTGGAAGGCCGCGCGGACGCGCCGGAGTTGCGCTTTGAATCCATCCCCGAACTGCCCGAGGAAGAGGTGGTGTCGCTGCTGCTGTTCGGGCGCGGGTTCGAGACGCTCTCGCTGTTTCAGGCAGCACAGCTCGCCTCGTCGCTGGCCACGCTTTCGGGGCGCAGCGACGGGGTGATGGAACGGCTGCGGCGCAATGTCGGGCTGGATGATCTGGATGTGCGCACCGATGAAGACGGCGAAACCTCGATCCGGCTGGGGCGCTATCTGACCGAAAACATCTATACCGACGTCGAGGTGCAGCCACAAGGCGACAGCGAAGTATCGATCAATATCGACCTTAGCCCGTCGCTGACCGCGCGCGGGCGGGTAGATAATCGCGGCCGCTCGGGCGTGGGGCTGTTTTTCGAGCGGGATTACTAACCGGCAAGGGGAAGAAGATGAACTTTGAGGCAAGCGCGCTTTCAGGGAAATCCGTGCTGATCACAGGGGCGAGCCGCGGTATCGGGGCGGCGGCAGTGCACGCTTTCGCGCAGGCGGGCGCGCATCTGGGCATCGCTGCGCGCGATGCAGCCGCCTTGCACGCGCTGGCGGGCGAAACCGGCGCACGGGCGATCACATGCGATGTGTCGGATGCAGGCGCGGTGCAGGCCGCGGTGGATCGCTTGGTGCAGGAATTCGGGCGGCTGGATGTGCTGATCAACAATGCCGGCGTGATCGAACCGATCGGGCTGCTGGAGCAGATCACCCCAGAGGATTTCGGCAAGCTGATCGACATCAATCTGAAAGGTGTCTTTCATGGGCTTCGCGCCGCGCTGCCAGTGATGCGCGCGCAAGGGGCAGGCACGATCATCACAGTGGGGTCAGGCGCTGCGCATAACCCGCTGGAAGGCTGGGGCGCCTATTGCAGTTCCAAGGCTGCGGCATGGATGCTGACCCGCGTGGCCGGTATAGAGGCGCACGGCACGGGGCTGCGGGTGCTCAGCCTGTCGCCCGGAACAGTCGCTACCGATATGCAGCACATCATCCGTGACAGCGGCATCAATGCGGTCAGCCAGCTTGACTGGTCGGCGCATATCCCGCCCGAATGGGTGGCGCAGGCGCTGATATGGATGTGCACCCCTGATGCCGATGACTGGGTCGGGCGCGAAGTGTCGCTGCGCGATGAAGGCGTGCGCAAGCGGGTGGGGCTGACATGATCCGTGTGGATGAACAGGCCGGTATCTGGACGATGACACTCGACCGCCCCGACAAGGCCAATTCCCTGACCGCTGACATGTTGCAGGCGCTGTGCGGCGGCGTCGATGCCGCCTGCGCGGCAGAAGCGCGGGTGCTGATCCTGACCGGGAAGGGCAAGGTCTTCAGCGCCGGGGCCGATCTGGCAGAGGCAAGGGCGGGGCTGGCGACCTCGGGCTTGTGGGAAGACCTGTCAGGCCGCATCGCCGCCGCCCCCTGCCTGACCATCGCGGCGCTGAATGGCACGCTGGCGGGCGGGGCGTTCGGCATGGCGCTGGCCTGTGATCTGCGTCTGGCCGTTCCGGGGGCCAGCTTCTTCTACCCGGTGATGCGGCTGGGCTTTCTGCCGCAGCCGTCCGATCCGGGGCGGCTGGCCGCACTGGTTGGGCCAGCGCGCGCCAGGATGATCCTGATGGCAGGGCAGAAAATCCCCGCATCCGAGGCGCTGGATTGGGGGCTGGTGGACCGGCTCGCCGCGCCAGAGGCGCTGATGGCGGATGCGCTGGCGCTGGCCGAAGCCGCCGCCGGCGCCAGCCCCGCCCATGTCGCGGCGATCAAGCGCATGGTGCAGGGCGGGAGTTAGGAATCCCTCGCCGCGCATTGAAGTCATTGAAAAAATAACGCTCACAAGGAAACGAACCTTGCCTTTTATTGATCCGCTCTGCATGAGCTTGCTTTTCTACTAATTGAGTGTATTCGAATAATATGACTGCCAAGCTTCTTAGTTATTTGGATCACCATGTTGGCGACATGGCGCTGATAAATAACTCGTACAAGTCACGTTATAATCG
The DNA here is from genome assembly GCA_020832655.1 of Paracoccaceae bacterium. GTDB lineage: Bacteria > Pseudomonadota > Alphaproteobacteria > Rhodobacterales > Rhodobacteraceae > Roseinatronobacter. The sequence continues at coordinate 92,271 of JAFIEF010000005.1, forward strand.
ACTTAAATTTGACATACTGGCAAGTATTGATCACGATTTGTTGATAGCAGCGCCTGCACTTGCTAAATCAAGCGATGCGCTCAGCTTAGTTAATCTGCATTACAACCTATCAGCGCCCGACCGTAGAATCCGGCTTATTCTACCACCACAGGCGAACTTTTCTTTAGATAGATATGTATCACAAAGACTGGAGAAGCTATGCACCTCTTTCTCAGAAGAAGCTTTGCTTAAATCAACTGAATTTCAAGGATACCAATCGAGAAATTGGAAGAATACATTCAAAAGAAATATGAATCTTAATGCACAAAATAATGTTGTTGAAAGGCGGCATGATGCTGACGTTCTGTTCAGGAACTACCTTATTGCAAATCTGGAGACCGAGGAGATACAACAAAAACTATTTCTTCTGAATGGTTCGGCACCTCTGGCCGACCGCACGGCAATGCGGATGCTTCAATTGGCCGATGACAGATCCCGGCTTTTTCAGAGAGAGCTCATAGTTGAGACACTTGTATCTGAAAAGTTGATCAGATATTTGGACGTTTCTGCTATTAGTGCAACTTTGAATGTATTGTTCGACCGTTGCAACGCAGATGCTGTGGGCGCCGAAACAGTTTATGACGATTACCAATTGAACGGAAGAACATTGGAACTTGCGTTCTCGTTTCTGCCAATACGCGGTTATCCCAACCTTCGATCCGCAATCTTGCATGCCCCGCTGGCATTCACCATTCATCTGTCGCAGTTTGAAGAATGGCACCTATTCTTTGAAAGAATTCGCTACCTTCTTATGAAACTTGATGCGAACGATATCAGGGATTTTTCAGACTATCTCAAGAGATATGCACAAACTTGCAGCATTCACTATCATGCTTTGAGCTTTTTCCGTCATGCTCCAGAAATTGCATTTGCTGCTCTAATCGGGACATTGTTTGGCGATCACAAGGGCTTTTGGACGACTTTGGGCCCCATAGTTACTTACATTAGCGCTCACTGGATAAATATGATCTTGTCAAATGATGACCTAGGTGCGCTGAAACCTCTATACTATCGGCTTGCGATCCGTATAGAAAGAGCTCTGTCTGATCCAGAATATCAGTTGCGCGAAAATGCGATATTGCGGCATTACGCAAAAGATTGCTGAACGCCACTTTCTAAGGCGCTATATATTTTATTGTCATATGATTAGGGACATATCATCGCACGCGATCATGGATTAGCGCGCCATTGTATGAAATACCTCGCATCATATCGGCACACTGTGAAAATCAGCTTTCTGCATTTAATTGCCGATTGTTCGGAAATAATAGTTTTCATTGCATATGCTTTACCGAGTTTGCGGTGATGAAAAACACCGGGGAGCGCGGGCGCGCACTGGCTCCGATGTTGACCTGTCTCCACCGCACTCATACGGCAATCAGGAACAACGTGATTGCCGGGAAAGCCACAAGGATCACCACGCGGATCAGGTCGGATGCGACAAAGGGCATTACGGCGCGATATGTGTCGGTGATGCGCGTCTTCGGGTCCATCGCATTGATCACGAACAGATTCATTCCCACAGGCGGGGTGATCAGCCCGACCTCGACCACGATCAGCACCAGAATGCCGAACCAGATCGCCGTCATCTCGATATTGGCGCGCTCCAGCGCCAGCGGGTTGACGCGGCGCAGTCCCAGCGCCTGAATCTGCTCGCGCGTCAGTTCCGCGCCCGACGCAATCGCGGCCTCGACACTGCGCAACATCTCTGGCGCAACCTCTACGCCTGCGCGGATCGCGGCGCGCGCGCGCTCGGCATGCAGATCGGCCATCGAGACGAAGTTGAAATCAAGCTCCATCATGATCGGCCAGAAGATCGGGATCGTCAGCAGAATCATCGACAAGCTGTCCATCACGCAGCCCAGAATCAGATAGAAGCACAGGATCAGCAGCAGCACCATCAGCGGGCTGAAGCCCGACCCGCCAACCCAGGCGGCAATGCTCTGCGGCACCTGGGTCAGCGCCAGAAAGCCGTTATAGAACGCCGCCCCGAAGATGATGAAGAAGATCATCGCGCTGGACCGCGCTGTCGAATAGAAGCTGTCGGCCAGCGTCTTGCGTGTCAGCCCGCCATTGGCCCAGGCAATCAACCCGGTGCCCAGCGCACCCACGGCAGCGCCTTCGGTGGGGGTGAACCAACCCAGGTAGATCCCGCCCACCACCAGACCGAACACCACCATCACCGGCCAGACCTTGGCCAGCGCGCGCAGCCTTTCGCCCCAGGGAATGCGCGGGCGCGTGCCCGCCGCTTCGGGGTTCACGCGCACATAGATCGCAATCACCAGCATGTAGCCCAGCGCCGCCATGATGCCGGGAATGAAGGCGGCCAGGAACATCTTGGCAATGTTCTGCTCGGTCAGGATGGCATAGATCACCAGCACCACCGATGGCGGGATCAGAATGCCCAGCGTGCCGCCCGCAGCAAGCGTGGCCGTCGAGAAGCCACCCGCATAGCCATAGCGTTTGAGTTCGGGCAGCGCCACGCGGCTCATGGTGGCGGCAGTGGCCAGCGACGAGCCGCAAATCGCGCCAAAGCCCGCGCTGGAGCCGATAGCCGCCATCGCCACCCCGCCCTTGCGATGGCCCAGAAAGCCCTCGGCGGCCTTGAACAGCGCCTGCGACATCCCCCCCAGCGTGGCGAAATATCCCATCAGCAGGAACATCGGGATGATCGACAGCGAATAGCTGGCGAAGGTGGTGAAGGTTTCGGTATGCAACCGCGAAAACGGCATATTGGTACCGCCCGTCACCAGCACCAGCCCGACCAGCCCGGTCAGGAACATGGCCAGCCCGATCGGCACGCGCAGGAAGATCAATGTCAGAAGGGCCGGGAAAGACAGGATCCCGATGGTCATTGCGCTCAATGCTCGCCCTCCCCGCCTTCGCCGATGATGTCGGTGCCGGTGATTGCTTCTTGTGCGCGCACAACAACCATGTAGACGCCGACAATCGCGACCACCGCAGCGGCCACGGTGCAGGCGGCATAGGGCCACCAATAGGGGATTTCCAGCAGATAGGTGGTCTGGCCGGTCTGTACGCGCCGCAGCATCCCCATTGTCAGCCGCCACGCAATCAGGATCAGCGCGCCGCTGAACACGATCTCGATGACCAGCCGCAGCCAGCGCTGGGTCTGCTCGCGCAGGAACGAGGTGAAGATATCCACCCGCGCATGACCCACGGTGATCTGGCATAGCGGCAGAAAGCAAAAGATGGCAAAGCCCATGCCCAGCTCGGTCAGTTCGTAATCACCGAAGATCGGGCCAACCCCCATCCCCAGCAGGCCAGTGGCCAGCCCCGGCATCAGACCCTGCGCAATGTCGCCATGCAGAAAGGCGTTCAGATGCCGCCCCAGAATGGAAATGCAGGTCATCAGCACCAATGCCGACAGGATAAGCCCGCCCAGCAAGGCCAATGCCCGCGACAGCGCCATGACAATCGAATGCATGTCAGCCCCTTGATTTCGGTCCCGCCCCACCAGCCGGTCACGGATCGTCGCACCCCGCACAGGCATGGACAGTCTGGCCGGTGCCCCTGCCCAGCGCAAGCCCTGCGGCGCGCAGATGCAAAGGGCCGTTTCGTCAGCAGGGCGGCTTCCTGCACTGGAAGCCGCCCCGATTTCTGCCTTGTGCGCGGTCTTTCGACCTGATCAGTTCGCCGCCTCGTATTCGGCCATCAACGCGCGCGCACGGTCGATCAGCGCCTGACCGTCAATGCCACGCCCGGTGACTTCGTCGACCCAGCGAGCCTGAATCGGCTCTGCCCGTGCGCGCCACTCATCAACCGCATCGCCCGAAACCGTGATGATGTTGTTGCCAAGCTCTTCGGCCATTTCACGCCCCGGCGCGTCCCAATCCTGCTGCGTGCCGCCCGCGAAGATCGAGAATTCCAGCCCGGAATTGTCGTCGATCACGGCCTTCAGATCATCGGGCAGCGAATCGTACTTTTCCTGATTCATTGCCAGCACGAAGGTCACGGTATAAAGCATGTCGCCTTCGAACTCTGTGTGGTTTTCCACCAGTTCGGGAATGCGCAGCGACGGTGTCACTTCCCAAGGCATGATCGCGCCGTTGATCACCCCGCGCGACAGCGCTTCGGGCGATTGCGCGATCGGCATGCCGACCGGGGTCGCGCCCAGCGCTTCCAGCAATTGCACGGTCAGGCGCGAGGGGCCGCGAATCTGCATCCCGCGCAAATCATCGGGGCTGTTGACCGCATCTTCTGTGTGGATCACGCCCGGACCATGCACCCAGGTTGCCAGGATCTTGGTTTCCGAGAATTCCTCCTGCATCGTTTCCTCGAACATATGCCAATAGGCATAGGATGCGGCGCGCGCATCGCTGACCATGAAGGGCAGTTCAAAGACTTCGGTGCTGGGGAAGCGGCCCGGCGTCAGCCCGACCACGGTCCAGATCACATCTGCCGTGCCGGACACGGCCTGATCGTAAAGCTCGCCCGGTGTGCCGCCAAGCTGCATCGCCGGGAAGCGGTCAACCTTGATGCGTCCGGCACTGTCGGCCTCGACACGGTCGGCCCAGACATCCAGAATATGCGTGGGCACATTGGCTTGCGCGGCCAGGAAGTGGTGCAGCCGCAGCGTGACGTCCTGCGCCAAAGCCGCGCTGGTGCCAAGGCCAAGCGTCAACGCACCCAGGGCTGCGCCCCCCATTAGCCCGCACAGGGTTCTGCGTTTGGTCATCTACTCCTCCCAAAGATAATGTTGCATCCGCAACGATCAGTCAAAACACAACTCGCGCATCAATGCCAGCTTTTTTTGACCGAGCGGTTGATTTTGTTTCCTTCAGCTTTCGGGCTGGTTTGCATATGCTGCGATTTTTCCTTGCAGGGCGCCAGATAATATTGCGCGAGCCGCGTCCGGCGTAACTCTTGCGCAAAGCGCGCTGCGAAGGCAGACTCGGTGCAGCCGAATTTACGGACCGATACCGTGACTGATCCGATCCATGACCGCCTTGCAGAGCTTCTGACACACCACCCGCTGCGGGCGGGGCAGTTCATTGTCACCATTTATGGCGATGTCGTTGCGCCGCGCAATGACGCGCTGTGGATCGGCGATCTGATCGGCCTTTGCGCGCCTTTGGGCATCAGCGAAACACTGGTGCGCACGGCGATGTCGCGGCTGGTGGCCGCAGGGCAGATGGAAGGCGAACGCAAGGGGCGGCGCAGCTATTACCGGCTGACCGAAGCGGCCAATGCCGAATTTCTTGCCGCCGCGCAGGCCATCTATGCCCCGCGCAACGGTGACGGGTGGCGCTTGCTGTGGTTCGCGGACCCCAGCGCCGCCTTGCAGGCAATCGATGCCGCCCAGGGCCGAATTGTCGCGCTGAACGCGCAATTCGCGCTGGGTCCGGCGCGGGGCGCGCCGCCAGATGGCGCTTTGGAGTTTGCAGCGCGGGCCGAAGACGCGCCTGCCCTGCTGCGGCAGATGGCCCGGTCGCTCTGGCCGCTGGAAGCGCTTGGACATGCATATCAGCAGTTTCTGGATCAGGCCGCAGCGCTTGCCGATCCGGCACTGGCAGCGCGCCCTGATCTTGCCCTGACGGCGCGGTTGTTGCTGGTGCATTGGTTCCGCGCGGTCGCGCTGCGTGACCCGATGCTGCCGCCCGACGCACTGCCCGAGCGCTGGGCGGGGGTACAGGCACGGGCCGGGTTTGCGACGCTGTATCTGGCCCTGTCCAAGGCCGCTGATTCGCAGATCGCTGCGACATTGCAGGATGCGCGCGGGCCGCTGCCACAGCTTACCCCAGCGCTTCAGGCCCGGTATGACGCCCTGACGACGCAAGCCGGGACACAAACTGAATTTCATTTCAATAACTTGCCAAAAGCATCACAGCAAATGCGATAATTTGTTTTGACCTGTGATGTTTTGAATGTATATTCCTGACCATTCGGTCGATGAATTGACCCGCTTTGGGAGGAGCGATGCCACACGCCTTTATCTGCGACGCGCTGCGCACACCTGTTGGCCGCTATGGCGGCGCGCTGGCCTCTGTCCGCGCGGACGACCTTGCGGCGATCCCGCTGCAGGCGCTGATGGCGCGGCATGGCGACATGGACTGGTCTGCGATTGATGACGCCGTCTTTGGCTGCGCCAATCAGGCGGGTGAAGACAACCGCAATGTCGCGCGCATGGCCACGCTGCTGGCGGGGCTGCCGGTGGCGGTGCCGGGGATCACGGTGAACCGGCTTTGCGCCTCTGGCCTTGATGCGGTGGGCATGGCCGCGCGCGCAATCCGCGCGGGCGATGCCGGGCTGATGCTGGCGGGCGGTGTGGAAAGCATGAGCCGCGCGCCCTTTGTCATGCCCAAGGCCGAAGCTGCCTTTTCGCGCGCCAATGCGGTTTATGACACCACCATCGGCTGGCGCTTCGTGAACCCCAGGATGCGCGCACGCTATGGCGTTGATTCGATGCCGCAAACCGCCGACAATGTCGCCGCTGACTGGGGCGTGTCGCGCGCCGATCAGGATGCTTTCGCGCTGCGCTCGCAACAGCGCTGGGCCGCTGCGCAAAAGACCGGACGTTTCGCCGACGAGATCTGCGCCGTCACGGTGGCGCAACGACGCGGCGAGCCGCTGGTCATCGACACCGACGAACATCCCCGCCCCGCCACCACGCCGGAAACGCTGGCGAAGCTGCCCGGCATCAACGGCCCCGATCTAAGTGTCACGGCAGGCAATGCCAGCGGCGTCAATGACGGCGCGGCGGCGCTGATCCTGGCCTCGGAAGTGGCCGCGCGCGAGCAGAACCTGACCCCGCGCGCGCGGGTGGTGGCAATGGCCGCGGCGGGCGTTGAGCCGCGCGTGATGGGCGTTGGCCCGGTGCCTGCGGTGCGCAAGGCGCTGGCGCTGGCGGGGCTGACAATCAGCGATATCGACCTGATCGAGCTGAATGAAGCCTTTGCCGCACAGGCGCTGGCGGTGCTGCGCGATCTGGGGCTGCCCGATGACGCCGATCATGTGAACCCCAATGGCGGCGCGATTGCGATGGGCCACCCGCTGGGCGCATCCGGCGCGCGGATGGTGACAGCGGCAATGTGGGAACTGAGCCGCCGCGGCGGGCGATATGCGCTGTGCACCATGTGTGTGGGCGTGGGGCAAGGGGTTGCCCTGATACTCGAACGGGTCTGAGACAAAAGGGGAAAACGGCAATGTATGCGCAGATGGTGACATCCGAAGCCAGCAATGAAGATCCCGAAAAGCTTGCCGCCTTTCAGGCGCGCATTGATGCGGGTGAAAAGATCGAACCCAAGGACTGGATGCCCGAAGGCTATCGCAAGACGCTTATTCGGCAGATCGGCCAGCACGCCCATTCCGAGATTGTGGGCCAGTTGCCCGAAGGCAACTGGATCACCCGCGCGCCCACGCTGGAACGCAAGGCGATCCTGCTGGCCAAGGTGCAGGATGAGGCGGGCCACGGGCTGTATCTTTACTGCGCCGCCGAAACGCTGGGCGTCAGCCGCGACGAGCTGACCGAGGCGCTGCTGGCGGGCAAGATGAAGTATTCCTCGATCTTCAACTATCCGACGCTGAACTGGGCCGATATCGGTGCTGTGGGCTGGCTGGTGGATGGCGCGGCGATCATGAATCAGGTACCGCTGCAACGCACCAGCTTCGGCCCCTATAGCCGCGCCATGATCCGCATCTGCAAGGAGGAAAGCTTTCATCAGCGCCAAGGCTATGACATCATGATGAAGATGGCGCAAGGAACGCCGGAACAAAAGGCGATGGCGCAGGATGCGCTCAACCGCTTCTGGTATCCCAGCCTGATGATGTTCGGCCCCTCGGACCGCGATTCGGTGCATTCGGCGCAGTCGATGGCGTGGAAGATCAAGATCAACACCAATGACGAGCTGCGCCAGAAATTCGTCGACCAGACTGTGCCGCAAGCCGAATATCTGGGCCTGACCATCCCCGACCCCGATCTGAAATGGAACGAGGAAAAGGGCGGCTATGATTTCAGCGAACCCGACTGGTCGGAGTTCTTCGAAGTGATCAAGGGCAATGGTCCGTGCAATGCCGAACGCATGGAAGCACGGCAGAAAGCCTGGGATGACGGCGCCTGGTTCCGCGACGGGCTGATGGCGCATGCCAAGAAGCGCGCGGCGGCCAGGGTCGCGGCTGAATAGTCGCGATCAGGGGGCGTTGCCCCCTACGGCCTGCGGCCTACCCCAGGATATTTGAACAAGGATGAAAGGGCTGAGATATGTCAAGTGAATGGCCTTTATGGGAGATTTTCATTCGCGGCCAGCATGGGCTGAACCACCGTCATGTCGGCAGCCTGCACGCGCCCGATGCCGCGCTGGCGATCAAGCATGCGCGCGATGTCTATACGCGGCGCAATGAAGGCGTCAGCATCTGGGTGGTGCCGTCGGATGCGATCACCGCCTCCAGCCCGTCCGACAAGGGGCCGCTGTTCGAGCCGTCAAATGCCAAGGTCTATCGCCACCCGACCTTTTTCGACATCCCCGATGAAGTGGGGAAGATGTGATGGCGCTGGCGGCTTTGGATCTGGATCAGGCGCTGTTTGAAGGGCTGTGCCGGCTGGGTGACAGTACGCTGGTGCTGGGGCACCGCGTGTCGGAATGGTGCGGTCATGCGCCAGTGCTGGAAGAAGACATTGCGCTGGCCAATGTGGCACTTGACCTGATCGGACAGACCCAGATGTGGCTGGGGCTGGCAGGCGAGGTCGAGGGCAAGGGCCGCGATGCCGATACGCTGGCCTTCCGCCGCGATGTCTGGGACTTTCGCAACCTGCTGCTGGTCGAACGGCCCAATGGCGATTTCGGCCACACGCTGATGCGCCAGTTCCTGTTCGATGCCTGGCACCAGCCGATGCTGAAGGCGCTGGAAGGCTCCGGCGATGCCCGCATCGCCGAGATTGCCGCCAAGGCGGGCAAGGAAGTGGCCTATCATCTGGAACGCTCGGCCGATCTGGTGATCCGGCTGGGTGATGGAACCACCGAGAGCCACCAGCGGATGCAGACGGCGCTGGACAAGCTGTGGCCCTATACCGGCGAGATGATGATGGCAGATGCCACCGATCAGGCACTGGCCGGGGCCGGGATCATTGCGGCGCCCGACAGCCTTCGGCCCGCATGGGACGCGCTGGTGGGCGAAGTGCTGACCGAGGCCACACTGAAGCCGCCCGAAGGCCGCTATATGCATAAGGGCGGCAAGCAGGGCACCCATTCCGAGCATCTGGGCCATATGCTGACCGAGATGCAATGGCTGCAACGCGCCTACCCCGACGCCAAATGGTAAGCGAGGCGCAGATATGGGAGTGGCTGGCCGAAGTGCCCGACCCCGAAATCCCGGTGATTTCGGTCACCGAGCTTGGCATCGTGCGTGATGTTGCTTTTGACGGGCCGGAGCTGGTGGTGACGGTAACACCCACATATTCGGGCTGCCCGGCAACATCGGTGATCAATTTCGAGATCGAGAAGAAGCTGCGCGAAAAGGGCGTGGGCAAGCTGCGGCTGGAACGCCGCCTTGACCCGCCCTGGACCACCGACTGGATCGCGCCCGAAGCACGAGAGAAGCTGCGCGCCTATGGCATTGCACCGCCCATCGATGGCACCCGCGCCGAAGGGGTGGTGGCGGGCCGCATCAAGCGGCTGAACGGCGCGGCGCTGGTGGTGCCCTGCCCGCGCTGCGGGTCAGAGAACACGCAGAAAGTCAGCCAGTTCGGATCAACGCCCTGCAAGGCCGCCTATCAATGCCGCGACTGTCTGGAACCGTTCGACTATTTCAAATGTATCTGAGGGCCGCAAGATGAGCCGATTTCACCCGCTGGAAGTGACCGATGTGACCCATGACACGCGCGATTCGGTCATTGTGACCCTGCGCGCGCCCGATGGCGAAGCTTTTCGCTTCATTCAGGGGCAATATCTGACCTTTCGCCGCGATTTTGACGGGCAGGAAATCCGGCGGTCCTATTCGATCTGTTCGGGGCTGGATGATGGCACATTGCGCGTGGGCATCAAGCGTGTCGATGGGGGCGCGTTTTCCAGCTGGGCCAATGACAATCTGGCCCCCGGTGATGTGCTGGAAGCGATGCCGCCTGCAGGCAATTTCCATGTGCCGCTGGTCCCTGATCAGGCACGCCACTATTTGGGCTTTGCAGGCGGGTCGGGGATTACGCCTGTCTTGTCGATCATCCGCACTGTGCTGACGCGCGAACCCAAAAGCCGCTTCACGCTGGTTTATGCCAACCGCCAGATCAGCTCTATCATGTTCCGCGAGGAATTGGAGGATCTGAAAAACCTCTATCTGGGGCGGCTGACCGTGCTGCATGTGCTGGAACAGGATGCGCAGGAGATCGAGCTGTTCACCGGCCGCATCGATGCCGACAAGATGGCCGCGCTGTTTACCCATTGGGTGGACCCGAAATCGGTGGATGTCGCATTCATCTGCGGGCCGGAGCCGATGATGCTGACCATCGCGGCCGCCTTGCGCGATCACGGGCTTCAGGACAGCCAGATCAAGTTCGAACTCTTTGCCTCGAACCAGCCGGGACGGTTGAAGCAATCGGCCAAGGCGCAGGCGCAAGCGGCAACCGGCCGCAGCTGCGCGCTAAGCGTCACGCTGGATGGCACCACCCGCGCGCTGGAATTGCCGCTTGACGGCACTTCGGTGCTGGAGGCGGCATTGGGGGCCAATCTGGACGCGCCCTTTGCCTGCAAGGCCGGGGTCTGTTCGACCTGCCGCGCCAAGGTGCTGGAGGGCGAGGCCGAAATGGCCGTCAACCACGCGCTGGAAGATTACGAGGTACGCATGGGCTATGTGCTGACCTGCCAATGCCTGCCGCTGAGCGACAAGCTTGTCATCAGCTATGACGAATAAGGGGGACGGCGATGAATGAAATGCCGATCGAAGAGTATCTGGCACAGGGCGGGCGGCTGACCTCGCCGGGCAATGTGCCACCGCGCTATCGGGGCGAGTTGCTGCGGCTGATGGCGTCCTTTGTCGATAGCGAGCTTGCGGCCTCGGCCGGTTTTGCCGATGTGATCAATGACGCCCCCGGCATTACCTCGCGGATTGCGGCAGCGCGGATCGTGCTGGAAAAGGCCGATCATGCCGAGCGCGTGCTGAAGGTGATGGCCGAATTTGGCGCTGATACATCGCGCTATGTCGGCACGCACCCCTGGGCCGCGCGGGTGGCGCGCGACGCCGATATCGGGGCTGTGCGGCAAGGGGGTGATATGCGGCTGGCGGTGTTTCACTACCCGCTGGCGGGCTGGGCCGACGCCGTGGTGATGAATGTGCTGCAAGGGGCCGCGGCCGTGATCCAGTTGCAGGAATATGGACGCATTTCCTATCAGCCGCTGGCCGAAGTATTCCGCGCCATCGCCCCGCGCGAGGCGCGCCATGCAGAGCTTGGCCGCGCAGGGCTGGCGCAGATCATGGAAACAGCGCCCGACCAAGTGCGCGCGGCGCTGGAATATTGGCATCCGCGCGTGGCGCTGGGCTTCGGGCAGAAAGGGTCGGAACGCTTCGCGATGCTCAAACGTCTTGGCCTGCGCCACCGCCCGAATGAAGACCTGCTGGCCGAATGGCAGTCAACCATTGCCACCCAGCTTGCCGAACATGATCTGAAGGTTGCCTGATGCTTGACGCGAATACCCCCCGCCAGTTGGAAAGCTATCTTTGCGGCGCATGGCGCAAGGGTCAGGCCAGCCCCAAGCCGCTGCTTGACGCCGCGACGGGCGTTGTGGTGGCGGAAATCGACGCAACGGGCCTCGATATGGCCGAGGCGCTGGCCTATGGCCGCGCAGCGGGCAGCGCACTGCGCGCCATGACGATCCATGAACGCGCGCTGATGCTGAAAGCGCTGGGGCTGAAGCTGATGGAACAGAAGGGCGAATTTCACGCCCTGTCGCTGGCCACAGGGGCCACGCCGCGCGATGGCCAGATCGATATCGAAGGCGGCATTGGTACGCTTCTGAACTATACCTCGAAAGCGCGGCGCGAATTGCCCAACACGCGGCTTCTGACCGATGGCGCGGTGGAACCATTGTCGAAGGATGCAAGCTTTTCCGCCCAGCATATCCTGACGCCCCTGCGCGGGGTGGCGGTGCATATCAACGCCTTCAACTTCCCGATCTGGGGGATGCTGGAAAAGCTGGCCCCGAATATTCTGGCCGGCATGCCCGCGATCGTGAAACCGGCCAGCCAGACCGCCTATCTGACCGAATTGATGGTGCGCCGGATCATCGAGACGGGCCTTCTGCCCGAGGGCAGCCTGCAACTGATCTGCGGCGGTGTGGGCGATCTGCTGGACCATGTCACCGGGCAGGATGTCGTCACCTTCACCGGGTCGGCGGCCACCGGCCAAAAGCTGCGCGCCCATCCCGCGATCATCGGCAAATCGACGCGCTTCACAATGGAAGCCGACAGCCTGAATGCCTGCATCCTTGGCCCCGATGCCACGCCCGACAGCCCCGAATTCGATCTGTTCATACGCGAAATCGCGCGGGAAATGACCGCCAAGGCGGGCCAGAAATGCACCGCCATCCGCCGCGTGCTGATCCCGCGCGCGCAGGCAGGCGCGGTGCGCGATGCGCTTGCGGCAAGGCTGTCGCAGGTGGCTGTGGGTCTGCCGGGGGATGAAACAACCCGCATGGGGGCGCTGGCAAGCCTTGACCAGCGCGCCGATGTGCGCGCCGCAATCGCGCGTCTGGCGCAGGATGCAGAGATTGTGGCGGGCGACCCCGATCAGGTGCAGCTTGCCTCGGGCGATGCCGAAAAGGGCGCGTTCCTGAACCCGGTGCTGCTTTATGCCGACCAGCCCATGAATGCGCGCGCAGTGCATGATGTCGAAGCCTTCGGGCCAGTGGCGACGCTGCTGCCCTATGACGATCTGGCGCAGGTGGCCGAGATCGCGGCGCTGGGCAAGGGTTCGCTTGTGTCGTCGCTTTTCACCAATGCGCCCGATGTCGCACAAGATGTGGTGCTGGGCCTTGCACCCTATCATGGCCGGGTGATGATCGGTAATCGCGACAGCGCCAAAAGCGCGACCGGGCATGGCTCGCCCCTGCCGATGCTGGTGCATGGCGGGCCGGGGCGCGCGGGCGGCGGCGAGGAGCTGGGCGGCATGCGCGGCCTGCATCACTACATGCAGCGCAGCGCCGTGCAGGGCGCGCCGCGGCTGCTGTCGGCCGTGACCGGGCGCTGGATGGACGGGGCCGAGGCCCGCCACGATATACACCCGTTCCGCAAATCGCTGGCAGAGTTGCGCATCGGCGACCAGCTTGTGACCGAAGCACGCCAGATCACGCTGGCCGATATCGAACATTTCGCCGAATTCACCGGCGACACCTTTTATGCCCATATGGATGAAGACGCCGCGCGCGCGAACCCGTTCTTTGACGGACGGGTGGCGCATGGCTATCTGATCGTGTCCTTTGCCGCAGGGCTGTTCGTGCAGCCCGATCCGGGGCCGGTGCTGGCCAATTACGGCATCGACAATCTGCGCTTCCTGACCCCGGTCTATCCCGGTGACAGCCTGCAAGTCGCGCTGACCTGCAAGGAAATCAACCCCCGCGCCGCAGGCGATTATGGCGAGGTGCGCTGGGATTGCCAGGTCACCAAGCAATCCGGCGAGGTGGTGGCGCAATATGATGTGCTGACGATGGTGGCCAGGATCTGGCCGATGTGACCGGCGCGATAGCGCAATTTCAGAAAAAGTTGACAGACTTTTTCGCTTGCGCGGACCTTCGGTTCGGT
>JAFIEF010000102.1 GCA_020832655.1 Paracoccaceae bacterium
CGGCGGTTGACCGCGCAATGGTCTGCGGGTCACTGGCGTTCAATCTGGATGTGAAAAAGATCCTCGAACAGGCCGGCCTGCGCGAAGGCGCCAATTCCGACCCGGCCGAATATGTCGTCGAAAAAGCCTTCGTCGACTGATCAAGCGCTGACCCCGACCGCCCGACCCGGCAGGTCACCGCCGGAAATTTCCCCCGCCGCGCGCCCGCGCGCGCGGATTTTCTTGCCTTTGTTACATGGATTTCCTAAGCGGGCGGTCCATGTCACTGCACAGAAGGGTGGGACTGCCAATGCCGGATCGGGTGTTTCAGGGTTACGGGCTGCACCGCTGGGGGGCTGGCATGTTCGCCCGGATGGAGAATGGCGATCTGGGGCTGGTCAACCCCGCCAAGCCCGATGCGCCCCCTGCCAGCCTGCCCGAATTGCTGCATAATCTGGATGCGCGCGGCATTCACACCCCGGTTCTGGTGCGGGTGGGCGCGTTTCTGAAGCGCCAGCTGGAAGCGTTGAACCACGCCTTTGCTTCTGCCATTGCCGCGAATGACTACAGGGCGCCCTATCGTGGCGTATTCCCGATCAAGGTCAACCAGCAGGCCGAAGTCATCGACCGCATTGTCGATTATGGCCGCCCCTTCACCTTCGGGCTGGAAGCGGGGTCGAAGCCAGAGCTGATTCTTGCGCTGTCGCGCGATCTGCCCAAAGGGGCGCTGTTGATCTGCAACGGGATCAAGGATGCCGAATTCATCCGCCTTGGCATTCTGGCGCGCAAGGCGGGGATCAATTGTGTTCTGGTCATCGAAAGCCCCGCCGAGGCCGACACCGTGATTGCCGAGGCCAAGCGCCTTGGCGAAATGCCCGCGCTGGGCGTGCGCATCAAGCTGACCCGGCGCGTCAGCGGCAACTGGGCCGACAGTTCGGGGGACAGATCCACCTTCGGGCTGACCACCAAGGAAGTGGTCGATCTGGTCGAGAAGCTGCGCGCGCATGACATGCTCGATTGTCTGGTGTTGCAGCATTCGCATCTGGGCAGCCAGGTGCCGCAGATCATGGATATCCGTCAGGCGGTGGATGAAGCCTGCCGCTTCTATACCGAGTTGCGCCGCCTTGGCGTGCCGCTGACCTACCTTGATCTGGGCGGCGGTCTGGGCATCGACTATACCGGCGAGGCGCGCGCGACCGAAAATTCCATCAACTACACGCTGGAGGAATACTGCGCAAATATCGTCGAGACCGTGAAATACCACATGGAAGAGGCAGACGTGCCCCACCCCACGCTGGTCACGGAATCCGGGCGCGCGATTGTCGCTTATTCATCCATGCTGCTGTCTGATATTCTGGAAGCCAGCTATTTCGACCGCTCTGCCCCGATCACACCGGAAGAAGATGATCATCACATGCTTTCGGACATGGCGGCGATTGTCGATTACCTGTCGCCGCGCCGGGTGCAGGAATGTCTCAATGATGCCGAATATTACCGCGAGGAACTGCGCGCACTGTTCCGCCGCGGCGTGATCGGCATTGAAGAGGTCGCGCGCGCCGAACAGATCTTCCTTTATGTGGTCGGCCGCATCAAGGATCTGGTCGCCCAAACCCCCGATGTGCCGCAGGAAGTGCTGGAAGAATTGTCCGCCCATCGCGATATCTATCGCGCGAATTTCAGCCTGTTCCAGTCGCTGCCCGATGTCTGGGCGATTGACCAGCTTGTGCCCATAGCCCCCCTGCAACGGCTGAACGAGGTGCCGGGGCGGCGCGCGGTGCTGTCGGACATCACCTGCGACAGCGATGGCAAGATCGTTCAGTTCGTGCTGGGTGACGGCATCGGCAATGCCCTGCCCATTCATGAATTGCGCGCAGGCGAGCGCTATTTCATCGGCATCTTCCTGATCGGCGCCTATCAGGAAACGCTGGGCGATCTGCATAATCTGTTTGGCGATACCAATATCGTGACGGTTGATTTCAATGAAGATGGCGTGCTGGAATTGCAGCATGAAGTCGAAGGCGACACAGTGGCCGAGGTGATGGCCTATGTCGAATATGAACCCAAGCAATGCCTTGATGCGTTCAAGCGCATTGTCGAACGCGGTGTGCGTGACGGCACGCTGAACCCGTCGCAACGCCGCATGCTGATGCAGACCTATCGCGACGCGCTGGGCGGCTATACCTATTACGAACATGAGGAGACGGCACATGGCTGACAACAAGGATGTTCTGGTGATCGGCGCCGGTGGTGTGGCCTGGGTCACGCTGCACAAGATGGCAATGAATCGCGACCTGTTTCCGGGCCGCATCGCGGTGGCCAGCCGCACGCTTTCGAAATGTGAAGCGATTGCGGCCTCGGTCAGGGAACGCACCGGCCAGAAGATAGAGACCTATCAGGTCGATGCCGATGATGTGGACCAGACCGTGGCGCTGGTCGAAACCGTCAAGCCTGCGCTTCTGGTCAATCTGGCGCTGCCTTATCAGGATCTGGCGCTGATGGAGGCGTGTCTGCGCACCGGCGTGCATTATCTGGACACCGCCAATTATGAGCCGCCCGAGGAAGCGAAGTTTGAATACTCGCATCAGTGGAAGCTGCATGACCAGTTCAAGCAGGCGGGGCTGATGGCCACGCTGGGCGTGGGCTTCGACCCCGGCGTGACCTCGATTTTCGCGGCCTATGTGCGCAAGCATTACCTGTCGGGCATTCGCCTGATCGACATTCTGGATTGCAATGGCGGCGATCACGGCCACCCCTTTGCGACCAATTTCAACCCCGAAATCAACATCCGCGAGGTCACGGCCGAGGTGAAGCATTGGGAAAATGGCGGCTGGGTCACCAGCCCCGCCATGTCGACCAGGGTCGAGTTCGATTTCGATCAGGTCGGCCCCAAGAACATGTATCTGATGTATCACGAGGAGCTGGAAAGCCTTGTCACCCATTTCCCCGAAATCGAGCGCGCGCGCTTCTGGATGACCTTTGGCGATGCCTATATCC
>JAFIEF010000039.1 GCA_020832655.1 Paracoccaceae bacterium
CGTTGAATCGCCTTCAATGCTTTAACCTTTTGTTTTGTCGTAATTTCGAACCGAACCGAAGGTCCGCGCAAGCGAAAAAGTCTGTCAACTTTTTCTGAAATTGCTTTAATCGTGGGAATGGCTGTGGGAATGGCTATGCGATGCGCCGTGATCGGGCATGCGTTCCATATCCACCGGCACTGTCAGTTCCAGCGCTTCGCCATCGGCCAGCACCAGCGTCACGGCGACCTGATCGCCCTGATGCATGGCCTGACGCAGGCCCAGGAACATGACATGATCGCCGCCCCGCGCCAGCATATGGCTTTCACCGGCGGGGATCACGAAGCCCTCTTTGACCTCGACCATGCGCATGACGCCCTGATCATCCTCGATATGGGTGTGCAGCTCCACCCGCTCGGCAATGTCAGAGCGCGCGGAAGTCACATGGCAGTCGCTGCTGCCGGTATTGCGCAATTCCATGAAGGCCGCGCCCGATTGCGCCATCATGTGGGAGGCGCGCGCATAGGGGTCATGGGCTTCAAGCTGGCAGGCCAGCGCGGGCAGGGCGAAGCAGACTGCCGCAGCAGTTGTCAGAATAACCGTTTTCATCAGATCGGTTCCTTTGTCTGTCGTTTCCAGTTTGTCAGAAATCGCTCAGACAAGGGCAGGGGGTGCGCGCGAGATCGCCCAGAACCCCGCAGGCGCGCTGATCCAGACCGCGGCAGGCGGGGTTGCGCCAATCTGGCGGGCGGCGATATCGCGCGCCAGCACAGGCGCAGGCTCGGCCAGCATGGCATACAGAACCAGCGTGCAATCGGGGCAGGGCATGGTCTGTTCGACCGGGTTGCCATCGGCATCGATGGTTATCGTGATCAGCCCGTAGCCGGAGCAGATGACCAGCGTCTGCGCATCGGCTGCATGGTGGCGTGCCTGCACGAAACCGACACTGGCAAGCGCCAGCGCGCAAGCCAGCATCAGGGCCGAGATATGGCGCAACCGGGTCTGCATCATCCGACCATAGCGCCGCGCGCCATGCCGCGAAAGCCCCAAACTGTCGCGGCTATGGCGAACACCCGCCCCATGCGCGGGACCAAACCCGCAGGCCGCCGGAATATTCCGCGCCATAAACTGCCCGGCGCTGCAGTGACTCTCGACCAAGCCGCGCAGTTGGCTGCCTTGCGGCTTTGGCAGGACGCTGACTGCATCGCTTTGGCCCTTGTATGCTCTGGAAAGCGGGCCTTTCGGCCCACTGCCTTCGGCGAGAGTATTTGGGGCAAGATGAAAGCGAGGCGCGGATGCAGGTTTCATCGGGTGCAAGCTGATCGCGGGCGACTCTGACCGCAGCGGCGCCCACCCCCGGACGGGCGCTGTGCGGCTGCGTGCGTTCAACGGATCGGCAGATCAGAACCCGCGCCAAACTTGCCCGGAAAACGAGCCAACCGCGCGCCCGAGACGGGCGGTTGTCGCAGCCCTATTCCTTGGGCGCCAGCCGCAGCCCCAATTCGCGCAATTGTTCGTTGGTGGGGTCAGAGGGGGCCGAAAGCAGCAGGTCTTCGGCGCGCTGGGTCATGGGGAACATGATCACCTGCCGGATATTGGCCTCATCGGCCAGCAGCATGACGATGCGGTCAATACCCGCCGCGCAGCCCCCATGCGGCGGCGCGCCGAACTTGAATGCCTTGACCATGCCGCCGAAACGCTTGTCGACTTCGGAATTCGGGTAGCCCGCGATTTCAAAGGCGCGATACATGATTTCGGGCTTGTGGTTGCGGATCGCGCCCGAGAGGATCTCATAGCCGTTGCAGGCCAGATCATACTGATAGCCCTTGACCGTCAGCGGGTCGCCGTCAAGCGCCGCCATCCCGCCCTGCGGCATCGAAAACGGGTTGTGGCTGAAGTCGATGGTGCCGGTGTCCGGGTCAGCTTCATACATGGGGAAATCGACGATCCAGGCAAAGGCGAAGCGGTTTTCGTCGATCAGCTTCAATTCGCGCCCGATTTCGTCGCGGGCCTTGGCCGCCACGCCTTCGAATTGCGCAGGCTTGCCGCCGAGGAAGAAGGCAGCATCGCCTTCGCCAAGGCCGAGTTGCTGGCGGATTTCTTCGGTGCGCTCTGGGCCGATGTTCTTGGCCAGCGGGCCTGCGGGTTCAGCGTCACCTTCAGTCGGGAAGTAGGTGGATAGTTTTCGCTCCGCCTTTGCCCGGTCCAAGGCATCACCCGTTCCAATCAGGGAAAGGATCTCATTTACTGTCTCGCGCTGGACGTCAGGTATACTGCCTTCGACGGACGCAAGGTGTTCCCGATCTACCGAGTCTTGCTCAGCCCAGCGACGCAAGAGATCACCGAGCGGGTTCCGCGCTTCCCTCTTCCGCCAGAAAATATACCCCATCCCCGGCAGCCCCTGTCCTTGGGCAAAGGCGTTCATCCGGTCGCAGAACTTGCGGCTTCCGCCTGTAGGCGCGGGGATGGCGCGGATCTCGGTGCCTTCATTCTCCAGCAGCTTGGCAAAGATCGCGAAGCCCGAGCCGCGGAAATGTTCGCTGACCACCTGCATTTCGATCGGGTTGCGCAGATCGGGCTTGTCGGTGCCGTATTTCAGCAGCGCTTCGGCAAAGGGGATCTGCGGCCAGCTTTCGGGCGCATCGACGCGGCGGCCTTGCCCGAATTCTTCAAACACCCCGGCAATCACCGGCGCGACCGCGTCGAACACATCCTGCTGTTCGACAAAGCTCATCTCGACATCAAGCTGGTAGAAATCGGTGGGCGAGCGGTCGGCGCGCGGGTCTTCATCGCGAAAGCACGGCGCGATCTGGAAATATTTGTCAAAGCCCGACACCATGATCAACTGCTTGAACTGCTGCGGGGCTTGCGGCAGGGCGTAGAACTTGCCCGGATGCAGGCGCGAAGGCACCAGAAAATCGCGCGCCCCTTCGGGGCTGGAGGCCGTGATGATCGGGGTCTGAAACTCGGTAAAGCCGGTATCCCACATCCGCTGACGCATCGAGCGCACCACATTCGAGCGCAGCATCATATTGCCATGCAGCCCGTCGCGGCGCAGATCAAGGAAGCGATAGGTCAGCCGCGTTTCTTCGGGGTAGTCCGGCTCACCAAACACCGGCAAGGGCAGGTCATCCGCCGCGCCCAGCACATCCATCGCGCGCACATAGACCTCAATCTCGCCAGTGGGCAGTTTTGCGTTCACCAGCGCCGCGTCGCGCGCCTTCACCTCGCCCTCAATGCGGATGCAGTATTCTGCGCGCAGCTTTTCGATGGCCGCAAACGCACCCGAGTCGCTATCGGCCAGCACCTGGGTAATGCCGTAATGGTCGCGCAGATCGATGAACAGCACCCCGCCATGATCGCGGATGCGATGCACCCAGCCCGACAGGCGCACGGTTTGCCCGACATGGGCAGCGGTCAGATCAGCGCAGGTGTGGCTGCGATAGGCGTGCATGGCTTAGCCCCTTTGTTTGCAGATCGGCAGGCATGGGGCGATACACAATCTGCGCGCCGGGAAGTCAAGGGCAAGATCAGGCGTCAGGTCCAGTGCATGCCCGCGCGCCCCGACAGCACCGCACCGGCCAGCGCCAGCCGGTCGTTGGGCAGCCCCAAAGCGCGGGCGCAGGCGATGACGGTGGCATCGCGCATCAGGATGAATTCCAGCGCAGCCCCCAGCATCCCCGCATCCGGCCCTTCTGGCGCGCCAAGGGCTGCGCGCAGATCATCCGGCCCGGCCCCGCTGGCGGCCAGAAAGACGCGCAGCAATTCGTCATCCATGCACAGCCATGTCAGCGCGCGCAGGGCGATGTCTTCGGCGTGGCGGGGGGTCATGGGCGCGGGCCTCCATGCGCGGGCAGAGGATTAAAGGCTTTGTTAACGAATACTGCGTAATCTTTGATTAACCAGTCCCACAGGCGAGTTGCAAGCCATGTCCAGGCGCATCCTTGTTGTCGATGACCTGTCCATCAACCGCGCGATTCTGCGCGCAACGCTGCGGGCGGCCTGTTATGACTGCCTGACCGCCGATCATGGCCAGAAGGCGCTGGATCTGGCGCGTGAGTGTCGCCCTGACCTGATCCTGCTTGATTACTGCCTGCCCGACATGACCGGGCTGGAGCTGTGCCGCATCCTGCGCGCCGACCCGGCCAGCTGTGACACGCCCATTGTTCTGTTCTCGGCCAGGGCGGATCGTGCCCAACGCTTGCAGGCGCTGGGGGCCGGGGCCGATGATTTCCTGCAAAAACCGCTGGATACGGGCTTTCTGCTGGGGCGCATCCGCAGCCTGCTGCGCATCAATCGCACACACAGCCCGCCCTTTGCGCTGTGTGCGCTGTCTGGTCCGTCCGGCATGGCAGAGCAGCCCGCGACCGCTGCGCCGGTCGCGCGGGTGGACATGATCTGCGAGCCGGAAAGCGACGCGGATGGCCTGATTGCAGCGGCGCCCCGGCTGTTTGACGCGATGATCTGCCGCACGCTCAGCCTCAGCGACAGCCTGCTGCAGCCAGAGGGCACCCCGGCGCCCGATCTGCTGGTCGTCTCTCCGGCGGTGCTGGCGCGGAACGGGGTCCAGGCGCTGGCTGATCTGCAGTCGCGCAGCGTCACCCGCCAATCCGAGATTTGCGTGGTGCTGTCGCACGCGCAGCAATCGCTGGGCGCTATGGCGCTGGATCTGGGCGCGCGCGAAGTGCTGCGCCTGCCGCTGGATATCGAGGATGCGCGGCTGCGCCTGTTGGCGATACTGAAGCGCAAGGCATGGCGCGACGCGCAGGCGCGCGCGATGGAAGACCAGCTTGACATGGCGCTGCGCGACCCGCTGACCGGGCTGAATAACCGCCGCTACCTGTCGGGCGAAATATTGCGCGTGGCGCAGGATTTGCAGCGCGGGGCATTGACAGGCTGCGCGCTGCTTCTGGTCGATCTGGATCATTTCAAGGCTGTGAATGACCGCTATGGCCACAATACCGGCGATGATGTGCTGATAGAGGTCGCGCAGCGCATGCGGGCCAGCTTGCGCGCAAGCGATATCATCGCGCGCTATGGCGGCGAGGAATTCGTGATCCTGCTGCCCCAGACCCCGCTGGGCGAGGCCCGCAGCATTGCCCAGCGTCTGTGCAATACACTCGATCAGGCGCCTTACCGCGTGGGCGGTCGCGATATCGGGCAGCGCATCACCGCCTCGGTCGGTATTGCAATGCAGTCCGGCCCGGTCGATACCGCCCCGGACGGGTTTGGCCGCATGATGATCGATCAGGCCGACAAGGCCTTGCAGTCGGCCAAGACCGGCGGGCGCAACCGTGTGGTCATCGCGCAGGCGGCGCTGGCCTGAGGCGCGGGTGCTTAAAGCGTTTCGGCTTTTCGTTGAATCGCCTTCAATGCTTTAACCTTTTGTTCTGTCGCAATTTCGAACCGAAAAAGTCTGTCAACTTTTTCTGAAATTGCTTTAGCCTGTCGGGCGGGCAAAGACGGCATCAAGAATGGCCTGCAACGCCTGCGCATCCTTGCGCGTAAAGGCAGCGGGCTGGTCGCTGTCGATATCCAGCACCGCAATCAGCGCCCCGCTGCTGTCGCGCACCGGCAGTACCAGTTCCGACCGGGTTGAGCTTGCGCAGGCAATATGGCCGGGAAAGGCATCGACATCATCCACGATCTGGGCCGCGCCGCTGCGCGCGCACGCCCCGCACACCCCGCGCGAAAACGGGATCACCAGACAGCCATGCCCGCCCTGATAGGGGCCGATCTTCAGCATTTCGGGCGCGGTGACACGGTAAAACCCGGTCCAGTCGAAACGCGCATCACTGTGATGGATCTCGCAGGCCAGCGTCGCCATCAGCGCGATCTGGTCGTCTTCGCCCTCGGTCAGCGCTGCGATGCGCGCGGCAAGTGCCGGGTAGTCGGTCATGTCACTCCCCTCTCGAATGGGCCGAAGCAGGGGGCGTGCCCCCTGCGCCGCGGGCGCGCCCCCCCTCGATGGGGGGCAAGCCCGCACCCCGTTTCCGGTCAGGCGCGTTCAATTGCAATCGCCGTGCCCTCGCCCCCGCCGATACAGATCGCCGCAACCCCGCGCTTCAGCCCGCGCGTTTCCAGCGCGTTCAGCAGTGTCACCATGATCCGCGCGCCCGACGCCCCGATCGGATGGCCCAGCGCGCAGGCGCCGCCATTGACATTGACGATATCGCGCGCCAGCCCCATTTCGCGCATGAAGGCCATCGGCACCACGGCGAAGGCCTCGTTCACCTCCCACAGATCGACATCGCCGATTTTCCAGCCCAGCCGGTCCAGCAGCTTTTGCGCTGCGGGCACCGGGGCGGTGGTGAACCAGCCCGGTGCCTGCGCATGGCTGGCATGGCCCAGAACCCAGCCGCGCGGGGCCAGCCCGGCTGCCTCTGCCGCGGCGCCAGAGCCCATCACCAGCGCCGCCGCCCCGTCGGAAATGCTCGACGCATTCGCCGCCGTGACGGTGCCATCCTTGCGAAAAGCGGGTTTCAGATGCGCGATCTTGTCGGGCCGTGCGCTGCCGGGCTGTTCATCTTCGCTGATCGTGACCTCGCCCTTGCGGCTGGCCACGCTCACCGGTGCAATCTCGCGCGCGAATGCGCCCGACGCTTGCGCCGCCAGCGCATTGGACAGCGATTGCAGCGCATATTCGTCCTGCGCTTGCCGTGTAATCTGGAAATGCGCGGCGCAATCCTCGGCGAATGTGCCCATCAGGCGGCCCTTGTCATAGGCGTCTTCCAGCCCGTCCAGGAACATATGGTCGATCACCTGCCCATGCCCCAGCCTTGCGCCTGCGCGCATCTTCGGCAGCAGATAGGGCGCAAGGCTCATGCTCTCCATCCCGCCTGCGACCATGATCGCGGTCGTGCCCAGCGCGATCTGGTCATGCGCGATCATCGCCGCCTTCATCCCCGATCCGCACATCTTGTTCAGCGTGGTTGCGGGCACATCCTGCGCCAGCCCGGCGGCAAAGCCCGCCTGCCGCGCCGGTGCCTGCCCCTGGCCTGCGGGCAGAACGCAGCCCATCAGCAATTCCTCGATCTGTCCGGGCGCGACCTGCGCATCCTCCAGCGCGGCCTTGATCGCCGCGCCGCCAAGCTGCGCTGCGCTGACGCTGGAAAACACCCCCTGCAGCCCGCCCATCGCCGTGCGTGCCGCCCCCAGAATCGCGACCTTGTGCATTCTCATCCCCCGGTAACCGATCATTGACGAAACTTCTTGGTAATCATTGCCTCGTATCGTGAATATAGGCAATCCAGAGGATGGTAACCATGCAATTGTCAATCGCGCAGACCGATGAAGGGGCGCTGGTCATCGATGTACAGGAAACCCGGCTTGATGCCGCAGTGGCGCTTAGTTTCAAGGATGCAATCCGCAATGCGGCCGAACGGGCCGGCTCGCCGGTTATTCTGGGGCTGTCCAGGGTTGATTTCATGGACAGCAGCGGGCTGGGCGCGATTGTCGGGGTGATGAAGCTTCTGGGGGGCGACCGCCCGCTGGAACTGGCGGGGCTGACCCCCGGCGTCAAGAAGGTGTTTCGCCTGACGCGCATGGACACAGTGTTTCGCATTCATGACAGCCTGCCCGCGACTCGGGCGCTGTCGGAAGCCGGGTAAGCCCCTGGCACCCGGCCATCGCCGGTGGCCCCCACTGGCCCTGAAAGGATGTCGTGTTTCGCATGACCGACAGCAAGGACATAACGGTTGATCTGGTGCTGCGCTGTGAAAGCAGCGTCGAGGATGTCTGCGTGATGCTGACCCGGATGGAGCAGTTGCTGGACAAGGCCGATGTGCCGAGTGCGCAGAGGCAGGATGCAGCGCTGGTCATGGCAGAGGCGCTGACCAATATCGCCCGACATGGCAATGACGCACAGCGCGGCGAGATCACCTGCCGGGTCAGCATTGCGCAAGACGGGCTGGAATGCCGCATCACGGATCATGGCCCGGCCTTTGATCCATCGGGTCTGGGGCTGGCCTCTCCGCCGCCAGAGGCGCTGGCCGAAGGCGGTTATGGCTGGTTCCTGATCCGCCGCCTGACAACCGGGTTGCAGTATCAGCGCCGCGATGGGCAGAATATCCTGTGCTTCCGCGTTCCCGGAACGCCTGTGGAATTGCCCGTCAGCGTCCAGATGTCATGATGCGGGCGGGGCAGTGATCTGACGCCGGGGGAACCGGCGCAGTGTCGCCGATCCGGTCGCGCAGCAGGACTTATGGCGCGATTTTCCCGTCTGCGGACCCCTTATGCAGCCCCGTGGCCTGCACCCACCAGCCGGGATGGGCGCGGGCGATCTGCGCGGCGGCGATCTGCGCCGCGGCTTCCTGCGCAAACAGCCCGAAACAGGTCGCGCCAGAACCCGACATACGCGCCAGCGCGCAGCCCGCTGCCGCTGCCAGCGTGTCCAGCACGTCACCGATCACCGGCGCCAGCGCGCGCGCGGGGGCTTCCAGATCATTGCGGCACTGCGCCAGCCAGTCAAACAGCGCCCCCGCATCGGGCCAGTCGGGCAGGCGCGCGGGCATGGGCGGGTTCGCGCGCTGCGCCAGCGCGCGGAACACATCCGGGGTGGACAGCGCCGCGCGCGGATTGACCAGTACCAGCCAGAAGCGCGGCAGGGCGGGCAGCGGGCTGAGCGCGTCACCGATGCCCTGCATGCGCGCGGGATGCGATGCCAGACAGACCGGCACATCCGCGCCCAGCGCAAGCAGGTGTTTCAGCGGCGGCAGTTTTGCGCCAGTGGCGCGCGCCAGCAGTCGCAGCGTGGCCGCCGCATCGGCTGATCCGCCCCCGATGCCAGAGGCCACAGGCAGGGTCTTGACCAGTCGCAGCCCCTGACCACCAGCCCCCATCAGCCTGGCGGCGCGGGTGACCAGATTATCTGCGCCCGGTGACAGCTCGCCTGCTTCCGGTCCGTCAATCACCAGCCCGGAACCGGGCTGTGTGCTGACTATGTCGCCCGCCTGCGTGAACACCACCAGCGAATCCAGCAGATGATAGCCATCCGCGCGCTGGCCGGTGACATGCAGGGTCAGGTTGATCTTGGCCGGTGCGCGATCTGAGCGCGCGGTCATTCCGCGCCTTCCACCAGACCGGGCGCGCCACCTTCTTCTTTCAGCACCACATCCAGCCCAACCTCCAGTTTGCGGCGGACGCGCTCTAGGTCAAGATCAGGATGCGGGGCAAAGGAAATCGCGCGGCGCCACTGAAAGCGCGCCTCGCGCTGGCGGCCCACGGCCCAATAGACATCGCCCAGATGGTCATTCAGGATCGGGTCTTCGGGCAAAAGCTCTACCGCGCGTTCCATCACCGGCACCGCGTCGTCATAGCGGCCCAGCCGGTAATAGGCCCAGCCAAGGCTGTCGACGATATAGCCGCTATCGGGTTCGCCTTCTACCGCGCGCTCGATCATTTCCAGCGCCTCATCCAGATTGCGGTGCTGTTCCAGCAGCGAATAGCCCAGATAGTTCAGCACTTGCGGTTCATCCGGCACAAATTCCAGCACGCGGCGAAATTCAGGTTCGGCCAGATCCCATTCGCCCATGCGTTCATAGGAAATCGCGCGGGTATAGAGCAGCACCCAATGGCGTTCTTCCACAGTGTCGATCAGCGCGACGGCCCCGGTATAGGCGTCAGCGGCCTCGGCAAAGCGTTCCTCGCGGCGCAGCAGATCGCCCAGGGTGGAATGCGCAATGATCGAGGCGGGGTGCGCGGCGACGATGTCCTGCAACGCATTGATCGCAGCGTCAGCTTCGCCCGCGCGATAGAGGGCATTGGCCTTGCCAAGCTGCGCATTGAGGAATTGCGCATCCTCGGCGGGCATCTGGTCATAGACTTCCTGCGCCAGATCATATTGTTCGAACTGTTCCAGCAACTGGCCGGTCAGCAGGATGGCATCGGCATGGTCGGGGCGCAAGGCCAGGGTCAGGCGCGCATAGACCAGCGGCAGCCAGTCCCCCTGTTCGCCCAAAAGCGCGGTCGAGAGCAGAAGATAGGCCTCGGCCATGCCGTCGCGCGCGGATTGAACGATGGTGAAGGGCACGGCGCGGCCCTCGGCCAGATCGGCCAAGATGCGCGCGACATCGCCTTCGGGGTTGGCGCCGAACATGTCCTGGGCCAGCGCGCGGGCCTCGTCGAACTGGCCAAGCTGCGACAATATGCTGACATGCGCGATGATCCCGCGCCGGGTCAGGCTGACGGGGCCGTCCACCTCGCCTGTCAGAAGTGCCGCTGCGGTTTCCAGATCGCCCACCAGCGCCAGCGCCAGCGCCTTGTGATAGATGGCGAAAGGGGCCAGTTCCGGACGGGTTTCGATAATGTCGTCAAAGGCCGCGCGTGCATCGGACATGCTGCCCAGCCCCAGATGCGCCCAGGCCACGGCCAGCGCATCGGCCAGCGGGCCGGTCTGTCGCCCGGCCTGCGCGGCATCGAGCGCGGCATGATAAGCGCCGCGTTTGAATTCATCGGCCTGCAAAATCAGATCGGCGATCTGGCTGCCGACCTCGCGGGCCTGGGCGGCGGCGGCAAGTTCGGCGGCGCGGTCGAAATTGCCGCTTAGCATATGGCCCTGCATGGCCAGTTCGCGAAACAGGTCATTGCCCGGATCTGCCGACAGCGCGCGGTCGTAATTTGCCGCCATCTGCGCGAAATCATCGCTTGCCAGCGCCACCCGCCCGGCCAGAAACGCGCCGGTCTGGCCTGCGGGGAATTGCCCGTCCAGCCCGCTGGCGGCATCGCTATGCGCGCGCAGCGGCACCGTGGCAACAAGGGCGCTCAGGCCAAGGATGGCGACCAGAAGGCGGAATGTGAACACGAAGCGCTGCTCCCTTCGCTGGGTGTTTGTCCCAGACAGTAGTGCCCGACCTGTCGGGTGACAATCACCCATAGCGGGAAAATGCCGCGCCCGCGCACCCAAGCAGGTAACAGCCGCTCACATATTCGGGTAGTTCGGCCCGTCCCCGCCCTGCGGCGTGACCCAGTGGATGTTCTGGCTGGGATCCTTGATGTCGCAGGTCTTGCAATGCACGCAGTTCTGGAAATTGATCACGAATTCGGGCTTGCCGTCCTTTTCGACCACCTCATAGACGCCTGCGGGGCAATAGCGCTGCGCCGGTTCGGCATAGTCGGGCAGGTTGATGCGGATCGGGATCGAGGCGTCTTTCAGCGTCAGATGGGCTGGCTGGCTTTCTTCATGATTGGTGAAGCTGAAGGCCACATTGGTCAGCCGGTCGAAGCTGAGCTTGCCAT
Organism: Paracoccaceae bacterium; assembly: GCA_020832655.1. GTDB lineage: Bacteria > Pseudomonadota > Alphaproteobacteria > Rhodobacterales > Rhodobacteraceae > Roseinatronobacter. The sequence continues at coordinate 11,215 of JAFIEF010000039.1, forward strand.
CGGGCTTGGGGTAGTCGATGGGGGTGTGGTCCCTGGCCTTGCCGGTGGCGGCGGCATCGGTCTTGCCATGTTTCATGGTGCCGAACAGCGAAAAGCCCAGCGTGTTGGTCCACATATCCAGCCCGCCAAAGCTCAGCGATGGCAACAGCCCCCATTTCGACCACATCGGCTTGACGTTGCGCACCTTTTTCAGGTCGCGCCCCACTGGCCCTTCGCGCAGGTCGGTTTCATAGCCGGTTAGTTCATCGCCCGCGCGCCCTGCCGTGATGGCCGCATGCGCGGCTTCGGCCGCGGCCTTGCCCGAAAGCATGGCGTTGTGATTGCCCTTGATGCGCGGCACATTGACCAGACCCGCCGAACAGCCCAGAAGCGCGCCGCCGGGGAAGGTGAGTTTCGGGATCGACTGATAGCCGCCCTCAGAGATCGCGCGCGCGCCATAGGCCACGCGCTTGCCACCTTTCAGCAGTTCGGCGACCATCGGGTGATGCTTGAAGCGCTGGAATTCGTGATAGGGCGACAGATAGGGGTTTTCGTAGTTCAGATGCACCACGAAACCGACATAAACCTGATTGTTGTCGATGTGATAGATGAAGCTGCCGCCGCCTGCATTCTTGCCCAGCGGCCAGCCCATTGTATGCGTGACGGTGCCTTCGCGGTGCTTTTCGGGGTCAATCTCCCATATTTCCTTCATGCCGATGCCGAATTTCTGCGGCTCATGGCCTTTCGACAACTCGTATTTCGCGATCACTTCCTTGGACAGCGACCCGCGCACGCCTTCGGACAGGAAGACATATTTGCCATGCAGTTCCATGCCGGGTTCATAGCCATCGCCGGGGGTGCCGTCAGCGTTCTTGCCAAACTCGCCCGCGACCACGCCCTTGACACGCGCGCCGTCATAGACCAGTTCCGAGCACGCCATGCCGGGGAAAATCTCGACCCCCAGCGCTTCGGCCTGTTCGGCCATCCAGCGGCAGACATTCGCCATGCTGACGATGTAATTGCCGTGATTGTTCATCAGCGGCGGCATCGGCCAGTTGGGCACGCGGATTTGCCCGGCCGGCCCCATCATGTAGAAATTGTCCTTGCACACCGGCACAGTGACCGGCGCGCCACGTTCCTTCCAGTCAGGGATCAGCGCATCCAGCCCGCACGGGTCCAGCACCGCGCCTGAAAGGATATGCGCGCCCACTTCCGAGCCTTTTTCCAGCACCACCACATTCAGGTCGGCATCAAGCTGTTTCAGCCGGATTGCGGCCGACAGGCCCGCTGGCCCCGCCCCCACGATGACGACATCATATTCCATTGCTTCGCGTTCGATCTCGGTCATGGCGGCTCCTGTTCTTGCGCGTGGCAGGGCTGATCTGAAATTTTCTGTCGCGCAAACACCTAGCGAAGGGGGAAGGGGCGGTCAATGCAAACGCAGCGGCATAATCGCGCCGCCAATAGCGGGTGGCGCGCATATCGCTTGCAATCAGGCCCGCACTGCGGTCAGATACAGCCGAGAACCTTGAACGGCCCCGGCATTGCCGCGGGCGGTTTTTCATTAGTTGGGAACGAGATCATGGAGAAACTTCCCCTGACCCGCAATGGTCAGCAAATGCTGGACGCAGAGTTGAAGCGGCTCAAGACATCCGAACGCCCCGCCGTGATCCGCGCCATTGCCGAGGCGCGCGAGCATGGCGATCTGTCGGAAAATGCCGAATACCACGCCGCGCGCGAAAAGCAGAGCTTCATCGAAGGCCGCATCAAGGAGCTGGAATCGATCCTGTCGCGCGCCGAAGTGATCGACCCTGCCCGCCTGACCGGCACGGTCAAGTTCGGGGCCACAGTGACGATTGTTGATGAGGACACCGATGAAGAGCGGATCTATCAGATCGTGGGCGAGCCAGAGGCCGATCTGGAGAAAGGGTTGCTGAACCTGAAATCCCCGCTGGCGCGTGCGCTGATCGGCAAGGATGAAGGCGACAGTATTGATGTCACCACCCCCGGCGGGGTGAAAAGCTACGAAATCCTGAAAATCAAGTTCGAATAAGGGCATGATGCCGGAACCAGCTTCGTCCCCCAAGCCTCTGGCCCCGCAACACCGCCGCGCGGGGTTGAATGCTGCACAGGCGCGGGTTCTGGTTGTCATGGTCTGGCTGCTGGCCGGGGTCGGGTATTTCTGGATCGTCGATTTCGCGGCGATGGACCGGGTGATGATCCTGCTGCTGGCGGTTGCGTTGGTGTTGCCAGCGTTGCTGATCTCGATCGCGCTGGGATTGGCGGTCACGGCTGCGCAGCTGTGCCGCGACATCATCGAGTTGCAGCGCAGCAGTGACGAATTGCGGCGGCTGACATCGGAAGACATGCCGCGCAGCCTGCCCCTGTCGCCCGTGGCGCAAAGCCGGATCGATGCGTTGGCTGCGGCGCAGCTACAGACCGATTCGCGGCTTGCGCTGTTCGTCTCGCATCGCGCGAAAACCCGCGACAGCCGCGCGGGCCAGCTGCCACAGGATGCCCAGCCGCTGCTGGCATTGGGCGGGTTGGGCCAGGCTGATGCAGACAGCCCCAGCCCGGCCGAACTGATCCGTGCGCTGCACTTCCCTGAAGATGAGAATGATCAGGACGGGTTTGACGCGCTGCGCAAGGCGCTGGGCGATGCGCGCATCGCCCCCCTGATCAGCGCCGCGCAAGAGGTGCTGACCCGGCTGGCGCAGGAAGGCATCTATATGGATGATCTGCGCCCGGACCGTGCGCGGCCCGAATTGTGGCGCGCCTTTGCGCAAGGCACGCGCGGGCCGCTGGTCGCGGCGCTGGGCGGCATACGCGACCGGTCTTGTCTGGCGCTGACCGCCGGACGGATGCGCAATGACCCCGAATTCCGCCGCGCCGCGCATCTGTTCCTGCGCGAGTTTGACAGGGTCTTTGCCGCGTTCGAGCAACAGGCCGACGATGCCCAGATGGCAGCGATGGCCGATACCCGTTCCGCGCGGGCCTTCATGCTGCTGGGGCGCGTCAGCGGGGTGTTTGCGCGCTAGAGCGTGTCACGTTCATTCGCATTCACGCGACATACTCTAAAGCATTGCCTCTGACCCATCTCCGCGATATTGCACAAGTGAAGCAACAAGATGGCAGGCGCTGTTGCGCTGCCTTGGCAAGGATGGGACAGGTCCATGCACTCCCGCAGCGCCTATTGGCAAGGTTTCCGTGATGGCACCCCGTTTCTGCTGGTGATCGTGCCCTTCGGGGTGGTGTTTGGCGTGGTCGCGACCGAAGCCGGGCTGAGCATTGCCCAGACAATGGGGTTTTCGGTTCTGGTGATTGCAGGCGCGGCGCAATTTGTCGCCGTGCAGATGATGGTCGACAACGCGCCCACGCTGATCGTGCTGGCCGCGTCGCTGGCGGTCAATCTGCGTATGGCAATGTATTCGGCCTCGCTTGCGCCGCATCTGGGGCCGATAAGCTGGTGGCGGCGCGGGGTGGTGTCCTATTTCATGGTTGATCAGGCCTATGCCGCCTCGATCCTGAAATATGAACAGACCCCGAAGATGAGCCATGCACAGAAATTCGGCTATTATATGGGCGTGATCACCCCGGTCTGCCCGATCTGGTATGTCTCGACATGGGCCGGGGCGGCGATGGGTGCGGTGATCCCGGCGGGGCTGCCGATTGATTTCGCGGTGCCGATCACCTTTCTGGCGCTGATCGTGCCGATGCTGCGTTCGGCTGCGCATGTGGCGGCGGCGCTGGTGTCCATCACCGGGGTGCTGGTGTTTTCCTTCATGCCTTTCAATACCGGCCTGCTGGTTGCGGCGATTCTGGCAATGGCTGCGGGGGCCGAGGTTGAACGCCGCATGGCGCGCGCAAGGGGGGCGGCATGAGCTACAGCACGCTTCAGATATGGGGCATCATCATCGCGCTGGGGCTGGGGTCATACCTGTTGCGGCTGTCCTTTCTGGGGATCGTCGGCAATCGCGACCTGCCCGAATGGGTGCTGCGCCATCTGCGCTATACCGCTGTGGCGGTGATGCCGGGCATGATCACGCCGCTGATCCTGTTTCCGCAAGCCACGGGCGGGGCGCTGGACGCGGTGCGCCTGGGCGCGGCGATTGCCACGCTGGCGATCAGCTTCTGGACCAAGAATGCCGTACTGACGATCTTTGGCGGCGCGGCAGTGCTGTTCGCGCTGCATTTCATGATCGGCTGATGCGCTGGGGTCAGTCCTGCGCGCGCCAGCGGTTCTGTGGCTGCCAGCGGCGCTTGCCAAGCCGGTCTGCCAGCGCCTCGGCATAGGCGCGGCGTTCTTCCAGCGACATTGCGCTGACGCGGTCCAGAAGCTGGTCATGCATCTGGTCGCTGATGCGCACCAGCCGCTCCTGCGCCTGACGCAGGGACGCTGAAAACGCCGCTGCGTCAAACTCCTCGGCTTGCAGCGCGGCGATCATGGCCTGGGGCGCGGCAGGTGTGTGGCGCATATTGGCCCGCGCCTCGCGCCAGATCGCGCCGGTTTCGCGCTGCAAGGCGCGGCGTTCGGGGGCAGGCAGCGCCGCGACCGAGGCGCGCAGCAGCGACCCTGATGGCCCCGCGCGCGAGGCCACGCCCCAGATCATGCCCAGCGCCACGAAATTCATCACCAGCGAGATCACCAGCACCAGCTTCAGCCAGGGAAAACGGCGGGTCTTGGTCGGCGTGTCCATGATCCTAGAACTCCATCCAGAGCGGGTCATCCAGACCCATGATTTGCAGGCTGATCAGGTCAAGATAGGCCAGCGGGGTATCCAGCCACAGCGGCAAATCCAGCGCCACTACCGGCATTGGCAGCCAGACCCCGACCCAGAACCCCGCAGCCGCCGCCACCGCCCCGCCTGCCAGCGCGGGCGTCAGCCATTCCGCCAGTATCTGGCGCAGGCTGCGCCGCTGCGGGCTGGCCGCGCCCGATCTTGCCTGCGCCTGAATGGCGGCGGCATCGGCCAGAATGCGCGCGCGCAGATCTGGCCCAAGCTGCGGCGGATGCGCGCGCGCATCCGCGAAGCAGCTTTCAAGCAGATCATCTGCGCTGTGGTCCGGGCGTTCAGTCGTCATCTTGATACCCCAATGCGTCACGTTGACCGGCCAGAATGGCCGACAGGTTGCGTTTGCCCCGCGCGGTCAGGCTTTCCACGGCCTCGACCCCCAGCATCATGATGGCGGCGATCTGCGGGTTGGACATGCCTTCCAGATGCCGCAGGATCACCGCCTGACGCTGGCGTTCCGGCAGGCCGGCCAGCGCCTGTTCCAAGGCCCGCACCCGCGCCGCCTGCATCATGCGGGCATCGGCGGCGGGGCTGTCATCGACCAGATCGGGCAGTTCGGGCGGGCCGGGGCGGCGCTTGCGCAGCCGGTCGGTGCACAGATTGCCCGCCACCCGAAACGCCCAGGCCGAAGGCGACACACCCTGATCGCGCCAGTCCGGGGCTATGCGCCACAGCCGCAGCATGGTGTCTTGCGTGACATCCTCTGCCTCGGCCGGATCGCCCAGCATCCGCGCGGCATAGCGCAGGATGCGCGGGGCCAGCAGGTCGGTCAGCGCCTGCGCGGCATCGGGTGCGCCTTGCGCGAATTGCGCAAGAAGCGTGGCCTCGATGGACGGCTCGCCCGTGTCGCGTGGCACCATGCTGTTCCCTGCCTGCCCGCCCCTTGCGCAAATGCGCGTTCAGTCCTGCCCGCGCTTGCCGCGCATTGCGTCGCGGCCCCAGCGCCCGCCATGTTCGTGCCTTTCCATACGCTGCGTCATGCGGCTGGTGAAGGCTTCATATTCTTCTGTGTCGATCACCCCATCATTATTGGCGTCGATGCGGTCGAACATGCGCTCGCCCATCTGCGCGCGATCCTGGCGCGCATCGCGTTGCTGGCCGCGCCGCGGCTGGGACATGCGTTCTTCGGCGAATGCGGCAAAAGCGGCGCGCAGCGCGGCCTCGTCAAGCTTGCCGTCTTCGTCGGCATGTTCCATCAGCCGCGCGATCATGGCATCCGGCATCTGCCCTTGCATATCCTGCATCCCGGCCAGAAACTGCTCGCGGGTGATCGCGCCGCTCTGGTCGGTGTCAAGCTGCTCGAAGCCCGGAAGCGCGCGCATCTCCTGGTTGCGGGCCTCGGCGGCGGGGGCGGCCAGCCCGAAGGCGGCGGCACCGATGATCATGATGAATACCTTGTTCATTGCGTGTGGTCCTTTTTGCTGTCACGCCGCTTCAATGCGGCGCGATATGCCCTGAAAACGCGGCCTCGCGCTGTTTCCGTCGCGATAGGGCCAAGAAAACCGTCCATCGGGCAGAAAACCTGTCTTCGGGGATACAGATTTCCGGCTGATATGCTATGTCGCGCGTGACCAACCACCCAGGACAGACCAGATGGACCATGCCGAAGCTCAAATCGATGACCGCCCGCTGGGGCCAAGCCTGCTGAGCGGGCTGCGCTGCACATGTCCCGCCTGTGGCAAGGCTCCGCTGCTGCACAGCTATCTGAAAGTGCATGATACCTGCCCCGGTTGCGGCGAGGAATACCATCACCAGCGCGCCGATGATGGCCCGGCCTATCTGACATTGCTGATCACGCTGAAGATCACTGTGCCCCTGATGGTCAGTGTGATGTTCCTGCGCGACTGGCACCCGGCGGAATTGTTTGCCATCTTCGGCACGCTGCATGTGGCGCTTTCGCTTCTGCTTCTGCCGCGGCTCAAGGGGATGACCGTCGCGTGGCAATGGTCGCGGCGTATGCATGGCTTTGGGAGCAGCGATGAGCGACACCACTGACAAGACCGCGATCCGCGATGCGGCAACGATCCTGCTGATCCGCGATGCGGCCAGCAACCCGCGCGTGCTGATGGGCCAGCGCGGGGCGAAGGCGGCCTTCATGCCCGACAAGTTCGTCTTTCCCGGCGGGGCGGTGGATGCCACTGACGCGGCTGTGCCGCTGGCGCGGCCAATGCCGCAATCCTGCCTTGCGCGGCTGGGCCAAAGCCACCCCGCCCCCGATGCGCTGGCGGCGGCTGCGATCCGCGAATTATGGGAAGAAACCGGGCTGATGCTGGGCTGCGCAGGCCAGTGGGGTAGCCCGCCCGCAGACTGGCAGGGTTTTGCCGCCCAGGGGCTTTTGCCCGATGCCAGCGCGCTGCGCTATATCTTCCGCGCCATCACCCCGCCGGGACGCCCGCGCCGCTTTGATGCGCGCTTCTTTCTGGCTGATGCCGATGCCGTGGCGGGTGATCTGGATGATTTCTCGGCTGCTTGTGATGAGCTTAGCCATCTGCATTGGGTGCCGCTGGCCGAGGCCCGACGCCTGAACCTGCCCTTCATCACAGAGGTGGTTCTGGCAGAAGCGCAGGCCCATGTCACCGGCGAGGAAATGGCCGATTCGGTGCCGTTCTTCGACAACTCGACCGGTGTGTCGATGTTCCGGCGCATTGCATGACAATGGGCCATTGCCGGGGCGGCGGGCAGCGGGTTTGATCTGGACAAGCGCGCCCGGTTTCTGATCTGGTGGCAGTATCATGGTGCGTTGCCCTGCCAGGGGCGATGACGCGAAAGGAAAGCGCTGCATGCCCAAGCCGCCGCTGGCCGAATTGTCGCCGTATGTCTCGGACCAGATCCGCAAGACCACCTGCTATATGTGCGCCTGTCGCTGCGGCATCAATGTGCATCTCAAGGGCGGCAAGGTTGCCTATATCGAGGGCAATCGCGATCATCCGGTCAATAAAGGCGTGCTTTGTGCCAAGGGATCGGCGGGGATCATGCAGCACCTCTCGCCTGCGCGGCTGCGCGCGCCCCTGAAACGTGTCGGCCCGCGCGGCGCGGGCGAGTTTCAGGAAATAAGCTGGGACGAGGCACTGCAAATCGCAACAGACTGGCTGCGCCCGCTGCGCGACACCGCGCCCGAGAAACTCGCCTTCTTCACCGGGCGCGATCAGTCGCAAAGCTTTACCGGCTGGTGGGCGCAATCCTTCGGAACCCCGAACTGGGCCGCGCATGGCGGGTTTTGCAGCGTCAACATGGCCGCTGCGGGCATCTACACGATGGGCGGGTCATTTTGGGAATTCGGCCAGCCCGACTGGGACCGCACAAAGCTGTTTTTGCTGTTTGGTGTGGCCGAAGATCATGACAGCAACCCCATCAAGATGGGTCTGGGCAAGCTCAAGGCGCGTGGCGCGCGGGTGATCGGCATCAATCCGATCCGCTCGGGCTATAACGCCATTGCCGATGACTGGGTGGGGATCACGCCGGGCACGGACGGGCTGTTCATCCTGTCGCTGGTGCATGAGCTGCTCAAGGCGGGCAGGATCGATCTGCAATATCTGATCCGCTACACCAATGCACCCTATCTGGTGAACGCGCAGCAGGGGGCGGAAAACGGGCTGTTCCTGCGCGATGAGCAGGGCAGGCCGCTGGTGCGCGACCGCCGCACGGGGCAGGCGGTGGCCTGGGACAGTCCCGGCATTGCCCCTGATCTGGCGCATGGGGTCGAAATTGGCGGCGTCACCCATCTGCCGGTCTTTCGCCATCTGGCCGATCGCTACCTGTCATCCGATTACGCCCCCGAAGCCGTGGCCGAACGCTGCGGCATTGCGCCCGGGCGCATCCGCGCGATTGCCGCCGAAATTGCCCGCGTGGCGTTTGAAGAAGAAATCACCATCGATCAGCCCTGGACCGATTTTCGCGGCGTCCGGCAGGAAAAGATGGTGGGCCGCCCGGTGGCGATGCATGCCATGCGCGGGATCTCGGCCCATTCCAACGGGTTCCAGACCGCCCGCGCGCTGCATCTGCTGCAAATCCTGATCGGCTCGGTGGAAACCCCCGGCGGGTTCCGTTTCAAGCCGCCCTATCCCAAACCGCCCGAAGCCCATCCGCGCCCGCATGCGGGCCACACCCCCGGCCAGCCGCTTGATGGCCCGCATCTGGGCTATCCGCTGGGGCCGGAACATCTGCTGATCAATGATGATGGCAGCCCCCGACGCATCGACAAGGCATTTTCATGGGAGGCGCCGCTTTCCGCGCATGGGATGATGCATATGGTCATCAGTAATGCCCATGCCGGTGACCCCTACGAGATCGACACGCTGTTTCTGTATATGGCGAATATGGCGTGGAATTCCTCGATGAATACCAGCGCCGTGATGCAGATGCTGACCGACCAGAATGACGATGGCAGCTACCGCATACCGCGCATCATCTATTCAGACGCCTATAGTTCGGAAATGGTGGCCTTTGCCGATCTGGTGCTGCCCGATACCACCTATCTGGAACGCCATGACTGCATCAGCCTGCTTGACCGCCCGATCTGCGAGGCAGAGGCGCTGGCAGACAGTATCCGCTGGCCCGTGGTCGCGCCTGACCGTGATGTGCGCCCCTTCCAGTCGGTGCTGCTGGAACTGGGCGCGCGGCTGAAACTGCCGGGGATGGTGAAAGAGGACGGCACGGCAAGGTTCCGCGACTATGCAGATTACATCACCAACCACGAACGCCGCCCCGGTATTGGCCCGCTGGCGGGCTGGCGGGGCGCTGACGGCACGGGTCGGGGGCGCGGCAGCCCCAACCCTGACCAGATCGCGCGCTATATCGAACATGGTGGCTTCTGGCTGGACCATATCCCTGAAGAGGCGCAATTCTTCAAACCCTGGAACGCCGCCTATCAGGACTGGGCCGTGTCGCGCGGCATTTATGACAGCGTGCAGCCCTATCTGTTCAACCTCTATCTGGAACCCTTGCGCAAATTCCAGCTTGCTGCCGAAGGGCATGGCCACCGCCAGCCCCCCGACCATCTGCGCGCGCGCATCCGCGCCGCAATGGACCCGCTGCCGATCTGGTATCCGACCTTTACCGATGCTGAAACCGACCCTGCGCAATACCCCTTGCACGCCCTGACCCAGCGCCCGATGGCGCATTATCATAGCTGGGGCAGCCAGAACGCATGGCTGCGCCAGATCCACGGCCATACGCCGCTTTATGTCTCGGGCGATATCTGGGCGCAGCATGGCTTCGTGCAAGGGGACTGGGCGACGCTCACCTCTGCCCACGGCCAGATCACCCTGCCGGTGGCGCGGATGGCGGCGCTGAATGCGCGCACGGTCTGGACATGGAACGCCATCGCCAAGCGGCGCGGCGCTTGGGCGCTGGATGCCGACGCGCCAGAGGCGGTGCAAAGCGCGCTTCTCAACCATCTGATCCATGAACTTCTGCCCAGCCGGGGCGACGGGCTGCGCTGGGCCAATTCCGACCCGGTCACGGGGCAGGCGGCCTGGTATGATTTGCGGGTACGGATCGAAAAAGCCCCTGCTGGCCAGCGCGTCAGCCAGCCAGCCCATGCCGCCCAACGCTCGCCCGTGCCCGCGCCCGCGCGCGACATCGCGCATCAGGTCAAAGTCTGACCCTATGCTTCATCTTGCCAAAAATACTCAAAAATCCCTGTCCCGCAGCCAGATGCCAGAAAGTCGCGCCCGATGACGACACTTCCCGCAAGCACCCGGAATAAACTCGGTCTGGTCATCGATCTTGACACATGCGTGGGCTGTCATGCCTGCGTGATTTCCTGCAAGGGCTGGAATACCGAAAACTATGGTGCGCCGCTGGCGGATATGGATGCCTATGGCGCGGCGCCTGAAGGCACGTTCCTCAACCGGGTTCACACATTCGAAATCACGCGCGACAACGCCCCGCCGATGGTGGTGCATTTCCCCAAATCCTGCCTGCATTGCGAGGATGCGCCTTGCGTCACCGTCTGTCCCACCGGGGCCAGTTACAAGCGTGCCGAGGACGGGATCGTTCTGGTCAGTGAGACCGACTGCATCGGCTGCGGGCTTTGCGCATGGGCCTGCCCTTACGGGGCGCGCGAAATGGATGGCGCGGAACGGGTGATGAAGAAATGCACCCTTTGCGTGGACCGCATCTATAACGAAAACCTGCCCGCCGAAGACCGCGAACCCGCCTGTGTGCGGACCTGCCCTGCGGGTGCGCGTCATTTCGGGGATCTGGGCGACCCGCAAAGCGATGTCTCGCGCCTTGTGGCCGAACGCGGCGGGGTGGATCTGATGCCCGAACAGGGCACGCGGCCGGTCAACAAATACCTGCCCCCGCGTGCCCGTGACGCGCTGGAAGCCCCCGATCTGGCCAGCCTGTGCGACCCTTCGGGTGATCAGGCCACCGGCTTTCTGGGCTGGCTTGACCGCGCGCTGGAAAGGCTTTGACATGCACCCCGCCCCGTCATTGATCCTGTTCACAGTGCTTTCCGGGCTGGGCTTCGGGCTGCTGGTCTGGCTGGGGGTCGGGTTGCGCGCGCCCACCGGGCTGGCGGCCTTCATCCTGTTCGGGCTGGGCTATGGGCTGGCAGGCGTCGGGCTCATCGCGGCGGCGTTCCATCTGGGCCACCCCGAACGCGCGCTGAAAGCGATGACGCAATGGCGTACAAGCTGGCTGTCGCGCGAGGCGGTGCTGGCCGCCGCCGCGCTGATCATCATGGCCCCGCATGCCGCAGGGTCGGTGTTCCGGGCCACGCCCTTGCCGGTTTTTGGCGCGCTGGGGGCAGCGCTTGCGCTGGCCACGATCATCGCCACGGCGATGATTTATGCCCAAATCCGTGCCGTGCCGCGCTGGCATCACTGGTCAACCCCGCCCGTCTTCGTGCTGGCCGCGCTGGCGGGTGGCGCGGTGCTGGCTGCGCAACTGACACTGGCGGCGTGGCTGATGGCTGGCCTTGGGCTGGCGATGGCACTGCATTGGCGCGAAGGGGACCGGCGCCTTGCGGCGTCACGCAGCGATGTGGGCACGGCGACGGGGCTGGGTGGTCTGGGGCAGGTGCGCCTGCTGGAGCCGCCGCATTCGGGGCGCAACTATCTGCTGCGCGAAATGGTGCATGTGGTGGGGCGCAAACATGCGGTCAAGTTGCGACTGATCGCGCTGGGGCTGGGCGCGGTGCTGCCCGCAGCCCTGCTGCTGTTGCCTGCGGGCTATGCAATCATTGCGTTTGCGCTGAGTGCCCATCTTGCGGGCATGCTGGCGCAGCGCTGGCTGTTTTTCGCCGAAGCAGAGCATGTGGTGGGGTTCTATTACGGCAAGCGATGACGCGCATATCCTGCGCTGCTCGGGATATATCCGAGCCGCGCGCCCTGATCCGCGATTGATGGTTTTCAGTCTTGCGCACAGCCGCTAAGCTGGTGGCCCCAACCACTGCACAGGCCAAGACAGGTGAGCGATACGATCCTGGAGCGACTGGAAGCCCAAGGGCTGCGCATGACCGAACAGCGCCGCGTCATCGCGCAGGTGATGGATGCGGCGCATGATCACCCCGATGTCGAGGAACTTCACGCCCGCGCCAGCGCGATAGATGCCCGCATTTCGCTGGCCACGGTTTACCGCACGGTCAAGCTGATGGAAGAGGCGGGTATTCTGGACCGGCTGGAATTCGGCGACGGGCGCGCACGCTTCGAGGACAGCCAGCGCGCACATCATGACCATCTGATCGATGTCGAGACCGGCGAGGTGATCGAGTTCTGCGACCCGGAAATCGAAGCGTTGCAGGAAAAGATCGCCAGACGTCTGGGATACCGGCTGGAAGGGCACCGGCTGGAACTTCTGGGCCGCAAGCTGCGCCCGTGATAGGGGTCGATGCGGCGCTCCTGATACGAAATCCGCTTGATCCATGCGCTGTCGCGACGGGCGCGCCGGCACTTCTCGGCAAAACCCCCCCCGGGCCGGGGGGGGGGGGGGGGGGGCGCCGCCCGCCCCCCCCCCCCCCCCCCCGCGCCAC
>JAFIEF010000040.1 GCA_020832655.1 Paracoccaceae bacterium
CGCGTCGGCATGCGTCTTGCAGATCGTGGCGTCCACCAGGACGTATTCGAAATCGCGGTCTTTGCTTAGGCTCCAGACTCATTGATATTCACAGCCAGAACAGCACGGTTGCTGCGAGCGCGACGGCTGAGAGAAACACCTTTGGGCATCGGTCATAGCGTGTGACGATCCTGCGCCAAGGCCAAGCGCCTCGCGCAAGAGCGTCGCGGCGGGCAGGCCAGCGGCCTCGGCCTTGGCGCGCAACTGGGCCTTCTCAGCCGTCGTGCAACGGAAGACGAAGGTCTCCGTCAGCGGCTCCTTTGCGCGGGCTTTACCCGCGCCGGTGGGGTTCGAAGGGGAGGCTTGCCGCCCCTCGCAAGGTCCCGTGTCAGAAGCGCCAGCGTATGACATGGGTCGCCTTGCTGTTTGCTCAGACCGCATGGCGGTTCTCCCCCACGGTCGGGGCGACATCCTGCGGAAGGCGCGATGCGTGCTTCATCGGACGCGGCGCAAAGGACGCGATGCCGGGTGCAGAAGGCGCGGCGCATGCGCCATCTTGCGGATGACGTGATGCATCTGCATCCTGCGCCTGACGGATGACATTTCGCAGAAGCCGCAACTGCGCCTGCCATTCCGCGCTGCCCACCGGGGCCGGTGTTCGCGCCGGAAGCCAGTAGCCCAGGTGATGCTCGTGTGGTGACAGGGGCAGGCTGTGCTCCAGCGTCGTCATCCCTTCCCGGGCCAGCCGCGCATCCCAGTCCCGGACAAAGCAGATACCCCTCGGGACAAACACCAGGTCCGGGCGCGTTCCGCCGGATTGCCCTTCATCGGGCAAATCCGGCGCGGACGCGCGCCCTCGTTCTTTTCTAAGTTCTTGTTCTCTGTTCGGGGGGCGATCCTGTCCCCCTTTGCGGACAGGATTGTCCCCCTTTGGCGCGGCTAAGCGGGACAACCTTGTCCCCCTCTCTGCGGCGCTCAGTGGCTCGTTTCATGGCCGCTTCGGTCGGGCGGTAACGCGAGGATTTCCCCTTGTTGGTCCCGCGCTCCACGGTCATGTAGCCCGCCGCCTCGACCTTGTTCAGCGCCCGCTTGACCGATTTGGCGTGCTTGCCGATGGCCGCACCGATGGTTTCGAAAGACGGGTGGCTTTCGCCGGTCTCATGATCGGCATGGGCCAGCGCCAGGTAGAGCGCGACGCGCAGGGCGTTGTCGTCCAAATCGTGGTCCGTGACCATCTCCAACAGGTATTGCAGCTTGATCTTGCAGAAGGACAGAACTTCAGACATCGGCCCCTCCCGCGATTGCGATCACGGGCGCGATCTGGTATCCATTCCGGGCAAACTTTTCGATTTTGCCGTTGACGCGGGTGCCAGCCCAGTCAGCGGCCTTTCGATTTCTGGGACCAAGAGACTCAGGAAAACGCCCCCAAAGAACTGCAAAATCCGGATCAAATCCGGACCGGCCCTGAATGAGGGCCGGAACAGCAATTGCTAAGTATCTGAAATCATTGGTCGGAGTGAGAGGATTCGAACCTCCGGCCCCTGCCTCCCGAAGACAGTGCTCTACCAGGCTGAGCTACACTCCGACCGTGTGATGGCGTATATGATGCAGCGTTGGTGTTGGCAAGGGGGCGTGCCGGTTTTCAGCTCGTCCAAGGGCTTTGCAAGCCCGCGATTATTGCCTAATAGGGCTCATGGCCAATTCCCGACCCACCCCGCAGATACAGTTGATCACCACCACCGAGGCGCTGGCCGAGTTTTGCGCCAAGGCCCATGATGCGCCCTATGTGACGGTTGACACCGAATTTCTGCGCGAGCGGACCTATTACGCGCAGCTTTGCCTGCTGCAAATGGCGCTACCAGGGCCGGACGGGCCGGAAAGCGGCCCTGCGGTTCTGGTGGACCCGCTGGCGCAAGGGCTGTCGCTGGCCCCGTTCTACGCGTTGCTGCGCGATGAAAGCACGGTGAAGGTGCTGCATGCCGCGCGCCAGGATCTGGAGATTTTCTGCATCGAGGGGCAGGTGCTGCCAACCCCGCTATTTGACACGCAGATCGCGGCGATGGTGTGCGGTTTCGGCGATCAGGTGGGCTATGAAACACTGGTGCGCAAGCTTGCGCGCGGGCAGATCGACAAATCCTCGCGTTTCACCGACTGGTCGCGCCGCCCGCTGACCGAGGCGCAGATGAATTATGCGCTGGCCGATGTCACCCATCTGCGGGTGGTTTATGAAAAGCTGGCCGCGCAACTGCAACAAAGCGGGCGCGCCGGATGGGTGATAGAGGAGCTGGCGGTGCTGGCGGACCCCAACACCTATATCACCCGCCCCGAAGAGGCGTGGAAGCGCATCAAGACCCGAAATGATTCGGGCCGCTTTTTGGCGATTCTGCGCGAATTGGCGGCGTTTCGCGAAGCCTATGCGCAGCGGCGCAATGTGCCGCGCAACCGCGTGTTCAAGGATGATGCGCTGATCGAGCTTGCCTCGGTCAAGCCGCGCCAGCTTGATGATCTGGGGCGCACAAGGCTGTTGCAGCGCGAAGCGCGCAAGGGCGAGATAGCGCAAGGTATTGTAGAGGCCGTTGCCGCCGGTCTGGATTGTGAGCCGGAATGCTTTCCGGCCCCGCAGAACGGGCGAGAGAATTTGCAGGTCAATCCCGCGCTGGCGGATTTGCTGCGCGTGCTGCTGAAGGCCAAATCCGACCAGACCGGCGTGGCGGCAAAGCTGATCGCCTCATCCGCTGATCTGGATGCACTGGCTGCCGGGTTGCGCGATGTGCCCGCATTGACAGGCTGGCGCGCCAGCGTGTTTGGCGATGACGCGCTGCGCCTGTGTGACGGCAAGGTCGGGCTGGCGGTGAAGGGCGAGCGGGTCGAGGCCATCGCGCTGTAAGCTGCCGGTTTGACCCCGCGCAAGGCGGTTTTGTCCGCATCATTCAGGATAGGGCGTCATCCGGGGGGGAACGCATCATGCCTTCAGCGACCAAGGCTGATCTGATCGCGGCAGGGGGCTGATCAGCGGCTGACGCTGCGCGCGTTCTGCGCCCCGCGCACCACGATGCGCCGCACCCCTTCCAGCCGCATGTTTGATATCTTCACGCCTGCGGTCACATGGCGCGACGCCTCGCTGCCCACGACCCCGCGCTGCACCGGGCTGGCCAGCACGAATTCATAGATCAGCGCGCCATCGACAGGGCGTTCTTCATTGACAGGACGCAGTTCCACATCCCACCAGCCCTGCGTGTCGGTGCGCCCTGCGGCATGTACGACAGCCCCTTCGGGCGTGCGGATCACTTCCAGCTCTGTCACCACCGGCACCAGCGCGCGCGTGTCAACGCTGGTCCCCCATCCCCCGCTGGGTGCCAGGGTTTCGGCAGAACGCTGGCCGAACCAGTTCATCGGGTTCAGCCGCGATTGTCCGACAGAACCACAGGCCGACAGGACCATCACCAGTGCGAGCGCGGCAATCAGGGGCTTTTGCATGTCGGTTCCTCTTGCGACCGGGCGGCAGTGATGGGGCGGCATCGACACTGGGTTAGCCTAAATTCACGGCTTTGAAAAGTGCCCGATCATGCGGTTGCACCTGCATTGCATGGGCTGGACCTTGCCGCCGCCGCAGCTTAGGTCTTGGATTGTCCACCAGACGAGGTTCGCAGATGAGCACCCCAGCCTTTGAAGAGATTGCAGAGACGTTTGATTTCCTTGACGACTGGGAAGACCGCTATCGCCATGTCATCGAACTGGGCCGCGCCATGCCAGCGATGGACGACGCGCTGAAAACCCCGGCGACCAAGGTCGAGGGATGCGCCAGTCAAGTCTGGCTGCAACCCATGATCGAGGGCGCGGGCGCAAAAGCCCGGTTCGATTTCATGGGCGACAGCGATGCGCTGATCGTGCGCGGGCTGATTGCGGTGTTGCACGCGCTTTATGCAGGCCAGAGCGTGGACGATGTGCTGAAAACCGATGCGCTGGCCCAGCTTGGGCGGCTGGGGCTGGATGAACATCTGTCCTCGCAGCGCTCTAACGGGTTGCGCGCGATGGTGGCGCGCATCCGCGCGGTTGCGCAACAGGCTGCCGCGTGAGCGCGCTGGATCCGGCCCTTCTGGGGCAGTTGACGCTTCTGCTGATGGTCATCGGCGCCTTTGCCGGGGTGGTGGCGGGGCTGTTGGGCGTGGGCGGCGGGATTGTTCTGGTGCCTGCGTTTTTCTTCCTGTTCACGGCGCTGGGCTATGACAGCGCACAGCTTATGCAGGTCTGTCTGGCGACTTCGCTGGCGACGATCATCGTGACTTCCGCGCGCTCGGTGCAAAGCCATCACAAGCGCGGGGCGGTGGACTGGCCGATCCTGAAGGGCTGGGCCTTGGCGATTGCGCTGGGGGCGATACTGGGGGTGCTGACGGCCGCGGCGCTGCGCTCGGTGGTGCTACAGGGGATTTTCGGCGTCCTGGGCATTGTGATCGGGCTATGGCTGGGCTTTGGCCGCGCCGAGTTCCGGCTGGGCCAGAAGATGCCCGAAGGGCTGCCACGTTTGGGTTATGGCGGCGGGATCGGTTTTCTGTCGGTACTGATGGGGATAGGTGGCGGGTCATTCGCGGTGCCGCTGATGAGCGTCTATAACGTGCCCATTCACCGCGCAGTGGCTACCGCAGCGGGGTTCGGGATGCTGATTGCCGTGCCTTCGGTCATTGCCTTTCTGATGGTGCCGATTGCCGATGCCCCACCCCTGACCGTGGGCGCGGTCAATCTGCCCGCCTTTGGTATTGTCGTGGCGATGACGCTGATCACGGCCCCGCTGGGTGCGCGGCTGGCCCATGCGCTGGACCCCAAGCCCCTGAAGCGGGTCTTTGCGGTGTTCATCATCGTCATGGCGCTGAACATGCTGCGCAAGGCTTTGGGGTATTGAAGCGTTTCGGCTTTTCGTTGAATCGCCTTCAATGCTTTAACCTTTTGTTTTGTCGCAATTTCGAACCGAAAAAGTCTGTCAACTTTTTCTGAAATTGCTTTAAAGTATGATGCGCAAAAGGGGTTGCCGGTATTGAGCTGCCCGACCATGCGAAATCAACTCGACAGCGAGCGGCGCGGGAATGCAGATGCGCGCAACGCCTTCTTGGGCGTGGCCCTCAGCCCCGAGTTCGCGGCAAACCGGAGCCGGAGTTATCGGCCACTGCATCCGGGCCATCGATCAACTGGTGGGGTTTGACCAACGCGGTCAGCTTGGCGCGGTCGGTAATGATCACGCGCGCGCCGTCAACCTTCACCCCGCCCGATTCCAGCGCCTTCAATGTGCGCGACAGGTTTTCAGGGGTCATGCCCAGATAGGAGGCCAGCAGCCGTTTCTCGACCGGCAGGGTATAAGACGGCACCCCCCCGGCGAGCACGGATTGACGCAGCAGATAGGATGCCACGCGCTCGCGCGAGTTGCGCAGTTTCAGATTCTTGGCGCTGCGCACCACTGTTCGATAGCACGCGGCCAGTTCATTGATCACCGCCACGGCGAATTCCGTGTCACGCCGGAACATGGCACGCAGATCCGAGGCCGGGACCAGAACGATGCGCGTGCGTTCCAATGTGCGGGCGGTCATCAGATAGGGCGCGTCGCGGATGCAGGCGGCAAGGATGAAGGTCGAAACCGGCAGCACCACTGCCATCGTGCATTCGCGCCCGGCCCATTGGCCCACCAGCTCGACCGAGCCTTCCATCACGATATGCAGAAAATCCGCCGGATCACCCTGCCGGATCATTTCCAGCCCTTGCGGAAAGGTCTGGACATAGGAACTGGCCATGAGTTCGGCAAAGTTTGCCTGTGCCATGTCCCGAAACAGGTGGAGGTGCCGAATCTGCGGGTCAGTATCTGGACGCATCTGGACCACCGGGCAAGAAAGGGTACTTCGATTGACTTCTGTCAATCACGGCTAACAGATATGTCAGGCGCGCTGCAACAGATTTTGGCAGATAGTTCAAACTCTGTTCCCGGCAAAGCTGAAACCCGGCAAATCACGCGCGTTTCTTCGGCTCGGGAAATCGGAACTTGACCTAAATCAAGTTTTTTCCCGGTCCGCTGTGACTGTCTGCTGCCAACGGACATGTCTTGATGTCCATGCGCAAGGAGACGCCCATGCATGTGATGCTTGCTTACGACAATTCCCGCAATGCGCGGATCGCACTGGATGCAGTGCGCGATCTGCTTTCGGCGCTGAAACCGAAGATAACGCTGATTTCGGTGGTCGAGGATGTGGGCAGTGCAACTGCGGGCGCGGATGAGCTGTTCTCTGCGCAATATGCAGAGCAGAAGGTCGGCACCGAACAGGCAGCGGCCAGATTGGTTGCAGATGGTTTCGAGGCCACGGTTCTGATAGCAGAAGGCGATGCGCGCAAGATGATCCTGCGCGCAGTGGATGAACGCAAGCCAGACCTTCTGGTCATGGCGCGCCACAGCCATAAGCCTGATGTCGGACCGTTCAACTTCATAACCAAGCGGCTGGACGCCCTGATCGAGGAATTCGATCATATGACCTTTGGTTCGACCAGTGCGTTTCTGGCGCGTCGTGCGCCCTGTCCGTTGCTGATCATTCCCACCCACGCCGAATGATCTGATCCGAAAGCGCGCGAACCCAATTCAAACATTCGAGGTCTGACATGCAAGTCAGCGATCTATTTCGCTTCAAGAATGCTGAAATCAAGGCGCTTCATCTGACATGGATTGCCTTCTTCATGAGCTTCTATGTCTGGTTCAACATGGCCCCGCTGGCGAGTTCCATGCTGGCGTCGGTGGACTGGTTGACCCGTGACGATATCCGCCTGTTTGCCATCGCAAACGTGGCCCTGACCATTCCTGCCCGCATCATCGTCGGCATGGCGCTGGACCGCTACGGTCCGCGCCGGGTGTTTTCGGTGCTGATGGTGCTGATGGCGATCCCGACCTTCGTCTTTGCCTTTGGCGATTCGCGCGAAGTGCTTTTCATGTCGCGCCTGGTGCTGTCGTCGATCGGGGCAAGCTTCGTTGTGACCATTCACATGGTCGCGCTGTGGTTCCCGCCGCGCAGCATCGGTTTTGCCGAAGGCTTTGCGGCGGGTTGGGGCAATTTCGGCTCTGCCGCCGCCGCCATCACGATCCCCACGATTGCCCTGCACATGTATGGCGGGCCGGAAGGCTGGCGCTGGGCGATGGCAACTTCGGGTGTGGTGATTGCAGCTTACGGCGTGTTCTACTGGTTCGCCATAACGGACGGGCCGACCAAGGACACGCATAAGAAGCCGCGCAAGGCGTCGGCGCTGGAAGTGTCCAGCTGGCGTGATCTGGTCTTGCTGTGCATCTTCACGGTGCCGCTGGTCGGTATCCTGTCGATCCTGGTCTATCGCGTGAAGCTGATGGGCTATATCGACGCCATGACCGCCGCGATCTGCTACATCGCGATTGCCGTCATTGTGGTATGGCAGGTCTGGCAGGCAATCCGCGTCAATGTGCCGATCCTGAAAAAGGGCGTGCCGGAAGACGACAAATACCCGTTCTCGTCGGTCGCGGCGCTGAACATCACCTATTTCGCCAATTTCGGTGCCGAACTGGCCGTGGTGTCGATGCTGCCAATGTTCTTTCAGGAAACCTGGGGGCTGACGGCGGTGGCGGCGGGCCTGATCGCGGCAAGCTTTGCCTTCGTCAACCTGTTCGCACGTCCGATGGGCGGGCTGGTGTCTGACCGCTTCGGCAACCGCCGTTTCGTGATGATGGCCTATATGTTCGGTATCGGCGTGGGCTTCATCATGATGGGGCTGCTGAACTCCAGCTGGCCGCTGATCATCGCGATTGCCATTACGATCATGTGCAGTTTCTTCGTGCAGGGGGCAGAGGGCGCGACCTTCGGGATCATCCCCTCGATCAAGCGCCGTGTGACGGGGCAGATTTCGGGCATGGCGGGGGCATACGGCAATGTCGGCGCAGTCTTCTACCTGTTCGTGTTCATGTTCGTCGATGCCTCGACCTTCTTCTTCATCATCGCGGCCGGCGCCTTCATCAGCTGGGTTGTCTGCTGGATCTGGCTGAAAGAGCCAGAGGGCGGGTTCGGGGATGAATATGTCATCTCCTCGGTTGACCGAGAGATTGCACGCGAGGCCGCCGAGAAGCAGGCGCTGGATGCCGAGGTCGCTGCAATCTTCGCAGAGTCCGAAATGGTCGAAGTGACCCCGCGCGGCACCGGCGGTCTTCAACTGAAGGCAAAGTTCGCCACTGTCGACGATCTGCGCGCCGCGCTTCAGCGGCTGGATCGCGGCAAGTCTCGACCCGCTGAATAACACAACACCGCCTGGCCCGGCACAGACCGGGCCAGCCCAGACACGGCCCTGCAAAGCACTGATCCTGATCAGGCGCACCGGCCCAAGGAAAGACAGGAGATAAAATGGCCAAGGACATGGAAAAATGGGACGTCGAAGACACGACGTTCTGGGAACAAACGGGAAAGGGGGTGGCCAACCGCAACCTCTGGATCTCGATCCCCAACCTGCTGTGCGGTTTCGCCGTCTGGCTGATGTGGGGCATCATCACGGTGCAGATGCTGAATGCGGGCTTTCCCTTCACGCAGGCTGAACTGTTCACGCTGACGGCCATCGCGGGTCTGACCGGGGCGACGCTGCGTATCCCGGCATCCTTCATGATCCGCATTGCGGGCGGTCGCAACACGGTGTTTCTGACCACCGCGCTGCTGATCCCGCCTGCGCTTTTGACAGGTCTGTTCCTGCAAGACCCCAATACGCCTTTGTGGAAGTTCCAGCTTGCAGCGCTGCTTTCAGGCATTGGCGGCGGCAACTTCGCCGCATCCATGAGCAATATCAGCACCTTCTTTCCCAGACGCCAGCAGGGTCTGGCACTGGGGCTGAATGCAGGCCTGGGCAATTTCGGCGTGACCACGATGCAGATCCTGATCCCGACCGTGATGACCGTTGGCATTTTCGGGGCCATTGCCGGTGATCCCATCGCGCTGATCCGCGACAGCGGCACGATGATCGGCCGGATCGAGGCCGGGACGCCCACCTATATCCAGAATGCAGGCTTCATCTGGGCGGCGATCCTGATCCCGCTGGTCACACTGGCCTGGTTCGGCATGAACAACCTCAAGCCGCTTTCGCCGGATATGGGCGGCACGCTGGGGTCGTTCGGCAAGATCCTCGGCCTCTATGGCGTCGGCTTCCTGACATCGGTGATCGGGCTGTATCTTTTCCTGCCCGCCCCGACCGGTCTGGGCGTGCTGAATGTCTTTGTCGCAGTGGTGCTGATCTGTGTCGCCACGCTGGTGCTGATGCGGGTGATGCCCGGCCAGATCGGGCCGAACATGGGCAAGCAATTCGCCATCTTCAAGGACAAGCACACCTGGTCGATGACGATCCTCTATATTCTGACCTTCGGGTCGTTCATCGGCTTCTCGATGGCGTTGCCGCTGTCGATCACGGTGATCTTCGGTTTCACCTCGGTCGAGGTCGATGGCGTGATGGAGCGGGTGGCCAACCCCAACGCCCCCAGCGCGCTGACCTATGCCTGGATCGGCCCCTTCATCGGCGCGCTGATCCGTCCGCCGGGTGGCTGGTTGTCGGACAAGTTCGGTGGCTCGATCGTGACGCAATGGGTCGCAGCCGTGATGGTCATCGCCTCTGGCGCGGCAGGCTATGTCATGATGCTGGCCTATCAGTCGCAAACGCCGGAACAGTATTTCTTCATCTTCCTGGTGCTGTTCCTGATCATCTTCGCGGCAACGGGTATCGGCAACGGGTCCACCTTCCGCACCATCGGCGTGATCTATAATCGCGAACAGGCAGGCCCGGTGCTGGGCTGGACCTCGGCTGTGGGGGCCTATGGCTCTTTCGTGGCCCCGATCGTCATCGGCGAGCAGGTGCGCGGCGGAACACCGGAATATGCGATGTATGGCTTTGCCGTGTTCTACGCGCTCTGCCTGATCCTGAACTGGTGGTTCTACCTGCGGCCGGGCGCCTACATCAAGAACCCCTGAATTTCGCCAGGCGCGCGACCTTCTTCGCGCGCCTGCCCCTCAAAACTCAAGAACGGAGACAGCCATGAGCCATCTTCTTGACCGGCTGAACTTCCTGAAATCGACCCGCAAGGATGTGTTTTCAGGAGGCCACGGCCAGACCACCCTTGAAAGCCGCGACTGGGAAGACACCTACCGCCAGCGTTGGCGCCATGACAAGATCGTGCGCTCGACCCACGGGGTGAACTGCACCGGGTCTTGTTCCTGGAAGATCTATGTAAAATCGGGCATCGTCACCTGGGAAACCCAGCAGACCGATTACCCGCGCACGCGCCCTGATCTGCCCAATCATGAACCGCGCGGCTGCGCGCGCGGGGCGTCCTATAGCTGGTATCTGTATTCGGCCAACCGTGTGAAAACGCCCTTGGTGCGCGGCGCGCTGATGCGGCTGTGGCGCGAAAAGCGCGAAACCTTGTCGCCGGTGCAGGCCTGGGAGGCGATTCAGAAAGACCCAGCCGCGCGCGCCAGCTACACGCGCAAGCGCGGCACGGGCGGCTTTGTGCGCGCGACGTGGGATGAAGTGACCGAGATGACGGCGGCGGCCAATGCCTATACCGCCCGCAATTATGGCCCTGACCGGGTGTTCGGCTTCTCGCCCATCCCGGCGATGTCGATGGTCAGCTATGCAGCAGGCTCGCGCTATCTGTCGCTTCTGGGCGGCACCTGCATGAGCTTTTATGACTGGTATTGCGACCTGCCGCCGGCCAGCCCCATGACATGGGGCGAACAGACCGATGTGCCGGAATCGGCAGACTGGTACAATGCGGGCTACCTGCTGCTGTGGGGGTCGAACGTGCCCCAGACGCGCACGCCAGATGCGCATTTTTATACTGAAGCGCGCTATCGCGGCACCAAATCCGCCGTGATCTGCCCCGACTATTCGGAAGCCGCGAAATTCGGCGATGTCTGGCTGAACGCCAAACAGGGCACCGATGCGGCGCTGGGTATGGCCTTTGGCCATGTCATCCTGCGCGAGTTCCATCTGGATCGCCAAGTCCCCTATTTCGAAGAATATGCCCGCAAATACAGCGATATGCCCATGCTTGTCCGGCTGGAAAAGAAGGGCGACGCGCTGGTGCCCGGTCGTCAGCTGCGCGCCAGCGATCTGGCCGACAATCTGGGCGAGGCGAACAACCCGGACTGGAAAACCATCTGCATTGACGAAACCTCGGGCCAACTGGTGGCGCCCAATGGCTCTATCGGGTTCCGCTGGGGCGAGCAGGGCAAGTGGAATCTGGAAGAAAAGGCCAAGGGCGGCGATGTGAAGCCGAAACTGTCGCTGATCCTTGATCAGGATCGCGATGACGTGGTGGGCGTCGATTTCCCCTATTTTGGCGGCATGGCCACCACGCAATGGGAAAAGGATACGCGCGGCGATGTGCTGAGGCGCAATGTGCCCGTGAAACGGGTCACGCTGGCCGATGGCTCTGAAGCGCTGGTCGCGACAGTGTTTGACCTGTTCTGCGCGAATTACAGCCTGGATCGCGGACTGGGCGGCGAGAATGTCGCCAATGACTACAACGCCGATGTGCCCTTCACCCCGGCCTGGGCCGAGAAGGTCACGGGCGTCGCCCGCGACAAGATCATCCAGGTGGCGCGCGAATTTGCCGACAATGCCGAAAAGACCAACGGCAAGTCGATGGTCATCATCGGCGCGGCGATGAACCACTGGTATCATATGGACATGAACTACCGCGCCGTCATCAACATGCTGGTGATGTGCGGCTGTGTGGGCCAGTCAGGCGGCGGCTGGGCGCATTATGTGGGCCAGGAAAAGCTGCGTCCGCAAACCGGCTGGACGGCGCTGGCCTTCGCGCTGGACTGGGCACGCCCGCCACGGCACATGAATTCGACAAGTGCGTGGTATGCCCATACCAACCAGTGGCGGTATGAAACCGTAACGGCGAAGGACATCCTGTCTCCCACAGCGCCAGAAGGCGATTGGGAAAGCCTGAGCTTGATTGACTACAATATCCGCTCGGAACGCATGGGCTGGCTGCCCTCGGCACCGCAACTGAAAACCAACCCGCTGGAGGTGGGCAAGGCTGCGAAAGCGGCGGGCAAGGATATCCCCGCTTATGTCGCCGAGCAGCTTTCATCCGGCGCGCTGGAAATGTCCTGCGAAGACCCGGACGCGCCCGAAAACTGGCCGCGCAACCTGTTTGTGTGGCGCTCGAACCTGCTGGGGTCGTCCGGCAAGGGGCATGAATACTTCCTCAAGCACCTGCTGGGCACCGATCACGGGGTTCTGGGCAAGGATCTGGGGCAGGAAGGGCGGCAAAAGCCGGTCGAGGCCAAATGGCATGATGAAGCGCCAGAGGGCAAGCTGGACCTGCTGGTAACGATTGACTTCCGCATGTCCACCACCGCCGTATATGCCGATATCGTGCTGCCCACGGCAAGTTGGTATGAAAAGGATGATCTGAACACATCCGACATGCACCCCTTCATCCACCCGCTGCAAGCGGCGGTGGACCCGGCTTACGAGTCCAAGACCGACTGGGAAATCTTCAAGGCGATTGCCAAAAAATTCTCGGAGGTCGCGCCGGAAATTCTGGGCGTGGAAACCGATGTGGTGCAATTGCCGTTGCAACATGACAGCCCCGGCGAGATTGCCCAGCCCGTGGTCAAGGACTGGAAGCGCGGTGAATGCGAGTTGATCCCCGGCAAGACCGCGCCGGCCTATATCGCGGTGGAACGCGATTATCCGAACCTTTATGCGCGCTTCACCTCGCTTGGGCCGCTTATGGAAAAGGTCGGCAATGGCGGCAAGGGCATCGCCTGGGACACCAAGACCGAAGTCCACCATCTGAAAGCGCTGAACGGCACCCATACGGATGGGCCGACCAAGGGCATGGCGAAGATCGAAACCGCGATTGATGCCGCAGAGGTGGTGCTGATGCTGGCGCCCGAAACCAATGGCGAGGTTGCGGTCAAGGCATGGGCCGCGCTTGAAAAGGCCACCGGGCGTGAGCATGCCCATCTGGCCGCAGTCAAGGAAGACGAGAAGATCCGCTTCCGCGACATCGCCGCGCAGCCGCGCAAGATCATCTCTTCGCCGACATGGTCGGGCATCGAATCCGAAGAGGTCTGCTACAATGCAGGCTGGACCAATGTGCATGAGCTGATCCCCTGGCGCACCCTTACGGGCCGCCAGCAGCTTTATCAGGATCATGAATGGATGCTGGCCTTTGGCGAATTCTTCGTCACATGGCGTCCGCCGGTGGACCTGAAGACGATCACCACGGATGCCACCAAGGCACTGAAATCGGCCGACAAGCATGTGGTGCTGAACTTCATCACGCCGCACCAGAAATGGGGCATCCACTCGACCTATTCGGACAACCTGCTGATGCTGACGCTCAACCGTGGCGGGCCGGTGGTCTGGATCAGCGAAACCGACGCGAAAACCGCCGGGATCGTCGATAATGACTGGGTCGAGGTGTTCAATTCCAATGGGGTCATCGCGGCGCGCGCCGTGGTCAGCCAGCGGATGAAGGATGGCACCATGTTCATGTATCACGCGCAGGAAAAGATCGTGAACACGCCCGGCAGCCAGATCACCGGCCAGCGCGGGGGCATTCACAACTCGGTCACGCGGACGGTGACGAAACCCACGCACATGATCGGCGGCTATGCCCAGCAAAGCTACGGCTTCAACTACTACGGAACCGTGGGTGCAAACCGCGACGAGATGGTGATCGTGCGCAAGATGGAAAATGTGGACTGGCTTGACCGTCCCGCAAAGGTGGAGGCAGCGGAATGAAAGTACGTGCCCAGATCGGAATGGTGTTGAACCTTGATAAATGTATCGGGTGTCACACTTGCTCAGTCACCTGCAAGAACGTCTGGACCTCGCGCGAGGGCGTTGAATATGCATGGTTCAACAATGTCGAAACCAAGCCCGGCATCGGCTACCCGAAGGATTGGGAAAACCAGAAGCGCTGGAATGGCGGCTGGAAGCGCGATGCTTCGGGCAAGCTCACGCCCAAGCAGGGCGGTAAATGGCGGATATTGGCGAATATCTTCGCCAATCCCGACCTGCCCGAAATCGATGATTTCTACGAACCCTTCGATTTCGATTATGACCATCTGAAATCGGCGCCAGAAATGCAGGCGTTCCCCACTGCGCGCCCGCGTTCGAAGATCAGCGGCGAGCGGATGGAAAAGATCGAATGGGGGCCGAACTGGGAAGAAATCCTGGGCGGCGAATTCGCCAAGCGATCAAAGGACTACAATTTCGAGGGCATCCAGAAGGACATCTATGGGGAATATGAAAATACCTTCATGATGTATCTGCCGCGCCTGTGCGAGCACTGCCTGAACCCCGCCTGCGTGGCGTCCTGCCCTTCGGGTGCGATCTACAAGCGCGAAGATGATGGCGTGGTTCTGATCGATCAGGAAAAATGCCGTGGCTGGCGGATGTGCGTGTCGGGCTGCCCCTACAAGAAGATCTATTACAACTGGTCTTCGGGCAAATCGGAAAAATGCACGCTGTGCTATCCGCGTCTGGAATCGGGCCAGCCCACGGTCTGTTCGGAAACCTGCGTCGGGCGCATCCGATACTTGGGTGTCATGCTCTATGATGCCGACAAGATCGGTCAGGCCGCTGCTGTGGCGGATGAAAAGCAGCTCTATGACGCGCAGCTTGACGTGTTCCTTGACCCCAGCGACCCCAAGGTGATCGAGGCTGCGCGGGCAGAGGGCATCCCCGAGGACTGGATAACGGGGGCGCAGAATTCGCCGATCTGGAAGATGGCGATGGAATGGAAGATCGCCTTCCCGCTGCATCCTGAATACCGCACCCTGCCGATGGTGTGGTATATCCCGCCGCTCTCGCCGATTCAGAACGCGGCAGAGGCGGGCAAGATCAGCGCGCAGGATGACATGCCCGATGTGCAAAGCCTGCGCATTCCGGTGCGTTATCTGGCCAATATGCTGACAGCGGGCGACGAAGCCCCGGTCGTCAGCGCGCTGGAGCGGATGCTGGCAATGCGCTCCTACATGCGGTCGAAAACCGTGGATGGGGTGGTCAATCTGGGCGTGGCCAAGCGCGTCGGCATGACGCCCGACCAGATCGACGAGATGTATCAGCTGATGGCGATTGCCAATTACGAGGATCGTTTCGTCATCCCGACCACGCATCGTGAACTGGTCGAAGATGCCTATGACCTGAAGGGCGGCTGCGGCTTCACCGATGGCAATGGTTGTTCCAGCGGGTCATCGGGCGGCACGCTGTTCGGGGGCAAGAAGTTCCGCAGCCCGCAGGAGTTCATCGCATGAAAACCTATCGCGCACTCTCGGCCCTGCTGATCTATCCGACGGTGGAATTGCAGGCCGCCATTCCCGACATCCGGCAGACCCTTTCGCAGGAAGGGCTGCTGGACCCCGCCCATCTGACCTCGCTGGACCCGCTGCTTGCCAGCCTTGAAACCGGCGATCTTTATGATCTTCAGGAACGCTATGTGCTGCTCTTTGATCGCTCGCGCACGCTGTCGCTGAACCTGTTCGAACATATCCACGGCGAAAGCCGGGATCGTGGCGGGGCGATGGTTGACCTGCTTGAAACCTATCGTGCCGGGGGCTTCGATCTGGTCGGGCCGGAACTGCCGGATCACCTGCCGGTGCTGCTGGAGTTTCTGTCCACGCAAGACCCCGATCAGGCACGCGCCACGCTGGCGGATGCAGGCCATATCATTCTGGCGCTGGCAGAGCGGCTGGCGCGGCGTGAAAGCGTCTATGCGCCGGTGCTGCAAGCGCTGGTTGCGCTGGCCCAGGTGCAGCCAACCCCGGAAGCCGACGCACTGCTGTCCGCAAAGGATGACGACCCCGAGGATCTTCAGGCGCTTGATGCCGTCTGGGAAGAAGCACAGGTCACTTTCGGCCCCGATCCGAATGCGGGCTGCCCGGTGTCACGCGACATTCTGGCCCGCATGGACATGCCCGCACCGGCGCCCCGCGCCGTCAGCCAGTAAACGGAGGCTATGATGCATAATTTCATTTTTGGGATATTCCCCTATATCGCGCTGACGGTGATGATCCTTGGATCCATCGCGCGATATGAACGCGACCCCTTCACCTGGAAAAGCAAATCCAGCCAGATGCTGCGCAAGCGCCAGTTCGTTATCGGGTCGGTGCTGTTTCATGTTGGTGTTCTGGTCATCTTCCTTGGCCATGTTGCAGGGCTGCTCTTGCCTGCGGGGCTGTTCTATGCCTTTGGCATTTCAGCCGGTGCCAAGCAGTTGATGGCGATCATTGTCGGCGGCACGGCCGGTGTCGCGGCGCTGATCGGGGGGGCGATATTGCTGCATCGGCGGCTTTATGACCCGCGCATCCGCGCCAATTCCAGCTTTGGTGACAATGCCGTGCTGATCCTGCTGGTGGCGCAGCTTGTGCTGGGGCTGGCCACGGTGCCGCTGGCGCTGGGGCATCTGGATGGCAGCGAGATGCTGAAATTCATGGCATGGGCGCAAGGCATCATGACCTTCAAGGCCGGGGCGGCGGCGCATATTGTCGATGTCCACCCGATCTTCAAGCTGCATATCTTCCTTGGTCTGGTGCTGTTCCTGATCGTGCCCTTCACGCGGCTGGTGCACATCTTTTCGGTGCCGGTGCGCTATCTGTGGCGTCCGGGCTATCAGATCGTGCGCTCGCGCAAGGGCGCGAAGGATGCGCCAACCGGTCTGAAGCCGATGAAGTCCGCCAAGTAACTTAATGCGGGCGCGCTTCCTGCGCGCCCGACCGCTATCGGAGAACGCCCCATGAAACCGCTTTTGCCGCCCGTCTTTGTCAATGGCGTCGAGATCCCCGCCGAGCGCATCGCCGCCGAGGCCCAGAACCACCCCGCCCCCAATGGCAAGCCGGGGCTGGCATGGCAGGCCGCCGCGCGCGCGCTGGCCCTGCGCGAGGTGATGCTGCAACAGGCCCGCGCGCGTGGGCTGACCCCTGATCCGGTGGAGGTTGCGCCGGGTCAGACAGAGACCGAGGAAGAGGCGCTGATCCGCCAGCTTTGCGATCTGGAAATCACACCCGATGTCGTGTCGGATGCCGAATTGCGCGGAGTTTATGACGCGCAGCCCGACCGTTTCCGTTCGCCCGCACTCTATGAGGCCGCGCATATCCTGTTCGCGCGTCAGGATGACATGGAAAGCTTGCGCACCCGCGCCGAGGCGGTGCTGGCTGATCTGCGCGCCAACCCGCGCCGCTTTGCTGAACTTGCGCGCGCGCATTCCGCCTGCTCGTCAAAGGATAAGGGCGGCGTGTTGGGGCAGCTTTCGGCAGGCGACACGGTGCCGGAATTCGAGGCCGTGCTGAACGTCATGGAGGAAGGCCAGATCACCGGGCCGGTGGAAACCCGCTTCGGGCTGCATCTGATCCGGCTGGACGCGCGCGCGCGCGGCGATGTGCTGCCGTTCCAGGCTGTTCTGCCACGCCTGCGCGACGCCCATGCCAAGGCCGCTTGGACCCGCGCCGCAGGCCGGTTTGCGGCCGATCTGCTGGCCGGGGCAAAGCTGGAAGGGGTGCGCCTGCACGCGGCCTGAACCGGGAAAGGGATCGCTCATGTCCGACAAGGACCATATAGATGACGCCACGCCCCGCAGTCGCGACAGGGGCACGATCCGGGGTGCGCGCGTGGCTCCGCCCAGACTGCGCGCCGATGAATGCCCGATCGAGGCGATGTATGAAGAGCATTTCAACCAGCGTCAGCTTTGCGCCGATATGGATGTTCTGGCCGCGACGACCAAGCCGCGCCAGAAACTGGCCAGGCGCGTGTTGATCAATCTGTGCCGCGATCTGCCCGCGCATTTCGCGGATGAAGAGCGCGGGCTGTTTCCGCGTCTGCGCGCGCGTGCCCTGCCCGAGGATAATCTGGAACCGACCCTTTCCCTTCTGGCGCGTCAGCATGAGGTTGCCAATCAGGCATTCACCTTGCTGGTGCCTGCGCTGGCCTGCATGGCCAATGGTGCCTTGCCCGCCCCGGAAGACCGCGCGGCACTGCGAAGGCTGGCAAGCGCCGAGCGGCGGCATCTGATCGTGGAAAACGCAATCCTGCTGCCGCTGGCCCGGATGCGCCTGACAGAAGATGACAAGCGCGCGCTGATGGCGGAAATGTGCGCCAGCCGCCAGACACTTCCCGATGCCCATGCGGCCTGTACCGACGCGCTTGCGACGCTGCCTGGTGGCGCGCAAGATGGCACAGACGAGGTGGCGGGTTGATGCCGGCCATTTCGGCGCGATTCAAGGATCGGCATGTTGCGCAAGGGCGATACCGTGAATTTGCCGCGCTTGGGAAAGCTGGATTGACATATATCAAGGAAGCGCGGGGCGCTTCGGGCAAAATGAAAACGAAACAGCTATGGGGTGTTGCACGATGAAGCTGGGATATGTCTCTTTGCCGGGACGGGGCGCGAATGATCTGTTCCTAGCCCGCGTGGCTGATGCGCTTCGCAGCAAGCTGCGTCTGTGCGGCACTGTGCAGACCAATATCGACCGCGCGGACCGGCGCAAATGCGACATGGATTTGCAGTTGCTGGCCAGTGGCGATGTGCTGCGTATAAGTGAAGACCGTGGCGCGCTGGCGCGGGGCTGCACATTGGACAGGGGGGTTCTGGCACAGGCGGTTGCACTAAGCGAAGCCGCGCTGCCGGGGGCAGAGTTGCTGATCGTCAACAAATTCGGCAAGGCCGAAGGCGAAGGGCAGGGTTTCGCGCCGCTGATCGCCGAGGCGCTGTCTGGCGCGGTGCCGGTGCTGGTGGGGGTGAATGGCCTGAACCTGCCCGCTTTCGAAGCATTTGCCGATGGTCTGGCCGAAGCCCTGCCTGCCGACCCTGCGCGGGTGATTGACTGGTGCCTGAAAGCGCGGCTTCCCCATGCCGCATGACAGCGCCCGGATAGCCATATTGACAGTCTCGGACCGCGCGGCACGGGGCGAATATGAAGACAAGGGCGGCCCGGCTGCCGAAGACTGGTTGCGCGTGGCGGTCACGTCCAATATCGAGGTCACGCGCCATATCGTCCCGGACGGGCGCGAGACTGTCGCCAGTGCCTTGCGCAGGTTGGCCGATGAAGATGGCGCGGATCTGGTCTTGGTGACAGGCGGCACTGGTCCCGCGCCGCGTGACCGCACGCCCGAAGCGCTGGCGGATGTGATTGAATTCGACTTGCCGGGTTTCGGCGAAGAGATGCGCCGCGCCTCGCTGCGCGAGGTGCCAACCGCGATCCTGTCGCGTCAGAATGCGGGGGTGCGCGGCCAGACCTTGTTCATCACGCTGCCCGGCAAGCCTGCAGCCATTGCTACCTGTCTTGGCGCGGTTTTCGCGGCGGTGCCCTATTGTCTGGACCTGATCGACGCGGCGCGGATCACCACCGACCCGGCGCGCTGCCGCGCCTTCCGCCCAAAATCTTGATATGTAGGGCTGCGCCATGCCGCCCCGCGCGATTACCAACGCGGGGTGGCATGGCGCAGCCGCGCGCGCATTTCCGCGCGGCTGGGGCGTTGCGGTGGTGTTGGCGAAGACAGCCGCGCGGCCAGCCCCCTTGGCGTGGGCGCGCGAAAGATCTCGACAATGCTGAGTGGCAAACCATGATCGCGCGTCAGCGCCAGATGCAGCCCGACAGCCGCTTTCGAACTGCCGCCTGAATCAAAGAAATTCCCGTCTGCTGCGAAGGCCGCGACCCCGAGCGCGCGCGCGAAGGCAGATTGCAGCCGTGTGACCAGTTCCGGGTCGGGCGCGGCGGTGCTGGACGGGGTCGCGCCGCCAATGGCCTCGGCCGGCACACCCAGCATTGTGACCCCGTCAGGCACATCGCCCAGCACGGCAGAGCAGGCGCTGACGGTTGCATCCGCGCCGATACGCAGATCAGGCATCACGGCCGCATTGGTGCCGATATAGGCGCGCGCGCCGACCCGCACGCGGGCATTCACCACTGCCCCCGGCGCCATCACCGCCCCTGCCGCAAGACAGGCGCCATGCCCCAGAACCGCGCGGGTGAAGATCACTGCGTGATCGCCAATTTGCGACAGCGCCGCGATCATGCAGCCTTCATAAAGCGTGACCGCATGGCCAATTTGCGCGGTATGCAGGTTCACGCCGGGATGGATCAGGCTGGTCAGCGTGATGCCATAGGCTTCGATGGCTGCGCGCGCGGCATCGCGCCCGCGCGTTGTGCGGGCGACAAGATTGACCGCCTGATCGCCCGGCTGATGATCGGCCAGCGCCGAAAACGGGCCGATGACCGGAACGCCAAGGATGTTCTGGCCTTGCTTGCCAGGATCATCGTCCAGCAGCAGGATGCGGTCCCACCTGCCTTGGGCGGCATTGACTTCCAGCGCCAGACGCACGCCTTCGGGGTTTCCTGCCGCGCACAGATACAGCGCGCTCATGACGGATTGCCGCCACAGGCCGCGCGGGTCGGGCGCAGTTTCTGCGCGGCCCCTGTTTTCCAGTCGGTGCAGCTATCGCAGCGGGCCGGAAGCTGGTCGAATTTGCGTTGCAGATGCAGTTGCCGGTATTCGCCCAGCCGCGCCCATAGCTCGGCCAAGGACGTGTCCCAGGCATTGCCCGCCGCCTCTTCGCCCTCGGTATCGCCGGGGCAGCGCGGCACCCGCCCATCCCAGAACAGATGCATCATGGTGATCGCCCACGGGCAGGGGATGCGCTGGTCATTGGAAATCTCGATGGCAGTGTCGAACATCCCACCCCAGCTTAGCTGTCGGCGCAGCTTCACGGTTGCCCCCAGCCCCAGCCAATGGTCGCGATAGCGCGTGAATTCCTGCATGTTATCGTCCATTTCGATGAACTGGACCATAATTTCGGGGCCATTGCCCCGGCGCGCGGCTTCGCCCAGCAGATATTCGACATTGGCATAGACGCGATCACGATTTCCAAGCACGCGGTATTTTTCATAGGTTTGCGCGGTATACCCGTCGATTCCGATGACAATGGTCGACAGGGTGGTTTCAAGCAGATCGCGCGCGACGGATGCGGTCAGATTCATGCCGTTTGTGTTCAGATGCAGCGATGTCAGCCCGACCCGCGCCCCGTAATGCAGCATCTCTATCAGCCGTTCGGGCATCAGCAGCGGTTCACCGCAGAACGAAAACCAGACATTCGTGGCGGGCGCGGTCGCGGCGATTTCATCGGCGCATTTCTGCCATAGCGGCATGGGCAGATTGCCTTTCGGGCGCTGCATCTGGTCATGATGGCACATCGCGCAATTCAGATCACATTCCGCGCATAATTCGACCGCGAAAATCTTCGGAAAGACCGGGTCTTTCAATTCACTGGCGATGCGGGTCAGTTCGGCTGTGTGGTTTTCCTGGTCCATGAGTTCCCCGGCTGTGTTCTGGCAAGCGTTGACGCGCGTTATAAGCCAGGCTGGCTTGCCGGAAATGATAGCTGTCACATCCCGGAAGGTGGTATGGCTGCTTCCTGAACAGCTGCGGCTTGAGTTTGTGCCAGTCTTTCATCGCCTGCAAGGGCGACTTGCTGCCAAGGGCTGACTGCGGGAGTTGCTGATTGTAAAGCCAGACGTATCGATGCAGCGTGGCCTCCAGTTCCTCACCAGATCGGAAGTGGTGGCTTTGCAGCACCTCCTCGATGCGCCCGTTGAAGCGCTCGACCATGCCGTTGGTCTGCGGCGACTTGGGCGGAGTTAGGCGGTGCTCGATGCCCAGCTCGGAGCAAAGCTTATCGAACTCGTGCTCGCCCGTCGCGGCGCGCTTGCGCAGGCCGAACAGACGGTCGGTGAACTCCTTGCCGTTATCGGTCAGGATGGTGCGGATACGGATCGAGCAGGCGCGTTGCAGATCACGCAGAAAGCGCCGGGCATTCGCCGCGGTCTTGGCCTTGAAGATGCGAATGAACACCCAGCGGGTCGCGCGATCAATGGCGACAAACAGATAGCGGCGTGAGGTTTCGTCCGCCATTTGAGGCAGATACTTCACGTCGATGTGGATGTAGCCGGGCTCATAGGCCTTGAAGCCGCTGCGCTTGGGCCGCGCCGTCTTGGCCTGCAGGTCGCGCAGGTTGCCGACACCATGCCTGCGAAGACAGCGGTCCAGGCCTGAGCGAGAGACATGCGGGTTCAGAAATTCGCGCACCACAGCCAAGAGGTCATCCAGCGAAACCAGCAGCGTCTTGCGCAGCGCAACCGCAACGGCCTCCTGAGCGGGCGTCAGGGTGGTCTGCAGCCGATGCGGCGTATGGCTGCGATCCTCGACGCTGTCGCGCTTGCGCCATTTGTAGATCGTCTGCGGGGTCACCCCGAAGCGTTCCGCAAGAACCGTTCCTGCGTCATCGCTGCTCTGAATAGCCGCCCGGACCTTCGGCGTCGTCGTCGCTTGCTTGTGAAGATGGATCAGCATGGTGGTCCCCCGTCCCGAAGTTCCCTCAGAACTGATCTTGCCATGAACAGGGCAGATCGCCGAGGGGATATGTGATCATCCGGGATGGAACAGATAGCTACAGAATTCCGGCAATATTTTGGCAATATACATGTGCGAAGGAATTATTTTTCATATATGTCATCCCAATAATATATATCAGATACATTGA
Organism: Paracoccaceae bacterium; assembly: GCA_020832655.1. Classification (GTDB taxonomy): domain Bacteria; phylum Pseudomonadota; class Alphaproteobacteria; order Rhodobacterales; family Rhodobacteraceae; genus Roseinatronobacter. The sequence goes on from JAFIEF010000040.1 coordinate 22,562, forward strand.
TTTTCATGGATGATACTGAATATGCCGAAACATGTGATGCGTATATGCTATTGATGAATTTGCGCGCTGATATCATATGTATTTTCATGCAGCGAAAGAAAATACTGATTAGTTCGCCCTGAACAACCCTCAACATCCTGATTATGCTTGCGAAATGAACGTTTCTTATCGCCTTTTATTGCAAGGTTTCGTATAATCTGGGCCGAAACCTTGCAAT
>JAFIEF010000104.1 GCA_020832655.1 Paracoccaceae bacterium
CATCATGTCGGATAGCTCTGACCCCATTTTCATGTATCCATGATCGCGCGATGATGGGTTCTTCCTTACTGACGATATCACAGACACGCTTCGAACAGGGCGCGGGTGTTGTCGCGTGTCATCGTGACCGGATTGCCGCCACAGGATGGGTCCAGCAGTGCCATTTCGCTCAACGCGTCCAGCCGGCTGGCCTCGACCCCCATCGCGCTCAGATTGGCAGGGATCGACAGGGCCGCGCGCAGTTCCATGACATGCGCGGCAAATCCGTCAAACCCGCCCGAAATGCCCAGATAGGCCGCCGCGCGCGCGATGCGCTCCTCGATGGCGGGGCGATTGAACGCAAGCACCATCGGCATGACCACGGCATTGGTGGTGCCGTGATGGGTGTTGTAGAGCGCGCCGATCGGGTGGCTGAGGCTGTGGATCGCGCCCAGGCCTTTCTGAAACGCCACAGCGCCCATCGCGGCGGCAGACATCATCTGCGCGCGCGCCGCCAGATCATCCGGCGTGGCATAGGCGCGCGGCAGGTTTTCCAGAACCAGGCGCATGCCTTCCAGCGCAATGCCGTGGCTCATCGGGTGATAATGCGGGCTGCAATAGGCTTCCAGACAATGGGCAAGCGCATCCATGCCCGTGCCCGCGGTGATGAAGGCGGGCATGCCCACGGTCAGCGCCGGGTCACAGATGGTGACTGCAGGCATCAGCCTGGGGTGGAAGATGATCTTCTTTCTGTGCGTGGTGCTGTCGCTCAACACGCCCGCGCGCCCGACCTCTGATCCGGTGCCTGCCGTGGTTGGCACCGCGATGATCGGCGCGATGGTGTCGGGATTGGCCCGCATCCACCAGTCGCCGATATCTTCCAGATCCCAGACACTGACCGGCTGATCGACCATCAGCGCGATCATCTTGCCCAGATCCAGCGCAGAGCCGCCGCCAAAGGCCACCACCCCGTCATGCCCGCCTGCACGGTAGATGTGCAGACCGGCCTGCATATTGGCCTCGGTCGGGTTTGCGTCCACCTCGCTGAACATGGCGCGACCCAGACCGGCGGCGTCGAGGATATCGAGCGCCCGCGCCGTGATCGGCAGCGCGGCGAGCGCGCGGTCGGTGACCAGCAAGGGCCGCGTGATCCCCACCGCCTTGCACTGCGCGGCCAGTTCCGAAATCCGCCCCGCCCCGAATTTGATCGTGGTCGGATAGCTCCAGTTTGCATGCAGTCCCATGATTCAGGCCTTTTTCAGATGGTAGGATTTGACGCGCGTCAGCGCATGATAGCCAAGCGCCGACAGCGCCGTGCCACGGCCTGTATCCTTGCAGCCCGTCCAGCACAGCGCCGGGTCCAGATAATCGCAGCGGTTCATCAGAACCGTGCCGGTCTTGATCTGCGCCCCGATGGTCCGCGCCGCTTGCGCGTCCCGCGTCCAGATCGAGGCCGTCAGCCCGTAGTCACAGTCATTCATCAGGCGGGTCGCCTCGGCATCATCGCGGACCGGCATGATCCCCACGACAGGGCCGAAGCTTTCCTCGCGCATGACGCGCATGTCATGGGTGACATCGACCAGTATCTGCGGCGCCAGATAAGCGCCCCCATCATCAGCGGGGAAATCCGCCACATCGATCAGCGCGCGTGCCCCCGCCGCCACGGCATCGGCGATCTGGCGGCGCGCAATCGCGGCAAAGCGCGCATGGGCCATCGGCCCCATCGTGGTGTCCTGCTCCAGCGGATTGCCAAGGCGCTGCCCGCGCACCCATGCCACCGCCTTTTCGACAAAGGCATCATACAGGCTTTCCTGCACATAGATGCGTTCGATCCCGCAGCAGCACTGACCCGAATTGAACATCGCGCCATCCATCAGCCCGTCCACGGCCGCGTCCAGATCGGCGTCAGTGCGCACATAGCCCGGATCCTTGCCACCAAGCTCCAGCCCCGTGCCGGTAAATGTGCCTGCTGCGGCCCGCTCGATCGCGCGCCCGCCGCCGACCGAGCCGGTAAAGTTCACGAAATCGAAGGCCCGCGCGCTGATCAGGGCTTCAGTGGTGGCATGATCCAGCACCACGTTCTGAAACACATCTTCGGGCACGCCCGCGCTATGCATGGCCTCGGCCAGTCGCTCGCCCGCCAGCAGCGTCTGGCTGGCATGTTTCAACACCACGGCATTTCCGGCAATAAGCGCAGGCACGACCGTGTTCACCGCCGTCAGGAACGGGTAGTTCCACGGCGCGATGACAAACACCACGCCTTGCGCCTCGCGCGCCAGCAGGCGCGTGAAACGGTCACTCTCCTCGATCACCTCATCGGCCAGCGCATCGGGGGCGATCCTGGCCATATAGGCCGCACGCTCGCGCACACCGCCGAATTCGCCGCCATAGCGCACCGGGCGGCCCATCTGCCAGGCCAGTTCCGGCACGATCTGCGGGGCCATCGCTTCCAGCGCGTCAATCGCTGCCATCACCGTTTCGATGCGCCTCTCCAGCGGCCGCGCAGACCACGCGCCCTGCGCGGCGCGCGCGCGCCACCGCGTCTTGTGCCGCCACCAGCGGCAGCGCCGCACGTTCGGCACAGACCGACCCGTCAACCGGCGAAATCAAAGCGATCCTTGTCATCAACTCTCCTGTCATTCAGGCATCATCTTGCCAGAAATACTCCGGGGTGAATTGGCCGCAGGCCAAGAGGGGCAGCGCCCCTCACCCCCGCTCCAGCAGGCGCCTGCGTTCC
>JAFIEF010000041.1 GCA_020832655.1 Paracoccaceae bacterium
GGCGGCGGCTTGCGGGCCCGGCGCTCAGCCGAAGCGCTCGCGCCATGTGGGCAGGGCATCGCGCGGCGCCGGGCTGGCAAGATAGACCGCGCGGGCGATGGCGCGGCTCAGGCACAGCGCGGCGGCATGGCCCAACTCGAGCGTGGCGCTCTCGGGCAGCTCTTTTCTGCCTGTGGCGGCGGCAAAGACCAGATCGCCGTCATGCGGGGTGTGCGCGGGCAGGATGGCGCGGGCGATGCCATCCTGCGCGGCGGTGGCCAGCCGCGTGGCCTGCGCCTTGCTCAGCGCGGCATCGGTGGCAATGATGGCGATGGTGGTGGCTGCACCGGCAAGCTTGGTCGGTGCGGGAAACAGCGCCGGCGTTTCCCGCGCCGGGCCAAGCGCGCCGAATTCGCCGCCGATCTCGAAGGGCGCGGCCCAGAAATGCGGGCCATCGCCCACCGTCACGCTGCCCACCGCATTGACCGCCACCAGCGCGCCCACGGTAATGCCCTCGCCCAGCACCAGAGAGGCCGAGCCCAGCCCGCCCTTGAGCCCGGCCACCGTGGCGCCGGCGCCGGCGCCGGTGCTGCCGAGCGCGAAATCGGCCCCCGCCGCTGCCAGCGCGGCGCGGCCCAGCGCCGGATAGGGGTTTTCGGTCCAATCCTTGCGCCCGCCATTGATCAGGTCGAACAGGATTGCCGCCGGCACGATCGGCACCCGCACCGGGCCCACGGCAAAGCCGCGCCCGGCCTCGCGCAGCGCATCGGCCACGCCCGAGGCCGCCGCCAGGCCAAAGGCCGAGCCGCCCGAGAGCACCAGCGCATCGACTTTCTGGACCATGCGGTCGGGCGCCAGCATGTCGGTCTCGCGCGTGCCCGGCGCGCCGCCCATCACGCTGACCCCGGCCACCAGGGGCGATGCGCTGGTCAGCACGGTGACACCGCTTTTCAGCGCCTCATCCTGCGCATTGCCCACCAGAATGCCGGGCACATCGGTGATCAGGTTGCGCTTGCCGGGGCGGGGGGCGGCGGCTTTGGCGGCATTCTTGGACATTGGCCTTGGTTCCTTTCTGGCTTGGCGGGGCGTTGCGCAACCTTGCCCCCGATCGCCGGTGATGCAAGCGTGCAATGCGGCCTATGGTCATGCGGGGATCAATCGGCTATTTCGATAAGGGATTTGATCAATTCCCGGCAGCGCGCAAGCGATGGAACACCCGCCCACCGTCCACAAGACGCCCGAGCATGAAAGCACCTATCGCCGGCTGCGCGACATGGTGCTGCTCGGCCAGCTTGCGCCGGGGCAGAAGGTAACCATCCACGGAATCGCCCAGGCGCTGGGTGCGGGCATGACACCGGTGCGCGAGGCGATAAGGCGGCTTACCGCCGAGGGCGCGCTGGCCCTGCACGAGAACCGCCGGGTTTCGGTGCCGCGGCTGACCCTCGAGCAGGTTGACGAGCTGGCCATCGCCCGGCTGGCGATCGAGCCGCAGCTGGCAAGGCGCGCCGCGCTGCGCAAGGATGCGGAACTGGCCGAGCGGCTGGCGACGATCGATGCCGAGATCGACCGCGCGATTGTCGCCGGCGATGTGCAGGGTTACCTGACCGGCAATGCACGGTTTCATTTCGTGCTCTACGAGGCCGCGCGCGCGCCGATCCTGCTGGGGCTGACCAGGGCGCTGTGGCTGCGCATCGGCCCGTCGCTGCGCGTGATGATGGAAACCGGCGGCCCCAGCGGCCCCGACCGCCACCGCGAGACGGTGGCGGCGCTGCGTGCTTGCCGGCCCGAGGCGGTGGCGAGCGCGATTGCCGAGGATATCGAGCAGGGCCTTTCGCGGCTGCGCGCCGCGCTTGCGGGCGGCTGATTCGGCTGGCGGGTGAATTGCGCTGCCATTCAGTGGCGATGTAGCCCCGAAAGCAGGAATTGGCCGGTCGCCTTCGGTGCGGCGAGCGGCTATGTTGCGCTGCGTCCGTTGCAAGCTGATCGAGTTGTCATGTCCGCCTCCAATCGTTCTTCCGGCCAGGCCCAGGCCCCGATCGTCACGCTGACGCTCAACCCGGCGCTCGACGTGGCGGCCGAGGCCGACAAGGTTGTGCCGGGCCCCAAGCTGCGCGTCAGCGAGCCGGTGATCGAGCCCGGCGGCGGAGGGATCAATGTGGCGCGCGCCATCGGCCGGCTGGGCGGGCAGGCGCTGGCCATTGCAGCGCTGGGTGGGCTGAGCGGTGACAGGCTGGCGCAGCTGATGCGCGCGGGCGGCCACGCGCTGGAGGTCTTCGCCATCGAGGGCGAAACCCGCCAAAGCATCACTGTGACCGACCGCAGCGATGGCGGGCAGTACCGCTTCGTGCTGCCCGGCCCACACTGGGCCGAGGGGCAGGCGCACACGTTGCTGGATGCGCTTGGCGACAGGCTTGCCGAGGGCGCGCTTGTGGTGCTCAGCGGCAGCCAGCCGCCGGGGCTGCCGGCGGCATTTCCGGGCGATGTCGCGCGGCTGGCGGTAGCGCGCGGCGTGCGGTTGCTGGTCGATACCTCGGGCCCGGCGCTGGCCCGGCTGATCGACACGCCGTCGCGCGCGCGCCCGTTCCTGCTGCGCCTCGACGAGGGCGAGGCCGGGAAACAGGCGGGGGGCGCGCTGACCAGCGCGGCGCAGGCGGGCGAACTGGCCGGGGCGCTGGTGGCGCGCGGCGTGGCGTCGGTGGTGGTGGTGGCGCGCGGCGCCGAGGGTTCGGTGCTGGTGGGCGAGGGGCTGCGGCTGAGTTGCTCGCCGCCGTCGGTCAGCGTGAAAAGCAAGGTCGGCGCCGGCGACAGCTTCACCGGCGGTTTCGTGCTGGCGCTGGCGCGAGGCGAGGGGCTGGAGGCGGCGCTGCTTCTGGGCACGGCGGCGGCGGCGGCGGCGGTGATGACCGGCTCGACCGAGCTGTGCCGCGCCGAGGATGTCGCGCGCATCGCGCCGCAATGCCGGGTCGAGGCGTTGTAGCCGGCCGCTTACGGCTTGGCCCCGCCGGCGCGCGCGGCTTTATGCCTTTGCGGCAGGAAGCTCTTGCCCGGCCCACGCTCGGACAGGCCTAGATGCGCGGCGATGCTGGCGGCGACATCGACAAAGCCGCAATGCCCGATCCGCCCGGCCCCGTAGCCCCAAGCCAGCACCGGCACCCGCTCGCGCGTGTGGTCGGTGCCGCGCCATGTCGGGTCGTTGCCGTGATCGGCGGTGAAGATGGCCAGATCGCCCGGGCGCAGGCGCGCCAGAAAGCGGCCTGCCTCGGCGTCGAAGGCTTCAAGCGCGCGCGCATAGCCGGAAGGGTCGCGGGTGTGGCCAAAAAGGCTGTCAAACTCAACGAGATTGCAAAAGGTGAATGAACCACCCTCAGCGCGGTCAGCAAGGCTGTGCATATGTTGCATAAGTTCCATATCATCTGCACCGCGATACTGCCGTCCCGTGCCTCGTCCGGCAAAGATATCGCCTACCTTGCCCACGCTATGCACCGCCACCCCCGCCGCACTTGCCCAATCCAGCAAGGTCGGTGCGGGCGGTTGCATGGCGAAATCGCGCCGATTCGGGGTGCGTCGAAAGCCGCTGGCGGCATCGCCTGTGAAGGGGCGCGCGATGACCCGCCCGATCCGTTGCGCGTGCATCTCGGGCGCCAGCGCGGCGCAAAGCGCGTAAAGCCGCTCCAGCCCGAAGGCTTCTTCATGCGCGGCGATCTGGAACACGCTGTCGGCCGAGCTGTAGCAGATGGGCCAGCCAGTGCGCAGATGCTCGCCGCCCAGCTCGGCCATGATCTGCAACCCGGCGGCGCGGCGATTGCCCAATATCCCCGAGGTGCCGGCCAGGGCGCAGACGCGCGCCACCAGCGCCTCGTCGAAGATGGGTGGTTCCTTGGGGAAGTAGTGCCATGCCCAGGGCACCGGCACGCCGGCCAGTTCCCAATGGCCCGACGGCGTGTCCTTGCCGCGCGAAAATTCGGTTGCCGCGCCCCACAGCCCTTGCGGGCTGGCCCCCAGCCCCGGCGGGCGCTGCCCCGAGGCCAGTTCCACCGCCTGGCCCAGCCCCAGCCCGTCAAGCACCGGCAGGTGCAGCGGGCCTGAGCGCCCCGCCTCGGCGCGGCCGGCGGCGCAGGCCTCGGCGACATGGCCCAGCGTGTTGGCACCCTCATCGCCGAAATCACCGGCATCGGGCGCGCCGCCGCAGCCCACCGAATCGAGCACGATGAGAAAGGCTCGGCTCACGCGATGCGTTCCTGCACCAGAAGCGGCGGAAGCGCGGCATCGGCCAGCGTGAAGGCCCCTGCCAGCGCCGCCTGGGCTGCCATGGCGGCGGCCTCGTCGGCGGCGTGGATCAGACAAAGCGGCTCGCCTGGTTCAAGCCGGGCGCCGATGCGCGCGATCTCGGACAGGCCCACCGCCGGGTTGATATGGTCACTTTCCACCCGCCTGCCGCCGCCCAGGCCGATCACCGCATGGCCCAGCGCGCGCCCGTCCACCGCCGCCAACACGCCCGCCTGAGGGCAGGGCAGGGGGCGGATCACCGGGGCGGCGGGCAGATGCGTGCGCCAGTTTTCGGCGAAATCGCGCGGTCCGCCCTGCGCGTTGATCATGGCGGCAAAGCGCTCGGTCGCGCGCCCGCTTTCCATCGCCTGCAGGATCATCGCCGCGCCGTCGCCGGGTCGGCGCGCCAGCCCGGCCAGCGCCAGCACCTCGCCGCCCAACGCCTCGGTCAGCGCCACCAGCGCCGGGTGGCTGGATGGCCGCGCCAGCGTCTGCATCGCCACCGCCACTTCCAGCGCGTTGCCGGCGGCCGGGGCCAAAGGTTGGTTCATATCGGTGATCAGCGCCACGGTGGGGCAACCCGCGCCGCGCGCTGTATCGACCAGCGCGTGGGCCAATTGGCGAGCATCACTCGGCGTGGCCATGAAGGCGCCGGTGCCGCATTTGACATCCATCACCAGCGCGCTGATTCCGGCAGCCAGCTTCTTCGACAGGATCGAGGCGGTGATCAGGTCGATGCTTTCCACCGTGCCCGAGACATCGCGGATGGCATAGAGCCGCCGGTCAGCGGGGGCGATCTCGGCGCTGGCGGCCACGATTGCCGCGCCCTGCGCGCGCACCAGATCCTGCAGCGCTTCGGCGCCGAAATCGGTGCGCAGGCCGGGGATGGATTCGAGCTTGTCGATGGTGCCGCCGGTATGGCCCAGCCCGCGCCCGGCGATCATCGGCACATAGGCGCCGCAGGCTGCCAGCGCCGGCGCAAGGATCAGCGAGACCGCATCGCCCAGCCCGCCGGTGGAGTGCTTGTCGAGCACCGGGCCGGGCAGATCCCAGCGCAGCACGGTGCCGGAATCGCGCATTGCCTGGGTGAGCGCCACGCGCCCGGCCTCGCCCAGCCCGCGCAGGCAGGCGGCCATGGCGAAGGCGCCGGCCTGTGCGTCGGAGACGCTGCCATCGGCCAGCCCGCGCGCCAGTTCAGCCAGCGCCCGCTTTGGCAGCGGCGCCCCTTCGCGCAGCGCGGCGTTGAGGCGGCGAATATCCATCAATCGAAACCCGGGCGCACCGAACGAAAGGCCAGCGGCAGCAATTCGCCCAGCTTGTGCGTGATGGTCATGCCGTCCAGCGTGGCCATGGTGACCGGCAACTCCGGCCCGGCAAATTCGGCCAGCCGTTGGCGGCAGCCGCCGCAGGGCGAGATGGGCTCGGCGCTTTCGGCGATGATGCAGATTTCGGTGATTGCGCGCTCGCCGGCGGCGACCATGGCGGCGATGGCGGCGGTTTCGGCGCAGATGCCCTCGGGGTAGGAGGCATTCTCGACATTGCAGCCGGCGAAGATACGCCCCGAGGCCGTGCGAAGCGCCGCGCCGACGGCAAAGCCCGAATACGGCGCATGCGCGCGCTCGCGCGCGGCGATCGCGGCTTCCAGAAGGGTCTGGCGGGGGATGACATGCTGGCTGTCCATGCCCGTTTCTGGCCCGGCTTGGCCCGGGTTGCAAGCCTGCGCTGCCACCATCCCCCGGCATCGGCCCTGGCGATTGCCCCGCCGGATGGCGCTTGCCAGAATCGAGGCGAAAGCGTATCAGGAGGATGATTGTTTAGCGTTAAACAATTGTCTTTCGGGCGCCGGGAGGAGATGCGCATGAGCGACGAGAAGGCCGAGATGCAGCGCCAGCAGGCGCTTTACTATCACGAATTCCCGCGCCCCGGAAAACTGGAGATCCGTGCCACCAAGCCGCTTGCCAACGGCTTTGACCTGGCGCGCGCCTATTCGCCCGGCGTGGCCGAGGCCTGCCGCGAGATACAGGCCGACCCGGCCACCGCCGCGCGCTATACCGCGCGCGGCAATCTGGTGGCGGTGGTCACCAATGGCACGGCCGTGCTGGGGCTTGGCAATATCGGCGCGCTGGCCTCGAAGCCGGTGATGGAGGGCAAGGCGGTGCTCTTCAAGAAATTCGCCAATATCGACTGTTTCGATATCGAGCTGGACGAGCCCGACCCCGAGCGCCTGGCAGATATCGTCTGTGCGCTGGAGCCCAGCTTCGGCGCCATCAACCTTGAAGACATCAAGGCGCCCGATTGCTTCATCGTCGAGCGCATCTGTCGCGAGCGCATGGGCATTCCGGTCTTTCATGACGACCAGCACGGCACCGCCATCGTGGTCTGCGCCGCGGCGATGAATGCGCTGCATCTGACCGGGCGCAAATGGGAGGATATCAAGGTCGTTTCCACCGGCGGCGGCGCGGCGGGGATTGCCTGTCTGAACATGCTGCTCAAGCTGGGGGTGCGGCGCGGCAATATCTGGCTTTGCGACATCCACGGGCTGGTGCATGAAGGCCGCGAGATCGACATGAACCCCGAAAAGGCCGCCTTTGCCCAGGCCACCGACAAGCGCACGCTTGACGATGTGATCGATGGCGCGGATCTGTTTCTGGGGCTTTCCGGCCCCGGTGTGCTGAGCCCCGAACAGGTGGCGCGCATGGCCGAACAGCCGATCGTCTTTGCGCTGGCCAACCCCGAGCCAGAAATCATGCCCGATCTGGCGCAGCAGGCCGCGCCGGGCGCCATCGTGGCCACCGGGCGCAGCGATTTTCCCAATCAGGTCAACAATGTGCTGTGCTTTCCCTTTATCTTTCGCGGCGCGCTCGATGTCGGCGCGCGCGAGATAAACGACGCCATGCAGCTGGCCTGCGTGGAGGGGATAGCCCGGCTGGCGCGCGCCACCACCTCGGCCGAAACGGCCGCCGCCTATCGCAGCGAGAAGCTCAGCTTCGGCCCTGAATACCTTATCCCGAAGCCGTTTGATCCGCGGCTGATGGGGGTGGTGGCCACCGCGGTGGCGCGCGCGGCGATGGATGCCGGCGTCGCCGCCCGCCCGCTCGATGATCTTGATGCCTACAAGCAGCGGCTGGACAACTCGGTCTTCCGCTCGGCGCTTCTGATGCGCCCGGTCTTCGAGGCCGCGCGGCAGGCATCGCGCCGCATCGTCTTTGCCGAGGGCGAGGATGAGCGCGTGTTGCGCGCGGCGCAGGCGATACTCGAAGAAACCACCGAACAGCCCATCCTGATTGGCCGGCCCGAGGTGATCGCCCGGCGCTGCGAACGCGCGGGCTTGCCCATCCGCCCCGAGCGCGATTTCGAGATCGTCAACCCCGAGAGCGACCCGCGCTATCGCGAATACTGGGAAACCTATCATCTGCTGATGGAGCGGCGCGGGGTCACGCCCGATGTGGCCAAGGCGATCTTGCGCACCAACACCACCGCCATTGGCGCGGTGATGGTGCACAGGGGCGAGGCCGACAGCCTGATCTGCGGCGCCTTCGGGCAGTATCTGTGGCATCTGAATTATGTCGGCCAGGTGCTGGCGCGCGAAGGGCTGGCGCCGGTTGGCGCGCTCAGTCTGATCATTCAGCCGGAAGGGCCGCTCTTCATCGCCGATACGCAGATCCATGCCGAGCCGTCGCCCGAGCAGATCGCCGAAACCGCCATCGGTGCGGCGCGTCATGTGCGCCGATTCGGGGTGGTGGCGAAGGTGGCGCTGTGCTCGCATTCGCAGTTCGGCACGCTGGAGACCGGCTCGGGCCGGCGCATGCGGGCCGCGTTGGAACTGCTCGATGCGCGCGGGGTCGATTTCGAGTATGAGGGCGAGATGCATGTCGATGCCGCGCTCGACCCGGAACTGCGCGCGCGCATCTTCCCGCATTCGCGGCTGAGCGGGGCGGCGAACATCCTGATCTTTGCCTCCACCGATGCCGCAAGCGGGGTGCGCAACATTCTGAAAACCCGCGCCGGCGGGTTGGAAGTGGGGCCGATCCTGATGGGCATGGGTAACCGCGCGCATATCGTCACCCCCTCGATCACCACGCGCGGCTTGCTGAACATGGCCGCCATTGCCGGCACTCCGGTTGCGCATTACGGTTGAGCAAAGCAGCCTGCCCAGGGTGCGGAGGCGAAGGTCGCAACCACGAAATGTGCCGGGTAGGGTTTTCCTGACCGGCATATGTTGTTGCGCGGCAACACTGTAAAAATCATTGCGTGCCCAACGGCTCTCTTTGTTTTTCGTCATTGTGAGGTGACGCCGGCCGGCGTATCGGTGGGCTCGGGAGCGGCACTTCACCTTCGCCGCTCTGTTGGCGGAGCGTCAAGATTAACGAGTCGCTCACCAAGGGTGGTAATCGGGCAAAATGGCGCCCGTTTCAAAGGAAAATGAAGATGATGCGTTTCAGCGTGACGCTCGCTGCCGCGGCTTTCGTGGGCAGTGCCGCTTTCGCTGCCGGCCCCAGGCCGGTGGCTGTCGAACCTGGAGTCTACCACGCGCCGGCCCCGGTGTCGGGCTTCAACTGGGAAGGCTTTTATGCCGGTGCCAGCCTAGGCTATGGTAGCACGAATTATGACCCGTCGATCAACTGGTCGGACCCGTCCATTCCCGCTGCGCTTGGCATCGACCTTCCCGACCTCGGCGGTCGCGGCGGTCTGGGCTCGCTGCAGGCCGGCTATAACTTCATGCTGTCCGACAACATGGTTGCCGGTATCCAGCTCGATGGTACCTTTTCGGCCATCAACAATACCACCGGCCTCAACCTAATGCTGGGCCCGAACGAGATCGACTTTGAATACCGGATCGCGCCGCGCACGATGTACACCATCGCCGGCCGTCTGGGCTATCTGACCAACCCGGATACAATGGTCTACGGCCTGCTGGGCTACACCCGCGCCAATTTCCGCGGTTCGTGGGATCTGCTCGCGACCGATGGCGTTGATACCTTCACCGCTGACGGCAGCTACAGTTTTGCCCTGAACGGTGCGGCCATCGGCATGGGTATCGAAACCCGTCTGTCCAACAACATGACCCTTGGTCTGGAATACCGTTACAACCACATGCAGCGCTACAGCTTCATCGATCAAGATGGAGTGTTCACGCCGGATGACAACCTGGAAATCGGTTTTGACACCTCGGTGCAGACCATCCGGGCAGGGTTGAACTTCCACTTCTGATCCGCGGCTGCCGCCCGTTGCGGGCGGGGCAACGCGAATGCCGGGCCGGCCCTTCGGGTGCCGGCCCCTTTTCGTTGCGCTTGGCTCTTGCCGAAAGCCGCAGCGGGGCCGGTTTACTTTTACGCATGGCTCGGCAAGCATGGCCCCACCCATCGCGCTGGAGCAACCGGGCATGACGCAGGCATACCTTGACCATATCCGCGCTACCATTGCGCAGATCGAAGCCGATGGGCTTAGCAAGCGCGAGCGCGCCATCCGCTCGGCCCAAGGCGCGCGCGTGCGGGTGAACGGTCGCGAGTTGATCAATCTTTGCGCCAACAACTACCTTGGCCTGGCCGATGATGCGCGCCTGATCGCCGCGGCGAAGGCGGCGATGGATGATCACGGCTTCGGGATGGCGTCGGTGCGCTTCATCTGCGGCACGCAGGGCCTGCATCAGGCGCTCGAGGCGCGGCTCGCCAGCTTTCTGGGCCATGACGATGCTATCCTCTTCGCCGCCTGTTTCGATGCCAATGGCGGGCTGTTCGAGCCGCTTCTGGGGGGCGAGGATGCGGTGATTTCGGATGCGCTCAACCATGCCAGCATCATCGACGGTATCCGCCTGTGCAAGGCGCGCCGCTACCGCTACGCCAATGCCGACATGGATGATCTGGCGCGCCAGTTGCAGGAAGCGCGCGAGGCGGGCGCGCGCCATGTGATGATCGCCACCGACGGCGTGTTTTCCATGGATGGCTATTTCGCTCCGCTGCCCGAGATCCGCGCCCTGGCCGACCGGCATGAGGCGCTGGTGATGGTTGATGACTGCCACGCTACCGGCTTCATCGGCCCGCATGGGCGCGGCACGCCGGCACATTTCGGGGTGCGCGCCGATATCGTCACCGGCACGCTGGGCAAGGCGCTGGGCGGCGCGCTGGGCGGCTATATCGCCGGGCCCGCGCCGGTGATCGAGCTGCTGCGCCAGCGCGCGCGGCCCTATCTGTTTTCCAACGCGCTGCCGCCGGCGGTGGTGGGGGCGGCGCTGGCGGCGCTTGATATTGTCGAGGGCGCTGACGATCTGCGCGCGCAACTGGCCGAAAACACGCGCTACTGGCGTTCCGGGCTTGAAAATGCCGGTTTCACGTTGCTGCCGGGCGAACACCCGATCGTGCCGGTGATGCTGGGCGAGGCGCTGCTGGCGCAGGCCATGGCGGCCGAGCTGGATGCGCGCGGGGTCTATGTGGCGGGTTTCTTCTTTCCGGTGGTGCCCAAGGGGCAGGCGCGCATCCGCACCCAGATGAATGCCGCGCTCACCCGCGATGATCTCGATCAGGCGCTCGAAGCCTTTCGCGCCGCTGGCCGCGCGGCGGGGGTGCTGGCGTGATCCTGCCTTCGGTCATCCAGGCGATGGAGGCCACGCCGCTGGTGGCGCTCGACCGGCTGCGCGATCATCTGGTGCTGGAAGGGCGGCTGCTGGCCAAGCTGGATTATCTGCTGCCCGGTTTTTCCAAGAAGGACCGCGCCGCGCGCGCCATCATCGCGGCGGCGCGCGCCGAGGGGGCGTTGTCGCCGGGCCAGCCGGTGGTCGAGATGACCTCGGGCAATATGGGCACCGGGCTGGCTATTGTCTGCGCCGTGCTGGGCCACCCCTTCCTGGCGGTGATGAGCGCGGGCAATTCGCGCGAACGGGCGCGGATGATGGCGGCGCTGGGCGCCGAGGTGGTGATCGTGGAACAGGCGCCGGGCGGCGTGCCGGGGCAGGTTTCGGGTGCCGATCTGGCGCTGGTCGAGGTCGAGGCGCAGCGCCTGAGCGCCGCGCGCCGCGCCTTTCGCGCCGATCAGTTCCGTCACCACGCCAACCCGCAGGCACATACGGCCGGCACGGCGGCCGAGCTTTGGCAGCAATCAGGCGGCACCATCACCGCCTTTTGCGATTTCGCAGGCTCCGGCGGCACGTTGGGCGGCGTGGCGCGCGCGCTGGCGCCCAAGGGCGTGCGCGCCTATGCCGTCGAGCCCGCGGGCGCGGCGGTGCTGGCCGGCGCGCCCGCCAGCTGCGCCGAGCACCCCATCCAGGGTGGCGGCTATGCCATGCCTGATCTGGCGCATCTTGCCGGCGCTCCTCTGGCGGGGCATCTTTGCGTCAGCGGCGATGAGGCACGCGCCATGGCAAGGCTGCTGGCGCGGCGCGAGGGCATCTTCGCGGGCTTTTCCACCGGCGCCAACCTCGCCGGCGCCGTGCAGCTTCTGCAAGGGCCCGAGCGCGGCGGTACCGTGGCCTTCATAGCCTGCGACAGCGGGTTGAAATATCTCTCGACCGATCTGTGGGAGGTTGCGCCGTGATCGACTCGATGAAGGCCCTAGTCAAGGCACGGCCCGAGCCGGGCTTACGAATGGAAAGCCGCCCCATCCCCGAGCCCGGCCCCGAGGATGTGCTCATCCGCATCCGCAAGACCGGCATCTGCGGCACCGATATCCATATCTGGAACTGGGACGAATGGGCGCGCCGCACGGTGCCGGTGGGGCTGATCACCGGACATGAATTCGCCGGCGAGATCGTGGCCATTGGCGCGCAGGTGAAGGGGCTGGCGATCGGCCAGCGCTGTTCGGGCGAGGGGCATCTGATCGGCAAGGATTCGCGCCAGTCGCGCGCCGGCAAGTTCCATCTCGACCCGGGCACGCGCGGCATCGGCGTCAATGTGGATGGCGCCTTTGCCGAATATCTGTGCCTGCCCGCCTTCAACGCGGTTTTGCTGCCCGATTTCGTCGATGACGAGATCGGCGCCATCCTCGACCCGCTGGGCAATGCCGTGCATACCGCGCTGAGCTTCGATCTGCTGGGCGAGGATGTGCTGATCACCGGCGCCGGCCCCATCGGCATCATGGCCGCCGCCGTGGCCCGCCATGCCGGCGCGCGCCATGTGGTGATCACCGATATAAACCCCGCCCGGCTGGAACTGGCCGCGCGCGTGGCCGATGTGGTGCCGGTTGACCCGCGCGCCGAGAATCTGCGCGATGTCATCGCCCGGCTGGGCATGGTGCAGGGCTTCGATGTCGGGCTCGAGATGTCGGGCAGCCAGGCCGCGCTCGACCAGATGGTCGAGGCGATGGTGATGGGCGGGCGCATCGCGCTTCTGGGCATCCCGCCGGGCAAGTCGCCGGTGGACTGGTCGCGCATCGTGTTCAAGGCGATCACCATCAAGGGCGTCTATGGCCGAGAGATTTTCGAGACATGGTACAAGATGATTGCCATGCTGGAAAACGGGTTGAACATCCGCGCGATCATCACGCACCGCATGGCCGCCGAAGACTTCGCGCAAGGCTTCGAAATCATGCGCAGCGGCAGTTCCGGCAAGATCGTCCTGGATTGGGGTTAGGCGAACAGAGGAACTGAATCCGCAATGTAATCGCGCGCAGTATTTGTGGGCGCGGCGCGCATATGTCTGAAACGACACTGCAGCTATTATTCGAACATGCGCCGGTTTTATTGGCAGCTGGCTCAACCAACCATCATCGTCGCGATAACCGGCGCAAAGAGGTTTACACTGCGCTTTGACGCGCCCAGCCTGAATGGCCGCTTCGGTGAGCGCTGCCTGGGGGGGCCGACCCTACCCGGCGGAAAGATCATCCAACGCAAGAAGCCCAAGCAAACCGCGACCGCCCTGGCTAACCAGATCAGCGGCGTCAGATGATTGCGCGGCAAGTGGCAGAGTTTCTATCTTGAAGCCTATCGCTGACCATCTTGTGCAAGGTTGTTGCCAAAGCCTGCCTCTGCCGAAATCAGGAACCTGTCTGTCAGTGGCAGGGCCGCCGCACCCAGCGCGCGCGCGCCGATACCAAGGCTGCCAGCTTGTATCGTGGGGGCAACCAGACCAGCCAGTTCCATGTGCGAGGTCGCGCCCCTCACTTTCTCTGTCAGCCGTTCGCGGATGATTGCAGGGAACCAACCATCAACGACCACCGCTTTGAAGTCGATCACGGCAAGGCAAGAGACGATGGCCTGGGCAATGGCCTCTGCCGCGGTGCCTATCCAGTCCGTGATGATGTCTTCGGGGATGGGCCAGAGTTCAGGACATTGCCAAGGCAGGTCAGGATCAAGGCCGGCCCGTGTCAGGCGCTTTTCAAGCCCGTAGATCGAGGCAAGTTCTATCAATTGCACCATTGTACCGTCTGGGGCGCGCACCGGCATAGACCCCAAGGCACCGGAATTACCGCTTTCCCCTGTATGCAGGGTGCCGTTCAGCACCACACCGCCACCAATAAAGAAACCGATGTAGAAATAGACGAAATCGCGCGGAAGGTTTGCATTGCCGAAAACAAGCTCTGCCCCACAAGCCGCGCTTGCGTCATTTCGCATGAAGACCGGATAGGGCAAGGCCGCAGTCAGGTCGCCACAAAGATCGGCACTGCGCCAGCGATCCATGATCTGTTGAGGTGCGCCGAGGGAAGCGGCCCAATCCCAAAGCTGGAAGGGTTGCGCAATCCCAAGGCCCGCGACACGGTCACGATGCGATACTGGAAGGCGCATTGCCAGCTCATGCGCGGCGCTTAGGGCAAAATCGCGTGCGGCGCCGGGCTCTGGCCAATCATGACGGCGGGCAATGCGGTCACGGATGGTCCCGTGAAAGTCAATCAGGATCATCTCGCTGGAGCGGCGCCCAATCTTCAGCCCTAGAAAATAAGCGCCATCTGCCGCAAGTGACATCGGTACAGATGGCTGTCCGATGCGCCCGCGCACAGGCTCGCCCTTTGTTAGAAACCCGTCCTGTTCAAGCTCTCGGATAATGACGGAGACCGTCTGCGCCGACAGTCCAGTGACCCGCGCGATTTCGGCCTTTGGCATGGCACCTTGCGTGTGCAGCAATGTAAACAACAGCTTTTCGTTCCACGCCCGAAGGCCCGACTGGTTAGAGCCGCGCATGCCGTGGGTCTGTTGAGGTTGTTCAAGATTTTCGGACATGGATCACCTTCTCAAGGCGTAGATATGGCCAATAATCGCACGACCCGTCAATACTAAATAAAAGTGATTTAATTATTGACAGAAGCCCGATTCTGGAGTTTTCTATGTCCTATCGCGGCCAGTGATGTGCCGCGCGCAGACTCAGGGAGGAATGAGATGGAACTGAGACACGGACTGAAATTGTCTCTGATGGGCGCGGTCGCCAGTGCGGCGCTTCTGGCAAGCCCGGCTGTTGCCGATATCGGCGCATGCCTCGTTACGAAAACGGACACGAACCCGTTCTTCGTGAAAATGCGTGAAGGTGCCCAGGCCGCTGCGGCAGAGCATGGCATCACGCTTCAGACCCATGCCGGTCGCCTGGATGGGGATGTCGAAACCCAAATCGCGGCGATTGAAAGCTGCATCGCATCGGGCGTCAGCGGCATCCTGCTGACCCCCAATGACAGCCGCGCGCTGGTGCCGGCGGTGACGCAGGCGCGCGATAACGGTGTGCTGGTGATCATGCTCGACACGCCGCTGGAACCCCCGGAAGCAGCCGATTCCACCTTTGCAACGGACAATTTTCTGGCCGGTGTGCTGATCGGCGAATGGGCGGCCGCGCAGATGGGCGATGATGCCGCCAATGCAAAGATCGCCACGCTGGACCTGAACCCCAGCCAGATTTCGGTCGACTACCTGCGCAATCAGGGCTTCATGACCGGCTTCGGCATCGATGTCAAAGACCCCACCGTGATCGGCGACGAAGATGACCCGCGCATCGTGGGCCATGATGTCACCAACGGCAATGAAGAAGGCGGGCGCACCGCGATGGAAAACCTGCTCCAGCGCGATCCGGCCATCAATCTGGTCTACACGATCAATGAACCCGCCGCCGCGGGGGCATATGAAGCCCTGCGCTCGGTCGGGCGTCAGGATGATGTGATCATCGTCTCGGTCGATGGCGGCTGCCCCGGCGTGCAGAACGTGGCCGAAGGCATCATCGGTGCGACCTCGATGCAATTCCCGCTGCTGATGGCATCCATGGGGATCGAGGCGATCAAGGCCTATGCCGAAACCGGAGAGAAGCCTGAAAACTCGGAAGGGCTTGATTTCTTCAACACCGGCGTCGAGCTTGTCACTGACAGCCCGGTCGAGGGTATTCCGTCGATCACTTCCGAAGAAGGTCTGGCTCGTTGCTGGGGCTGATCTGAACAAGAATCCTCTGAAACCGCGAAAAATCTTGCCGCCGGCACCAAGCTGGCGGCAGGATAGCCCATTTCCCGCTCAGCCGGAGGTTGCTGATGTCCGATACACCCCGCAGTGCCGCAGAATATGAACAGACCCTGACCGGTGCAGATACGCGCGTCGCGCAATTCGAAGGACCGAAACGTACGCCGCTCGGTCATATCCAGCATTTCCTGCACTCTCATCCAACAATGGTGCCGGTGATCGTTCTGGTGCTCAGCCTGATCGTGTTCGGCATTCTTGCCGGCGATCGGTTCTTTACGCCCTTCAACCTGTCGCTGATCCTGCAACAGGTCTCGATCATCGGCATCCTTGCCGCCGCGCAATCACTGATCATCCTGACCGCGGGCATTGACCTGTCGGTGGCCGCGATCATGGTGCTGATGTCGGTCATATCAGGCAAACTGGCGATCACCTTGGGCGTGCCGCCCTCGTTGGCGCTGACCGCATCTTTCGTTCTCGGCACGCTTGCGGGTATGCTGAACGGGCTTCTGGTGACACGGCTGCGCTTGCCGCCCTTCATCGTGACGCTGGGCACATGGAATATCTTCTTCGCGCTGAATCTGTGGCTGTCGGGCGCGCAGTCGATCCGCAGTCAGGATATCGACCAGATGGCGCCGATCCTGAAATTCTTCGGCAATTCCTTCCGCATCGGCGGGGCGAATATCACCTATGGTTCGATCCTGATGGTGCTGGTCTTCGTGGTGCTGTGGTACATGCTGACCAGAACCGCATGGGGGCGACATGTCTATGCCATCGGCGATGACAAAGAGGCCGCCGAACTTGCGGGTATCCGCACCGACCGGATGCTGATTTCGGTCTATGCGCTGGCAGGGTTCATCTGTGCGCTTGCCGCCTGGGCCAGTATCGGCCGCGTCGGCTCGATCTCGCCGCAATCCTTCTACGAGGGCAACCTGCAATCCATCACCGCAGTCGTGATCGGCGGGATCAGCCTGTTTGGTGGGCGCGGGTCAATCATGGGGGCGCTGTTCGGCGCGCTGATCGTGGGCGTGTTCCAGTCGGGACTCAGGCTCGCGGGCGTCGATGTGCTCTGGCAGGTCTTCGCCATCGGCTGGCTTATCATTATCGCGGTCGCAATTGACCAATGGATCAGAAAGGTCTCGGCATGACACAGGAACCCATTCTGAAAGCACGCGGACTGGTCAAGCGTTACGGGCGCGTCACGGCGCTGGATCACTGCGATTTCGACCTCATGCCGGGCGAGATTCTGGCCGTGATCGGTGACAATGGTGCGGGAAAGTCGAGCCTGATCAAGGCCATCTGCGGCGCTGTCACCATCGACGAGGGCGAGATCACACTGGAAGGCAAGCCAATTGCCTTCTCCTCGCCCTTGCAGGCGCGCGATGCAGGGATCGAGACCGTCTATCAGACCCTTGCCCTCTCGCCCGCGCTCTCTATCGTGGAAAACATGTTCATCGGGCGCGAAATCCGCAAAGCGGGACCGGTGGGCCAGTGGCTTCGCATGCTCGACATGGGCGCGATGCGGGCCTTTGCGCGCGAAAAGCTGAATGAACTGGGTTTGATGACCATCCAGAACATTGACCAGCCCGTTGAAACCCTGTCAGGCGGGCAGCGGCAGGGCGTGGCTGTGGCGCGGGCTGCGGCTTTCGGGTCCAAAGTGGTTATCCTTGACGAACCGACGGCTGCGCTGGGCGTCAAGGAAAGCCGCAAGGTGCTGGAACTGATCCTCGATGTGAAATCGCGCGGCATTCCCATCATCCTGATCAGCCACAACATGCCGCATGTCTTTGAAGTGGCTGATCGCATCCATGTGCATCGATTGGGCAAGCGGCTTTGTGTAATTGACCCAAAGGAACACTCGATGTCTGACGCAGTGGCCTACATGACCGGCGCAAAACTGCCCGAGGCGGCATAACCCTACACCCGGTCGCAGGAACCCACTTAAGCGCAGGCCACTGCGCTACGTGATCACACGGGGCGCTTTTGCCGCTATCCTGGGCAAATCCGTCCCGTGTCCACATCGCAAAGCCCGGCGGTTGGGACGGCTATCCAAAAATCCAGGCCGCCCGGCCCGATAACCTTCCGCCACGGTCTCCACTAACTCACCCCCCCCCGCCCAAGGATGGAGCGCTGCAAGGCGCAGGCCACGCACTGCCTGGCGCGCGATGGCGCTGTCATGTCAGGTCTGCACCATGCGGTCACGGGTCAGTTCAGCCAGAGAGGTGCCTGTGAGGGCCACGCGCAATGTGGCGATTGCCGCTGTTGTTCCATCAATCAACGGCACGTTGACCTGTGATTGCAGGCGCGCAGCCAGACCTGCCAGCGGTCCACCGCCCAGAACAATGCTGTTGACCTGATCCTCGCGGGCGGATTTCCGGCATAGCGCCAGCAATTGCGGGGCAAGCTGGTGCTGGATCTCGCCGGGGTCATCCCAGCTTGCGCCCTCGACCATATGCATTGCGGCCACGCGGTTGCCGTGCCCATAGCCCAGCGCGGTCTTGCGCAATGCCTCGGCCATTGTCGGTGCGAAAGACACGATCGACATGCGCGGTCCCAGAACCGACGCCATCGCATAGGCCGATTGCGCAATGCCCACCACGGGAACGCGCGTCAGGGCGCGCACCGCATCCAGCCCGGTATCACCGAACGAGGCCAGGATAACGCCGTCAACCGGCTGCCGCCACGCGCTCAGGGTCTGGGTCACGGCCCGCTCGGCCGCCTGCGCATCTTCGGGGGTGACAATCAGATCAGGCGCATCTGTGGCGCGAATGGTCGTGATCGCTTCGCCCGGCTGGCAAGCGGCTTGCGCGGCCGCATTGATCCGCGCCGTTACCGAGGCCGAGGAATTGGGGTTGATAATCAGAAGTTTCATGAAGTTATCCGAGGATTATGGATGGCAACCACAGCGATATCGCCGGGAAGATATTGACCAGCGTCAGCGCGACAAGCATCGCTCCGATAAACATCATCAGCGGCGGGATGATCTGCCCGATCGAGATCTTGGCAATCGAGCAGGTGATCAGCACCACCGACGCCACAGGCGGCGTTTGCTGCCCGATGCCCAGATTGAGGGTGATGATCAGTCCGAAATGCACCCGATCAATGCCCAGCTGGTCGGCCAATGGCAGGAAGATCGGCACCAGCATCAGTATCGCCGGGGTGCCATGAACGATGGTGCCCGCCAGCAGGAAGAAGACATTGATCGCCAGCAGCACCACCCAGTAATTTTCCGAAATGCCAAGGATCGCGTTTGCAATGTCCTGCGGGATGCGCTGGTTGGTCAGATACCAGCCCAGCAGCGTGGAGGTCGCAACGATGAACATCAGCATGGCAGAGCGCTTTCCGGCGATGCGCAGCGTGTCGATAAAGCTCTTCCAACTTAGCGTACGGTAGACAACAACCGCCATGACGATGGCCCAGAGTGCGGCGACCGCGCCTGCCTCTGTAGCGGTAAAGATGCCGCCCAGAATACCCACAAGGATCAGGATAGGCAGGGTCAGCGGCAGGGCTGCATCCTTGCCAGTGTCGAGTACGCGAGCGAAGCTGAATGCGCCCTCGGTTGGGAAACCCTTGTAGACGGCAATGAAATAGGCGGTCATCAACAGCAGGAAACAGACCAGAAAGCCCGGCAGGATGCCTGCGGCGAACAGCTCCGCAATCGAGGCATTGGCGACATAGGCATAAAGGATCAGGTTAAGAGATGGCGGCACGATGATCGCCATCGTGGCCGAGGTCGAGGTGACGGCCGCGGCGAACGCCGCCGAATAGCCGCGCCGCTTCATCTGCGGGATCATCACTGACCCGATTGCGGCGGCGTCCGATGTGGCCGTGCCAGAAATCTCGGAAAAGAACAGCGATGTCAGTATGTTGACATGCGCCAACCCACCCCGGATATGGCCCACGAGCGAGGAGGCGAAGGCGATCAGTTTTTCAGCGATCCTGCCCTGATTCATCACCTCGCCTGCGATCATGAACAAAAGCGCCGCGACCAGCAGGTAATTATTGGCCCCGCCAAAGGGGATCAGACCGATGATCATCGGCACGACCGCCGGATCGAGAAAGATCATCACCGTGGCAGTAATGCCCAGCACGAAGGCAATCGGCACGCCCATCATCAACAGGCCGATCAGCAGAATCAGGATGATATATCCGGGGGCCAGAAACATCAGCCATCTCCTTCTGGCAGCAATTCACCTGGGTTGATCCGGCCCAGAATCAGCCCCGCCAGCCGCACTGTGCAGATCAGCACGATCAGCGCGCCCCCCACAGGCACGGCGCCGCGAAACAGTATCACCGGCAGATCGACAGAAATCAGCGTGCGGCCGATGAAGCTTAGGGCCGCGTGGCCGCCATACCAGAACAGCGCCGCGCCAAACCCCGCCATCAGGATCTGGTTGATGCAGGCCAGCACCCGCTGCACGCCCAGATTCAGCGTGCGCGCGAAGGAATCGAAGCCCAGATGCTCGTTAGTCCGGGTCAGATACGCCGCGCCGATGAAGGTCAGCATGGCGAGGGTATGCGCGGGCAGTTCTTCACCCCATGACACGGACGCGTTGAGCACGAAGCGCGAAAACACCGCGTAGTTCAACAGGACCAACAAGATACCAGCGACGATTATCGTGAAGAGATCCAGCGCGCGGCACATCAGCCGATCCAGCCAGACCACGACACTCCCGAGACCGTCCATGATATTCTCCTGCATGTTGGGGCGAACGGGGCGGCCTTGTGCTTGCGCGCAAGGCCGCGACACGGATCAGTCTAGGCCAAGCACTTCGCGTGTAACCGCGATCATGTCCGCACCGATTGCATCGACAAAGAGCGGGTCATCATAGAGCGGCAGCGCTGCGGTCTGGAAGGCTTCGAAATCGACCTCGTTGATGGCGATCTTGTCGGCCAGTTCCTCTAGGATGCGGGCATCGGTCTCCTCGCCCCAGGCAAACGTCCAGGGTGCGGTCTCAGCGGCGATACGCAGCACGGTTTCGCGCACTTCCTGGGTCTGGGCGTTCAGCCACGGCTCCCCAAACAGCATGAAGGTAGGCAGATAGACATGGTTGGACAGCGACATGTATTTCTGCACCTCGTAGAAGCGCGCACTGTCTGCGATCTGGGCGGGGTTTTCCTGCCCGTCGATCACGCCCTGATCCAGACCCGAATATACCTCGCCAAAGGACAGCGGCGTGGCATTCGCGCCCAGCGTGTTGAACATGGCCACGCGCTGGCGCGACGTGGGGGTGCGGATCTTCAGCCCGCGCAGATCCTCGGGTGTCACAATGGGGCGCACCGAGTTGGTGATGACGCGAAAGCCGTTATCCCAAAGCGCTGACAGCACTATCCCGCGTCCGGCAAAACCTTCGGCCAGCATATCAAAGGCGGGTGAGGCCGCGAATTCCTGCACCTTGTCGCGGTTTTCGAACAGGTAGGGCAGATCAAACACCGCGGTGCGTGGATTGACCTGAACAACAGCCGATGCCGAAAGCGAGGCGTGATGCGTGCCAAACCCGAGGCCTTGAAGCACATCTTCTTCAGAGCCAAGTGTGTTGCCCATGAAAATCTGGACGTCCATGCTCGGCAACTCTGCCTCAACCCGATCCTTGAATTCGAGCAGGAAAGCATGTGCGAAGCTGCCATCGGGCAGCGAGGAATTGATCTGGAGCACCTGCGCTTGCGCAAATGCAGGCAGGAACACGGCGACAGATGCGGCAAGTGCGGAAAGACGGATCGTGAAGGACATTGTGTTACCTCTGATGTTGGAGTGTCGGACAGCCTGCTTGGGGCAAGTGAACGGTAGTAATTTTTCTTTTTATGATTACATGAAAATATTTTTTCACAACGAGTTTCTGTTGTTCAGCCCGTGAAAACAGGCTTTTTTTGTGCAATCTCGCGCCAAATGCTTAGAGTTCGGGCGTTTTGAAAGCGCTGATCCTAGAATTCATCCAGCGAATCATGCAGCGCTTCGATGGCCAGCAGGCGCTTGCGTCCAGCCGGACCAGAACGTTCCAGCACGCGGGTCGCAAGGATATGGCAAAGGGTCAGAACGGCGGCGTGGTTGAACAGCGGGCCGGGGGCGGCGGTTTGCACACGCAATCGCCATTTCGGTGACAACTCTGCCTCGAAAGGGGACATATCAGCACCCGTCTGCGGCGGCGCATCGCTGATCAGTGCGGCGCGCGCCGGGCTGTTGCGCACTTCGCGGCACAAAGTCGGCAACTGGCGCACAGTGCGCCGCAACGCGAACACAATCACCACATCGCCTGTTTCAATGCTGGTCAGACTTTCAGCCAAGGTCTGCCCTGCCAATGGCAACTCGGTCACATTCGGCACAATCTGCCCAATCTGTGCACCCAGATAGACCGCGAAAGCCCTTGCGGTACGAAACCCGATGACCCAGACCCGCCCGGCACGCAGGATCGCATCGGCCAGATCGTCGATTTCGGCTAGCGAGATCGCGGCAAAGCTGTTCTCGACATTCCGCCGCCCTTGGGCAATCTGCGCCATCAACGCTGCATCCGGCCCCTGATCGCTGGCAGAGACCCGGAACACCGCAGCCCCGGTCTGCTGGGTTGCGCGGGCCGCCTGTCGCGCCTGATCGAAATTCTCGTAGCCCAGGCGGCGCACGAAACGTGTGACCGTGGCATTCGACACGTTCGCCAGTTGCGCCAGTTCGGTGGCGGAATAACTGGCAATCTCGCCCGGAAAGGATAAAATTGTGTCGGCCAGCCGTCTTTCGCTGGGATGCAACGCTGGCAGGGCACTCCTGATGCGGGCGATATAGGATCCGGACATGGCAGGTGTCATCAGCCCAGTTAGCCGAGTTATTCGCTGATTGGCCAGCCATTTAATGAAATACTCAGCGCCTGATAAGCTACTGTGGCAGCGGCCAAAGCACAACGGCGCTCACACTTGCGATAGAGGTTGAAGCAATTTTGAACCGAACCGAAGGTCCGCGCAAGCGAAAAAGTCTGTCAACTTTTTCTGAAATT
>JAFIEF010000103.1 GCA_020832655.1 Paracoccaceae bacterium
CCGTGATCGTCATGGCTGTGGCCGTGGTCATCATCATGCGCGTGACCGTGGTCGTCATGGCTGTGGCCGTGGTCGTCATGCGAGTGGCCATGATCGTCGTGGCTGTGGCCGTGGTCATCGTGGCTGTGGCCGTGCGCGTAGTCTTGCAGATGCAGCCCGTCGCTTTCCAGCAGGGTGACCAATGTGCCGCGTGTTTCCATGCCCGACACGGCACGCGCCATCCAGGGCGTGAGTTCCGCGCCCATCCAGAAGATCACATCCGCCGATTCCAGCGCCTGTGCCTGGGTCGGGCGTAGCTGGAAGGAATGCGGGTCGCCACCGCGATCAAGCAGCAATTGAGGAGTGGCCCCGTCGCCCATCACCATCGCGACCAGCGAATGGGTGACAGGGGTATCGGTCACAACCTTCAGATCATGGGCGGCCAGCGGTGTGGCCAGCACGGCGCAGGCCAGCGCGAGAGAGTAGCGCATTGCATCCTCCTTGTGTTATGTCATAACGATACGTCATGAATGTAATAGTATAACATGTCAAGCGGTGGGATATGAGAAAAGAGCCGAACACTGACGGGTTTTGCTGCGCCGATCACAGCGGGCGGGCCTCGGTTCAGGCAATTCTGGCGCAGGCAGAAGGGCGCGCGCAGGCGCAGGGCGCGCGGCTGACGCCGGTGCGTCGGCGTACACTGGAAATCCTGTTGCAGGCGCATGGCGCGCTGGGTGCCTATCAGGTGCTGGAGCTTCTGGCGCGTGACGGCTTCGGCACGCAGCCGCCCGTGGCCTATCGGGCGCTGAATTTTCTGGTCGAACACGGGCTGGCCCATCGCATCCGGCGGCTCAATGCCTTCACTGCCTGTCCCCATCCGGGGCAGGAACATCGCGCGGCCTTTCTGATCTGCGAAATCTGCGACAGCGTCACCGAAGCCGCCGCCGAACAGGTCGGTGCAGCGCTGGAGCGCGCGGCAGAAGCGCGCGGCTTTCACATCACCCGCGCGACGATAGAGGCGGTCGGGCGCTGCATGCACTGCCGGGAGGCAGGGGCGTGAGCCTGATTTCCGCGACCGGGCTTTCGGTGCAGCTTGGCGGGCGGCAGGTTCTGTCGGGCATCGATTTCGCCATTTCCCGCGGCGAGATCGTGACCATTGTCGGCCCCAACGGCTCGGGCAAGACCAGCTTCCTGCGTGCGCTGCTGGGGGTGGTGCCCCCCAGCAGCGGCAAGGTCAGCCGCGTGCGCGGGCTGCGTGTGGGTTATGTGCCCCAGCGCCTGCATCTTGACCCCGGCCTGCCGCTGCCGGTGGAGCGCTTCCTGTGCCTGCCCAACCGTCAGCCCAAAGCCGTGATGCAAGAGGTTCTGGGACGCGTCGGGCTTGGCGACGATGTGATGGGGCAGAACATGGCGACGCTTTCGGGCGGGCAGTTTCAGCGCGTGCTGCTGGCGCGCGCGCTGCTGGGCACGCCCGATATCCTGATGCTTGATGAACCCACGGCGGGGCTGGACCAGCCCGGCACCGCCGCGTTTTATCAACTGATCGCCGATGTCAGGGCGGAAACCGGCTGTGCGGTTCTGTCGGTCAGCCATGATCTGCATGTGGTGATGAGTGCCTCGGATCGCGTGATCTGTGTCAATGGCCATATCTGCTGCGAAGGCGCGCCCCATATCGTGCGTGCAGCACCCGAATACCGTGCGCTGTTCGGGTTGGGCACTGGTGGGGCGCTGGCGCTTTACCAGCATGATCATGACCATGTGCATGATGACGGAACCCATGCCTGCGATCATGACCACAATCATGAAAAGGACCGCGCCGATGCTGGATGATTTCATGACGCGCGCACTTGTGGCAGGGCTGGCGGTGGCGGTGGCGACCGGGGTGCTGGGCTGTTTCGTGGTCTGGCGGCGCATGGCCTATTTCGGCGATGCGACCTCGCATGCCGCGATTCTGGGCGTGGCGCTGGCACTGGGCTTCCAGATCAGCATATTTCTGGGCACGCTCTTGGTGGCGCTGGTGATGGCGATGGTGGTTTCGGTGCTGGCCGGACGCGGCTGGGCGATGGATACCACGCTGGGGGTGCTGGCGCATTCGGCGCTGGCTTTCGGGCTGGTGGCGGTGTCGTTCCTGCCTGCCGTTCGGGTTGATCTGACCGCCTATCTGTTCGGCGATATTCTGGCGGTGTCGCGGTTTGACCTGATTGTCATTGCGGGCGGGGCGGCGCTGGTCTTTGGGCTGATGGTGTGGCGCTGGTCGGCGCTTCTGACCGCCACGCTGAACGAGGATCTGGCCCATGCCGCCGGGTTGCGCCCGGACCGCGAAAGGCTGGTATTGACCCTGTCGCTGGCGATTGTGGTGGCCGTGGCGCTGAAGATCGTGGGCGCGCTGCTGATCGCGGCGATGCTGATCATCCCGGCGGCGGCGGCGCGCAACATGGCGCGCACGCCAGAGATGATGGCGGTCATGGCGATTGCCATCGGCGCGGTCTCGGTCTGGGGGGGGTTGCGCCTGTCGCTGTGGCAGGACACGCCGTCGGGGCCGTCGATCGTGGTGGTGGCCGCACTCATATTCGCGCTGGCAACGCTGGGGGCCGGGCTGCTGCGTCGGCGCGTCCGGGCATAGGCGGTGTGTCATCTGCCCCCCCCCCCCCCCCCCCCGGGGGGGGGGGGGGGGGGGGGGGGGGGGGGGGGG
>JAFIEF010000111.1 GCA_020832655.1 Paracoccaceae bacterium
GAGGAAACGCGTCATGAACATCTGGCTGCCCTGCGGGGTCTCTATGACTACAAGATGTTCACTGGCCGAGGGTCGCGCGACCTGAAGGTCTGGCTTGAGAGCGAAGCCGAAACTGCCCGATCGAACGAGGACTTGGCGCGGCGTTTCGTAGAGCAATGCCGGGCGACCCAGACTATTCTACCGGGGATCACGGTTATTGAACGCCTTTGCGCAGATGCTCTCGTCGCTGCAGAGCGACGGATCGACGCTCGGATTGCCGACCGGCTGGACGATGAGATGCGCCGCCAACTTGATGCCCTGTTGGCGGAAACCGCAGACAGTTATGTCACCCGCTTCGTCTGGTTGCGCCAGTTTGAAGTGGGCCAGAACTCGGCTGACATGAACACGCTGCTCGACCGGCTAGAATTCTTGCAGGACATCGCCGTGGACCGGACCGTCCTGTCGGGTGTGCCACCCCACCGCATCGCGCACCTCCGACGACAAGGGGAACGCTATTTCGCCAGCGATTTAAGGGATATTTCAGGTGATCGACGCCTTGCCATCCTCGCGGTCTGCGCTTTGGAATGGCGTAGTGCCATTGCCGACGCAGTGGTCGAGACCCATGATCGTATTGTCGGGAAAACGTGGCGCGAGGCGAAACGCGCCTGCGATGCTCGGGCGGAGGACGCCAAGGCAGCCTTGAAGGACACCTTGCATGGTTTTTCCAATTTTGGATCAGCGTTGCTGGAGGCACATGAAGATCAAGCATCCCTGAGCGACGCGGTTCAAGACGCCGGAGGCTGGACTTCGCTCAGAGGGCTTGTGGCCACCGCGGCCCAGCTCACCGACACATTGGCGGCCGATCCACTGGCACATGTTGTTCACGGCTATCACCGCTTTCGACGATATGCGCCCCGCATGTTGCGGACGCTCGATATTCAGGCCGCACCGGTGGCCAAACCGTTACTCGCCGCTACCTCTATCGTCGCGGGAAGGGAAACCACCGGCGACCGCCCGCGGGCCTTTCTGCGCCGCGCCTCAAAATGGCATCAGCATCTGAATAAAGACGACGGGCACCGCCTCTGGGAGGTCGCTGTCTTGTGCCACTTGCGCGACGCTTTCAGATCTGGCGACATCTGGCTTGCCCATTCCCGCAGGTATGGCGACCTCAAGGACGCGCTGGTTCCAGCTGAAGTTGCTAAGGCAACGCCAAGAATGGCCATGCCATATGAACCGGAAATCTGGCTGGCAGATCGTAGACCTCGTTTGGCTGACGGCTTGCAGCGATTGGCCCGCGCTGCCAGGTCCGGTGCCATTCCGGGAGGTTCTATCGAAGACGGCGTGCTCAAGATTGACCGCTTGACTGCCGATGTTCCCGAAGAGGCAGACGCTTTGGTGCTCGATCTTTACAAACGCCTGCCAGAGATCAGGATCACCGACCTGCTGCTCGAAGTGGATGACGAGATCGGCTTTACTGAAGCCTTCACCCATCTGCGCACGGGTGTCCCGTGTAGGGACAGGGTCGGTATGCTGAATGTATTGCTGGCTGAAGGGCTGAACCTCGGGCTCAGCAAAATGGCCGAGGCCACAAACACCCACGACTATTTCCAACTGTCGCGCTTGTCGCGGTGGCATGTCGAAAGCGAGGCGATGGCGCGCGCCCTGGCCATGGTGATCGAAGGCCAATCCGCCTTGCCAATGGCCCGGTTCTGGGGCGGTAGCACCAGCGCGTCCAGTGATGGGCAATTCTTCCCCACCACGCGCCAGGGCGAAGCGATGAACCTAATCAACGCAAAATACGGCAATGAACCCGGATTGAAAGTCTACACCCATGTCTCCGACCAGTTCGGACCCTTCGCCACCCAGACCATCCCGGCCACGGTGAACGAAGCGCCCTACATTCTGGACGGTTTGTTGATGACCGACGCAGGCCAGAGAGTCCGCGAACAATATGCCGACACCGGCGGCTTCACCGACCACGTCTTCGCCGTCACCGCCCTTCTGGGCTTTCAATTCATCCCCCGCATCCGGGATCTGCCATCCAAGCGGCTTTACCTTTTCGATCCGTCAACTTGCCCAAAAGAACTGAAGGGGTTGATCGGCGGCAAGGTCAGGGAACCCGTTATCAGCTCAAACTGGCCAGATATCCTGCGCAGCGCGGCTACCATGGTGGCGGGCGCAATGCCTCCGAGCCAACTTTTGCGAAAATTCTCTGCATATCCCCGGCAGCATGAGTTGGCCGTTACGCTACGTGAAATCGGACGGGTCGAACGGACGCTGTTCATCATCGATTGGCTGCTGGATGCCGACATGCAACGCCGCGCCCAGATCGGCTTGAACAAAGGCGAAGCACATCACGCCCTCAAGAATGCACTGCGCATCGGACGGCAGGGTGAAATCCGCGACCGGACAAGTGAAGGGCAACATTTCAGGATGTCAGGGCTGAACCTGCTCACCGCCATAATCATATACTGGAACACCAAGCACCTCGGTCAGGCTGTCGCCGGCCGCCGCCGCAATGGATTGGATTGCTCACCAGACCTTCTGGCGCACATCTCGCCCCTCGGATGGGCCCACATCCTTCTCACCGGCGAATACAGATGGCCCAAAAGGTGATTAAACCCCCTTAGCGTAGGATCCTGCCCCCTCCGGCATCAGACCCC
>JAFIEF010000042.1 GCA_020832655.1 Paracoccaceae bacterium
AAACAAAAGGTTAAAGCATTGAAGGCGATTCAACGAAAAGCCGAAACGCTTTAAGAGGCGCGCCTTTCTGAGCCTCTGCCGAGCATTGACACCCCCGCAATTCCGGTTGCGGGGGTGTCATTCTGCGCGCTTGCGCGAAATCATCAAGGACTCGAGGCGCCCCTTTTGATCAGCCCCGAAAGAACCGGGCAGGCCGCGAAATGCGCC
The DNA here is from genome assembly GCA_020832655.1 of Paracoccaceae bacterium. Lineage (GTDB taxonomy): Bacteria > Pseudomonadota > Alphaproteobacteria > Rhodobacterales > Rhodobacteraceae > Roseinatronobacter. The sequence continues at coordinate 208 of JAFIEF010000042.1, forward strand.
CCTTGGAAACCTTTCACTATGGCTTGCTGTATATTGTGCGCGGCACCATCACGCAGCCGCGCGCAAGAAGGCGCGCCGTGCGGGTAAGCCCTGCGGCGTTGATCACCAACCCGGTGGCGGAGTGGTGATAATCAAGCAATACATCAAGCGCGCCAGTAGGGTGTTCGATCTTCAGCACCGCCGGGCCGGTCTCTGGGGTCTGCGCCAGCCCTTCTGCGACCGAGCCGGGCAATACCGCGCAGGCGGCCAGACATTGCCCGCCCGTCACCGCCATAGAACGATGGCAGGCCCAGGGCGTCAGATAGCGCGCCCGCAGCGCGCCACCTTTGGACGGGGCAGAAACCAGCGCTACCTTGGGTGTGACCGAGCCACAGACATCCGCACCCAGCCCCATCATCGACCCGGCCTTGCGACGCATTGCTTCCAGCCGCGCCAGAAGGGCCGTATTGGCATCGATATCTTCCGGGGTTTCGTTCCCATTCAGGCCCAGATCAGCGGCACGGACGATCATCATGGGCATCGCCACGTCGATCAGCGTCGCCTCGATACCGTCGATCACATCGCGCGCGTGGCCAGTTGGCTGCAACGCGCCGCATATTGCTCCCACGGTGCCCATGAAGCTTAGCGCCACCGGCGCGGCACTGCCTGGCAAGCCGTCAAGCTTGTAGCTGCCATCATAGGTGACGCGCCCTTCGGGGGTCTGCACCAGCGCATCCACAAGCGCGCCGGTATTGACTGCGCGAATACGCAACCGGGTCTCTGGCCCCTGAACCGGGACCATCCCCATCTCTATCGCCGCTGGCCCAACGCCGGACAAGATGTTCCCGCAGGTTGGCCGGACATCGACTTCTTCGCGCATGGGGTCAACCTGTACGAAGAAATAATCAATATCGACCCCTTCAACATCGGAACGCGACAGGATTGCAACCTTGGTTGTCACAGTCGCCCCGCCGCCGATACCGTCGATGTTCAGCGCATGACCCGACCCAAGCACCCTGCGCAGCACTGCCGCCAATTGTTCACGATCAGCGGGAAGATCCGCCGCATCGAAGTAAGGCCCGCGCGATGTGCCCCCGCGCATGAACAGGAAGGGGATTTCGGTCTGCACTGGCCCGCCTCAGCTGAAGGGCCAGGGCAGGCGGTAAAGGTCTTGCAGCACCCCGCCCGGAAAACGCATGTTCAGTGCCGAACCCAGCGTCAGCACGAAACCTGCACAGCCTGCCGTCAGGATCAGGGTCATGAGCCAGCTTGCCCCCGCGCGCAGGCGCAGGAAGGCCACAAAAAACACCACCAGCGCAATCACGAAGCCGGTCACCGCCGTAATGGCAACCAGCGAGGCTACCCAGGCCAGTGCCCCGAGGGTCGAGCGCAGCGGAATGGCGCTGCCTTCTGCTTCATGCTCGGTATCTGCGGCGACAGCGTGATTGGGCTTGCCAAACACCAGAAACGCCAGAACAAGTGCGGTGAATCCTGCGCCTGCAACTGACATGATCAGCGGAAAGACCTGACCAAGGAAGCTTTGCTTCAGCGCGTCATGAATCCCCACGGCGAAAAAGCCCAGTGCCACAGCGGCAAACATGATTTGCGGGGCGCGCGCGCGGAAATTTGCGGCGGGGCCGATACCGCTGTCGCGCGCTTCCTGCGCCAGAACCTCGGCCGGGCTGGCCTCGGAGACACGCGCGCGCAGCCCCAGCCAGATCGACCCCGCAGTGACCCCAATGATGATCATCACACCGGTGCGCGTCAGGAACTCCCAACCATAGAATTGCACCGCCTGATAAAGATATGTTTCGGCCTGTGTGGCCAGCACGAAGCCGATCAGCAGTGCCGGACGCGGCCAGCCGAAGCGGCGCATATAGACGCCCAGCACCCCGGTCGCCAACAGCACGATCAGGTCGTCCAGCGTGCGCGTCGCCTGAAAGGCGGCAAAGCAGATCACCGCGATCATAAAGGGCGCAAGCAGCTTGAACGGGATCAGCGTAAGCTTCGAAATCGGGATGGCAAGCGCGATGCACAGCCCCGCGCCCAGCACATTTGCCAGCGCCAGGGACCAGACAATGGTATAGGTCAGATCCAGGTTGCTGCCCACCATCGACGGCCCCGGCTGGATGCCCAGCAGCACCATGCCGCCCAGAAACACCGCCATCGCCCCGCCGCCGGGAATGCCAAACAGAAGCGTCGGCAGAAGCCCGCCGCCTTCTTTCGCGTTATTGGCCGATTCCGGTGCGATCACGCCACGCACATCGCCCTGGCCGAATTTCGGATCTTTCTTCACGGACTGGACAGCGTGACCATAGGCGATCCAGTCCACCACAGTGCCACCCAGACCCGGAACCGCCCCGATCAGGGCGCCGATGCCAGAACAGCGCAGCGTCAGCCACCAGTTGCGCACCACATCGCGGATACCGGCAAACCAGCCTGCCCCGAGTGTTGCATGTTCCGAAATCGACCGGTCGCGGCGCAGCAGATCGACGATCTCGGGCACGGCGAACAGCCCCAGACCGATGATAACCAGCGGGATTCCATCGTAAAGATAGTCGACGCCGTAAACCATGCGGAACTCGCCGGTAGCGGGCGCACCGCCGACCGACCCGATGATCAGCCCAAGCGCACAGGCCGCGACACCTTTGACCAGCGACTTGCCCGCCAGCACACCGACCATCGACAGGCCGAACACAGAAAGCATGAATAACTCTGCTGATGAAAAGGCCAGAATCACAGGTCGCGCAACCAGCACGAAGCCGGTCAGAACCACCGCACCAATCAGCCCGCCCACCAGCGAGGCGAAAAACGCCGCCGACAATGCCCGTGCTGCCTCGCCGCGCTTGGCCATTGGAAAGCCGTCAAGTACAGTCGCTTGTGACGCTGATGATCCGGGGATACCCATCAGAACACTGGCAAAGGTGTCCGATGTCGGGATAACCGCCACCAGCCCGATCAGCATCGCCAGCGCCGAGGTCGTGTCCATGCCGTATAGAAACGGAATCATCAGCGACAGTCCGGCAATCCCGCCAAGGCCAGGAAAAATGCCGATCATCAGCCCCACAAGCACGCCGATCATCATGTAGCCAATATGCTGGAAAGTCAGGATATTGGTCAGGGCAGAGATAAAAACATCAAGCATGGAACCCTCCGGATGGAACGGGGTCTATCCGCCTGCGATGTTGCGGCGGGCAATAAACGAAAAAATCCCCTTCGGCCACGTGCATGGCCGAAGGGAGCAGTCTGGCTTAATCGCCCAGCCGGACGTTGTATTCGCTGGCCAGCATCTCGACCACCATCGCGCGAACGTCAGGGTCGATATTCGTGCCCGCCCTGAACAGCGCATCTGCGGCACGGTCGGTCACTTGTTCATAGCTGCCAAGCGCGGCTTCGACAGTGGCCTGATATTCAGGGTCGGCAAAGACATCACGCCATGCCTGACGGTAGGTGGCGACCAGCTCATCCGAGGCTCCTTCGGGCAGGACGACCATTTTCTGCGCCGCAAACCCGGCCGTGTTGAACGCCTTATAGGCATCATACATCGGGCCTGAAGGCGCTTCGCCATGCACCATTTCATAGACCTCTTCCAGAATCGGCAGATCCGGGAAGGTGGGGTCGCGCTGCGGGTTGCCGTCTTCGTCCAGAACACCCCAGGACATCAGCGGGACAGCTTTGCCTTCGTCAACCAAAGGCATGACGTTGCGGATAAACGCCGAGGATGTCTGGTAGTCGATGTTCACCTCGCCACGTTCGAATGCCAGCCGCCCGTCGCCGCGTCCGCCAAAGCCGAACACATAGTTCACTTCCAGCCCCAACAGCCGGAAAGCCAGCATTGGCACCAGATCAAGCGAGGTCGCACCCTGGCTGGCATAGACCAGACGCTGCCCTTGCAGCTTGGCGATATCGTCGATGCTTTCCACACCGGTCGAAGGGCTGACATAGGCCACACCGCCCGTTGGGCCGACCATCACGACCGACCAGTCCTGATATTCATAGCGCACCCGCGGGTCGCCCAGCAGATAGGGAAACTGGGTGGAACCGGATGTGCCAAGAATGGTCAGACCATCAGGCTGCGCGCGGGCCGCGAACAGGTTGGTGCCACGGGTTGAACCACCGCCGGGTTCATTGACCACAACGACGGTCGGGTTGCCGGGCAGATGCCTAGACAGAAACGGTGCATTGAAGCGCGCCCATGTATCCGAGCCGCCACCAGTGCCGAAGGGAATGATCCATTCAACGGTCCGGCCCGAAAAATCCACTTGCGCCTGCGCCGGTGCGCCCAGTGTCAAAGCCGCAGCCGCAGCCGCAGCGCCCAAAAGACCCAGCGCCCCGCGCCGGGTTGGTTTTGTCAGTGTCATGTTGACCTCCCAAGTCATTTTCCGCACAGTCACAGGGATGCCTCCACACCCTGTTGTGCGGGATCATGCCTAGCTCACGAACCTGTCAGAAGGCTGTCAGACTACGAATTACAGGGACTGTTGGTAAGGAAAAGTGATGCGAATTGTGCTGATCGAAGACCATACCATTCTGGCCCGCGCACTGATTCAGGCATTGCAGGATGCAGGTCATGCGGTTGACTGGCTGGATAACGGGCAGGATGCGGATGACTTTCTGGCCCAGAATGGCGCTGATCTGGCAATTCTGGACGTCAACCTGCCAGGGCTGAGCGGGCTGGATGTGTTGCGCCAGTTGCGCGCGCGCGGTCAGGTTTTCCCGGTCCTGATCCTGACCGCACAGGGCCAAGTCTTTGACCGTGTGGCAGGGTTGGATGCGGGGGCTGATGATTATCTGGTCAAACCTTTCGAAATGGTCGAATTGCACGCCCGCATACGCGCCCTGTCGCGCCGCCCCGCCGATGCGCGCAACGATATCGAGCATATTGGCGCCATTACATATGACCGCGCTTCGCGCAGCCTTATGACCGGCACAGGCGCGTTGCAACTTGCGCGGCGCGAATTGGCTTTGTTCGAAGCGTTCGCAGAAAACACCGGGCGGGTTTTGTCAAAAGATCAGTTGGGCGAGCGGATTTACGGCGTTGGCGCGGATATCGATGCAAATGCGGTCGAGCTGCTGGTGTCGCGCTTGCGCCGCAAGCTGGAAGGGCACGGTGTCAACATCCGCACCCTGCGCGGATTGGGTTATATGATGCAGGTGGAACCGGCATGAAGCGCCCCGGATCGCGCCAGCGCAGACCCTTCGCCGGCTCGCTGCGTCTGCGGCTGTTTGTCCTGATCATGCTGCCGCTGGTTGTTGTCGCCCTGATTTCAGGTGCGGTGCGCTACTGGCAGGCGCAGACCTTGTCGCAAGCCCTGTATGATGATGCGCTGAAAGTTGTGGCGCATGTCGTCGCGCGCGAGGTCATCATCACACAAGGCGATGTCGTGTCGGATGCGCTTCTGGATTCGCTTGTCGGCGTGATGGGGGATCCAATCTTCTACAATGTCTCGGCCGCCGATGGCCGGATATTGGCAGGGTATACGGATATGCCCGACAATGTTTTTCCTGCAAGCCTGCGCAGCGGCGAGCCGCATTTCTTCAACTTCACTTATAACAACAAGCCTGTTCGTGCGGTGGCGCTGCGCGAATTCATCGCCGACCCGTTCTTCGATGGTTGGACAACGGTTCTGGTCTGGCAGACCACGACCCAGCGCCACGCATTGAGTCTAAGCCTTTTGCAACAATCGCTGGCCATTCTGGCCGTGGTGCTTGTTACTGCTTCAGCGGCGGTCTGGATCGGTATCGCGCAAGGTCTGCGCCCGCTGATTGACCTGCGACAGGCCGTGTCACTGCGCAGCCCGTCAGAGCTTGGCCCCATCCGGCGCGTAGTTCCCAGCGAAGTGCGTCCCCTTGTGGGCACTATGAATTCTCTTTTCGCGCGGCTTCAGGGGGAATTGCAGCGCCGCAATGCCTTTATTGCAAATGCCGCGCACCAGATCCGAAACCCAGTGGCGGCGATACGCGCGCAAGCCGAAGCCGCCCTTTCGACCAAAGACGCCACCACAAGGGATGCCCGCCTGCACGATCTGCACGAAGCTGCCAGCGATTTATCGCGCCTGAGCCAGCAATTGCTTAGCCTTGAGACAGCAGATCATTCGGGCGCTGCCGATGGCGAGCTGATCGACTTTACGCGGCTGGTTGCCGACATGGCCCGAAAATTCGCACCTGCCGCGGTTGAACGAGGGGTCGATATCAACCTTGAAGCCCCCGACAACGCCCTGAAAGTGCGCGGCAATGCCATCTTGCTGCGCGAGGCAATCGAAAACCTGCTCGACAATGCGCTGCGCTATGGTGCGGTCAATGAGGGCGAGTTGAAACTGACTCTGGTCCGGCAGGACCAGATCATCAGGCTTACTGTTGAAGATGACGGGCCGGGGATTCCCGGTGCCGCATCTGAAAAGGTGTTCGAACGTTTCCAGCGATTGCAGCAGCCAGATGGGAAAGACCAGCTGCGCTCTGGCTGTGGCCTTGGGCTGGCCATCGTGCGCTCCATCGCATCGGCGCATGATGGCACGGCATATCTGGACCAGAAAGACAAAGGATGCTGCGTTGTCTTTTGCCTGCCCTTGGCCAGCTAAAGCGTTTCGATATTGTCCTGCGACATACCCGTACCCCGAAACTGGCTCCAGCACACGTTTGGATTGAACAACTGACAGATGTCGCCGGGCGCTTTGAAAGGGCAAGTGAAGGGCCGCGCACAGATCTCGTCAGGAAGCTTTCCGCATAATGATCCCGCGAAGCGCACACCCCAAATATGGGCAATGTCCGACGGCGTGTTACGCTTTGGGAAACCTAGAGTATCCGTCTTGATCAAGCCGGATACTCTAAGCGACCCGCCACATCTTGAACCGCCCCTGTCCCGTCACTTCGCGGATCAGACCCTTCCCTTCCATCCACGCCAGATTTCGCTGGACCGCGGCGCGGCTGGCGCCGGTCAATGCCTCGGCCATCGGGGCAGACAGGAACGGCCATTCGGTGAACAGGTCGCGCAGGGCCGGGGCCGTGCGGCCCGATAGCGGGGCCATCACACCTTCGGCGCGCGCGGCCCAGGCCGCTACATCGTCAAGATGGCGCATGGCTGTCAGGATCGCGGCTTCCCCATCCCGTCAAGCCATCGGGTCAGGCGCTCAACGGGCGATCCGCCCGCGCGCAACCCCCTTGGTCCGCCCAAGGCCAGCGGCGCGAACACCGCACCCTTGCCCACAGATGCAGCGATCCGGCATGCCGTAACTGCCGCCTCTATCCGACCTCCGTCCTGACCAAGCCCGGCAAGCGCCCAAAGATGATAGCCCATGCAGGCCCGACTGATCGGGTGCAGATCGTCGGCCTCTTTCATCAGTGCAAGCCACCCAGCTGCATGGGTCGCAAACCCAGCGTCATTTCCGTTCGATGTTGCCAGATCATGCCTGCCAACAAACTCTGCCAGCCCTGCCTCGGGGCCAAGCCCTCCGGTCAGTCGACGCACCGCCCAGCCGATCTGCGCCAAGGCGCGCGCATCCTCTTGCACGCCCGACAGGCGCAGTGCGATCCACAGCGCCAGCCGATCCGCCCCGATGCGATCACCTGCAACCCAGCTCAGCTCTGCCGCCTCTATCAATGCCAGCCGGTGCCGCCACCCTTCCGGGCCGCGCCGCAAACGCTCATCCAGCGCGCCCAGGCGTCCCGCGACATGCGCAAGCTTTGCTGCGCACGAAGCTTCGGCCTGCTTCCAGCCATCGACAAGCGTGGCCTCTGATGGTTCTGACCTTGGGCCGGGCGGCAGGAAATCAGGTTCATCCTCCAGCGGGCCGGGCAAAAACCACAGGTCTTCCTCCGACGCAGACGTGGCCGCCTCGGCGGGGACGCTGTCATCAAGCGTCTGGCCATGCAAAATTGGCGTGCGATGCTTCATATGCGCAAAATGCACGGCTTTCGCGATTTGTCCAAGGCAATTGCGTGGGGCATCAGGCCGCGCGCCCGGTCATGACGCTTAGCGACATGATTTTCGGCCAGGACGTTGCGCCCGGACCAATCGCGACTTCTTCCTCATGATCGATGATGAAGCCAGCCTTCTGCATCATCGCCCGCAGTGTCGCAGGGTCACGAAGATACTCTCCCTGCTCCAGCCGATGGATCAGCCCGTAAACCGGGCCATCGCCCGCGCGCAACGGTATCGGATCGAACATAAGGACGCGTCCAGACGGCGCCAGAACAGCGCGCGCGCCGTCCAGCATTTGCTGTGCGACGTTGTCGGGGACATGATGCAGGACACCTGTCACGCAAACCAGATCAAATTCGGCCCCCTCGGCGGCAAGATCCTGAAAACTGCGATTGGCAAAGCCGAATGCCGGATGCTTTGCATACCACTGCCGCGCGAAGGCCAGAGCGCCCTCGTCGATATCCAGCCCCAGATAGGACAGGTCCGGCTGCCCAAGAAGGATGCGTGCGACATTTCCGATCGAACACCCGATCTCGACCACCCGCTTTTCGCCCTGATACTGATTGCGCAGGATCGCCTGCTTGTCGGGCGTCCCCCCGATCAGGCGCTGCGCCAGCAACCACAGCCTTGGCGATGCCTGCTGCGAAAAGACAGATGCAAGAAGTGGAACTTTCATGAAGTGCGCGATCCTGTAACAGAGAGACTGATCATCAGCGCCCTCTTAGCGAAAACGATATGGCTGCGCCAGTCGCTCTGACCTCAGCCCATATGCCGGGTTTTGCCCGGAAAGACCCAAAGCTCCATCAGGGCCAGATTGATCAGTGGGACCACGCAGATCACCGCGACCGAGCCAAGCCAGTGCGACAGGCCCAACGGCCCGGTCAGTGCGGCCATCACCCCCATCGACGAGAGCAGCGCAACCGCATGCATTCCCAGATAGCGCAGCACCTCTGGCCAGGCAGGTTGGCGCGAGCGGAACACGCTGTGCTTGTGGGCCAGAAAATTCGGCGGCAAAAGCGCGATATAGGCCAGCCCCGCGGCATGGCTTTCGCGCAGACCCAGGCCATCGACCATCAGCGCGACCAGCCCGGCAAACAGCAGACCCGTTGCCGCCCCGACAAAAACAAAGCGGATCAGACGGATGCCAAAGCGCTGCGACGTGGCAAAGCTGTGATGCGCCCTGCCGATCACGCGCGGGCCTTGCGCGCAAGGCACCAGTATTGCGCGCCCAGGGGAAGCGCACCAAACATGTTGTCGATACGCATCAGAAACTCTGTCTTGGGCGGCACCGACAGGATCGAACGTGCCTGAACCTGTGTTGCCCCGGCCTTGCGGAACAGATCGATGGTTCTTGGACGCGACAGCAGGACCGCATCCCTGTCGATCGGACAACGGTTCACAATGCGCCGGGTGACAGGGTTCCACGGATTGTGTTCGATCACCAGTGCAAACCCGCCTGGGCGCAGGACGCGCAGCATTTCAGCCGCAAGTGCCGCCCATTCCGTCGGCGGGACATGATGAAAGACGCAGATCGCAAGGCTGATATCCTTGCTGGCATCGGCATAGGGCAGGCGGTGGCCATCATAAGCCAGATACTCGTAATCGGGGAAGCGGCGTCTGGCCTCCTCGATCGAGGCGGCAGAAACATCGACCCCCGCTACGCTGCGAAACTCCGGCCCGATCAGTTCGTGAATATTGCCAATGCCGCATCCCACATCAAGCAGATCCATTTGCCGCGCCGTACACCCTTCGCGTGACAGCAGCCAGTTGATCAGCCGCGCCTTGTGGCGGGTGAAGAAATCATGGCTTGCCCCATAGGCGGCAAGCGACTGGTCGATGGTCGATGAGTAGCTGTTGGCGTGCTGGTCAAAAATATCGTCGTTCATATGCGCGGCCCTACCAGATTTTCCACGGGGCTTGCCCATTTTCCCACAACCCGGCCAGCAAGTCACGTTCGCGCAAAGTGTCCATCGGCTGCCAGAACCCGGTGTGGTTGAAGGCACTCAACTGCCTATCATCGGCCAGCGATTGCAGCGGTTCGCGTTCCCAGACAGAGTCATCGCCCGTGATCCGGTCCAGTACCTTTGGCGAGAGGACGAAGAACCCGCCATTGATCAATGTGCCATCCCCTGCCGGCTTTTCCGAGAAGTCGCTGACCAGCGCGCCATCGGTCTTGATAACCCCGAACCGGCCTGCAGGCGCGACCGTGGTGACGGTCGCAAGTAAGCCTTGCGCCTTGTGATGGGCGATGCTGGCACTGATATCGACATTCGCCAGCCCGTCACCATAGGTCATGCAGAAACACTCGTCTTGCGCGACCCAGGGCAGAATCCGGCGCAGTCGCCCGCCGGTCTGGGTTTCAAGCCCGGTTTCTACAAGCGTCACGCGCCAAGGCTCGCCGCCGCCCTGTTCATAGTCAACACTGCCGGTGCGATGATCGAACGTCACTGCATGGGCGGCATGCAAACGGTAGTTGGCGAAATATTCCTTGATGACATAGCCGCGATACCCAAGGCAGATGATGAAATCCGTTATCCCGTGGGCGGCGTAGATCTTCATGATGTGCCAAAGGATCGGTTTTTCACCGATCTCGACCATCGGCTTGGGGCGCAGGTGGCTTTCCTCGGAAATTCGGGTGCCGCGGCCCCCAGCCAGAATCACGGCTTTCATGAATGCACCTTTTGCTGTGCCGGATCAGCCTCGGGCGGGAAATTCAGCGTCGTGTCGATGATTGTCAGCGGGCGGGTGCGCACTTCTTCATAGATGCGACCTACATATTCCCCCATGATCCCTACCAGCATGGCGTTCAGCCCAATCGAGGCCAGCAGCAGGGTGGCAAGGGTGGTAAAGCCCGCAGGCCAGCTTGTCCCAAACAGGAAATAGCCAATAATGAACCACAGCCCCATCACAAAGGCTGCAACAAAGGCAATCATCCCGACCATGCTGGCCAGACGCAGCGGCACCATCGAGTGATTGATAAGCCCGTCAACGGCAAAGCCGAACAACCTGCGTACCGGGAATTTGGAAACACCGTATTCGCGCGCATTCCGATCATAGGGAATGCCGGTCTGACGTGCCGACAACGCCGAAACCAGCCCGCGCGTATAGGGACGGGCGTCACGCACCTGCTTCAGCCGTTCCAGCACAGAGCGATCCACCAGCCGGAAATCACCCGCATCATCAATCAGTTCATCATCCGATATGCGGCGCAGCAATCGGTAGAATCCCTTGCGCATCACTTGCAGCAGCCTTGCTTCCTGGCGTTTGCGCCGGATGCCGACCACCACGTCATGCCCCTGTTCCCAGAGCTTCAGGAACTCCAGGATCAGTTCGGGCGGATCCTGCAAGTCGCAGTCGATCTGCACCGCCGCATCGCCCTGCACCATTCGGAACGCCGTCAGGACAGAACGCTGAAAGCCGAAATTGCGCGCAAGGCGGATCACGCGGACATCAGCATCCTGCGCGGCGATTGAGGCAAGTATCTCAAAGGTTCGGTCGGTCGAGTGATTGTCCGAAAAGAAAACTTCCAGCCGGTAGGTGGCGGCAAGTGGCTCGAATACTGCCCGCAAGGCGCGATAGCAGCGTTCGACATTCTGCTCTTCATTATAGACAGGCACGATGACCGAAACCAGCTTGCGTTGATCGGACATCGGCTGCGTCATCAAATCAATCCTCGATCACGGCGAATTTCGGCAGCGGCATCACGAATTTCGATTTCAGCCCCCGCGCGCGCAGTTGTTCCATGATGGGCGTTGCGTAATGCCATGCCAACAGCAGGACATAGTCGGGCTGTTCGCGCAGCAGGATCGAGTTTTCAACAATCGGCTGGTGCAGGCCAGGCAGGAACATGCCCAGCTTCAGCGAGGTCGGCTGTTCGGCCAGATAGGGCAGAAGCTCTGGTTTCATGCCGCAGAAATTCAGCAATGTCGAACACCGCCCCGGACAGGAATTACCCACAAAGCGCTGCCCCAGTCGTCTGGCATTATAGGCAAACTCCATCAGATCATCGCGGGTCTGATAGGCATTGTCACGAAACGCCGAATAGATCGGTGCCTTGTCCAGACCTTCGGCCTGTTCCAGATCAAGCAGCGCCTGCACTGACGGGTCGATCGGGCGCTGGCCCTTGAAACAGGCATAGGCGCGGATATTGCCGCCGTAGCGGTCCGCACGTTGCACATGAAACAGGTCCATGCCGTATTGTTCGAACAGGCAGACCAGCGATTTCAACGAATAGGTGCGGATATGTTCATGATAGATGGTGTCGTATTGGGCACCCTTCAGGACGTCCAGCAGATAATGGCTTTCGGTGATGAACACGCCGTCATTGTCCAGCAACGCACAGATGCCGCGCATCACTTCGCCCAGCGGGGCCATATGGGCAAAGACATTGGTGGCGGTCATGACCTTCGCAGGCCCGTATTCGGCGCGGATGTCGCGCGCCAGCGGTTCGGTAAAGAAGCTCTGGATCGTCTCGATTCCGTTTTCGTCCCGCGCGATATGGGCGATATTCGTCGGCTCGACCCCGAGGGCACGCATGTTGCGCTTCTTGAAGCCGGTCAGCAAAGTGCCGTCATTGGAACCGATATCGACGCAAAGACTGCCTTCGCCCACGCCCAGCCGCTCGATCACGGTATCGGCAAAGGCCTCCTGATAGACACGCAACTCTGCTGTGATGCCTGATCGGTAGGGATATTCGGGCGAATACACGACAGAGCCATCGACAACATGGTCAAGCTGCGTGTTGGTGCAGTTCGGGCAGCGATAAAGCCGCAACGGATAGTAGGTTTCCGGCATGTCGAGCCGGTCCTTCGTCAACAGGCTGTCGCAAAGTGGCTGATGGCCGGCATCAAGCACCAGTTCCAAATCCTCGCAACCGCAGATCTGGCACCGGTCGAGTTTTCCGGGTTTGACGTCGTGATCGACCATAATACTACCTTCCAGGGAGGTTGCGCGCCCGCATTCAAATTCCATCGGCCTTCTAATCAATGCTCATGGGTTTGACAAGTCAGCCAAGGCGCGCTGGACATGCGCCAACGGCAAACCGGCCCATTGCGCAATCTGAACAGCCGTTGCTGTGCGGCCATCACCGTCAATCCCGCCTTGCGCGATCTCTTGCAGCGCATAATCGGCGCTTGGCGTGCCCAACCCGCGCGCAAGCAAGCGCGCCTGCTGCTGGCGGATATCACGCAGCCCGGCGCTCGTCACGGCGATGGCTTCACCTGCTGCCTGAAGGTCGGTTTCGGGCAGTGGCGTGTTCGTCAAGAAAGCCAGAAGCTGCGCCCGCAGGGGGCTGGAAAAGCCTTCGGCAACATCCAGTGGCTGGCCCGCAATCATGGCACGCCCCGGTTCAACCGAGAAGTCGAGCATCGCCTGCCATCCATCACCCGTCACCATGACCCGGCGCATGCGCGCGCGGTGCTGGCGGCTTAACGCCACGCGCAGACATGTTTCCCCGCCCTGAAAATGCGCCAGCACGCAGCGCCCGCCACCCTTGATGCGCGCATGCGCAAGCTTCAGTTCAGTGGCTTCAGGCAGAAACGGGCGCAGGATGGACCAAGCATGTGGCAACACGTCCTGAAACACATTCAACCCTGCGTCAAAGCGTTTGGCCGCGCCGTGGCGGATCTCTTGCGCTGAATCCCCCCAAAGCAAGGTGACCGTGCGAACCGGCCCGCGGTCAAGGCAGGCTTGCCGAAACCGCATGATGTTGGACGCGTAGGCAAAGACATGCCCGGTCGCGCAAATCTGCCCCTGCGCGGCCCTTTCAAGCCGCTCGGCGTCTGGCTGTGTCAGGCAGAAGGGCTTTTCGATCAGAACTGCCTTGCGCGCGTCAAGGCATGCCAGTGCAGTTGCCGCATGGTCGCGCGCGCGGCGGGCGATGATGACATGGCTGATCGACGCCGCGCGCAGGATATCATCCAGATGCCCCGCCCGATGCCAGCCTGGCTGTCCGTTGATATCCGCCCATGCGGAAGGATCCGACGGGGAGACCGCCCATACCGGCACATCCGGCGGAACGATCTGGCGCAGTACCGTTGCGATCACCCCAGCCCAGCGACCGCCACCCACCAATCCGATGCCGGTCGCCGCAAAGGGGGGTGCAGCGGTCATGACAAACGCTGCTGGTAAGCCGTGATCTGGGCAAGGGTCAGGGCTTGCATGTCGGCCGATTGCAACGCGGCCAGATACCATTCGGCGGTCAGCTTCAGTGCCTCTGGCAGATCCAGCGCCGGATGCCATCCCAGCCGCGCGCGCGCCAGACTGCTGTCAAGGGCAAGCATCCGGCTTTCAGGCTTGCCCTGGGCTGGCGTTACGCGGATTTCCGGCGCGATGCCGTGTTGTGCAAGCCCCGCAAGCACTTGACGAACGCTCACGCAATCCGGGGCCAGAGGTCCGAAATTCCACGCATATGCACCGGGGTCGGGCTGTTCCGCCATCTGCGCGGCAAGTTGCAGATAGGCATGACAAAGCACCAGCACATGCTGCCAGGGCCGCACCGAGTCAGGCGCCCGGATATCCAGCACCTGCCCGGCAAATGCGGCGCGCACGGCATCGGGGATCAGACGGTCAGCGGACCAATCACCCCCGCCAATTACATTCCCGCCGCGCGCAGTGGCGACACTGATTCCAGCAGGAGAGAGAAAGCTCTTGCGATAGCTTTCAACGACCATCTCGCAGGCGGATTTCGAGGCGCTGTAGGGATCAGCGCCGCCCAACGCATCATTTTCGCGGTAAGGCCAGTCCCATTCGAGATTGCGATAGACCTTGTCCGTGGTCACAACCAGCACCGCTTGCAACCCGGTCAGCCCGCGGCAGGCTTCAAGCAGATGCGCCGTGCCCATGACATTGGTTGCGAATGTTTCAACGGGCGCGTCATAGGAACAGCGCACCAGCGGCTGCGCCGCCAGATGCATGATGATTTCCGGCTGGATACGGGCGATATGGGCATCGAGCGCCTGTGCGTTTCGGATATCAAGCAGAACCGATGACGCCATGCACGTTTCCAGCCGGATCAAATCGAACAGGGCTGGTGTCGTGTCCGGGGCAAGGGCCACGCCATGAACTTCTGCCCCCAGTTGGTTCAGCCAAAGCGAAAGCCAGCCACCCTTGAAGCCCGTATGCCCCGTGACAAGTACCTTTTTGCCGCGCCAGAACTCTGCGTTGATCATGGTATCACTTTGGCCTTTTCCTGCCTGTTCCCTGTCCGATCTGAACCTATCGCCGGAAGGTGCCAGTGGAAAGGCATGGTACAACCCTTCTTGCCTGCATCTACCGCGTCTTCGATCATTCGCAGGCCAGAAGTTCAGCCCCCGTTTGCAACACCACAAGCAACCGCGCCGCGCCGCGCGCCTGCGCTACCGGGCACAGCGCGTCCTGCGACAGATCGAGCGGAGCGCGCGACGCAGACAGATCATAATCTGCAAACCCGTAATAGGGCGAAATCTCGCACCCATAGGTCACCGGGATGATCCCTTGAACCATCGGCTTGCCCGTGATTGCAGGCAGCACGAAGCTGGAGGCCCAGCAGACTTGCGGGGTCTGCCAGAACACTTCATGTCCGCCACCAACAACAATCGCGTCAAACTCGCCGCCCAAGATTTGCGCTGCCAGAACCGCCTGCCCGGCGGCGCTGTGGCGAACCGCCCGCTCGCCCAGCGTGCTGGCTTCTGGAAGGGCAGCAAGCGACGCCTCGATCACGTCAACCCGCGCCAAACCGCGCAGCTTGTGATCATGAAGGAACAGCATCAGCGCGACAAAAACCGCGACGATGCTGATTTGTGTCACAGCCTGCCGCCGCGACAGCCATTTGGGCACCAACCCCAACAAAGGGATCAGCAAAAGGCCCAGCCAACTGCCGGGATCAGAAAAGTAATACTGCGCACCCGCGGCGGTGTTGACCAGATAGCTTGCGCCAAGCCCGGCCCACATCCCCGCGCCCAAGGCCAGCGTCAGACTGCGCGTTGCATGGTCGCGCGGAAAATGGCGCCAGGCCAGAACGCTCAGGATCACGGCCAATAAAAGCGCATAAACCGCCGGTCGTGAATAGCGCAGGAAGGCGAAAGGCTTGAAAAGCGCCGCATCGCCGTCCTGCGTCACCGGATAGGCCAGATACACTGCCAACGCGGGCAGAAGCCCGCACAGCGCCGCAAGCACCCATGCCTTTGGTCGAAACCGCCCTTCCGCCACCAGACCGGCTGCGACAGTGCAAGCCAGCACCGCACCGACTGACACCTTTGTCAGCGCGGCCAGGGCAACCGTCAAGGCAAGCAGCGCCAAGATAACCCAGCGTTCGGCGGCAACTGCGCCCGTCATTGGCAGGCGGTGCAGCAAAGGCACCGCCAGAAGCAGAAGCCACAGCGACAGGGTGTAGGATTCCGAGCTGTAGTATGAATGCCACATCAGCGCCCCGCCGAGCGCCAACCAGCCAAAGATCATCAGAAGCGCTGCTGTAGGATCCAGCCTGATGCGCCCAGGTTGATGGATCTGCGCGGCAACCTGAAGTAGCAGCCCCAGCATTACCGGTATGGCAACGACCGATACGAACACGCCGTAGGCATGCAGCATCTCAATCCCAAGCCACGTGGCCAGCCCGGCAATCACGCGATGACTGAAGACATGATAAACAAGCGGCACCAGACCATCAGCCCCGATACTGGCAACCGAGGCATTCAGCAGGTTCTGTGCAACTGCCGCGTGAAACAGCGTATCCTGATGTGCAAGTCCGATCAGCGCCGTTTCGAATCCGATCGGAAGCGCGTAATTGTGCCGCAGATTGATTTGGGCAAGCAGGGCAGCTGCGAACACAGCAAGGATGACCACGATAGCGACGTGGGCAACGCGGATCCTGACCAGGATTGTGGAAAGCCGCCAAAGCCCGAACAGCACCACCACTGCGGCAAGCGGATCAAGCAGCCAGAGCATGGGCGCGGGCGCAAAGGCCAGCACCAGCAAGAGTGCCAGTATAGCGCCAATGCTCGCGACTGCATGGCGCAACCCCAGCACAACTGGCAACAGCAGAATAGCAGATGGCAAAACGGCTGCGCGCAGAAGGGTGACCGGGCCAAATGAAAGTGTCTCCGCGCCCAATGCTGCCCGCAAGCCATAGACATAGATTGCACCACAGATGACGAGGACCAATGCAAGCAAGGTTCCAAGCGCAAAGGTCTCGGATCTGCCGGTAGCATCGAGGTGGATATGATTTGAGCCTGAAGAAGTGTCCGATGACATTGAGAGAACCATTTGCGCAGATTGAACGGTGATAAAATATCGCATCACATTGGCGTGCGGAAAGGTCAATCTGCACTTTGGGTCGTCAGGTGTAAATCCCACAGCGAGATAAGCTGTTTGTCCTGCTCTGCCGCGTTGGCGCCCGGATCAGGCCGCGTTCATCCTGGCTGACAATCTCAAAACTGGCCGCTTGGCCCCGCATCCTGCAAAACCGCCTCGCGGCAAGCCGCTGCCGCCCGATCCCTGGTATCCTTCGCGCTGGTCGGCATTATCCGAAGTATACGCCTGGTTTCTTGAGGCGCTGCCCGCGGAAATCGCGCCGACCAGGGTGGCAGGCGGTGCGGACACATCTGCGCAACTGGGCATGATCCTCGGGCCTATGGCCGAACAGAGCCAGCGACGCGCGCTGTTGATCAGCCCCGGTGACTGGACCGATCATTTCACGCGGCCTTCGATGACGCTTCTTCAATCCCGCCACAGCCCAAGCCCTTTGGGGCGATGCGCAGGTTGCGCAGGTAGATGATAGACGTCTATCATAAAATGATTGACGTCTATCATTTCATGCTCTACGCCAGATCAACAGGCGGGGGGGACGGGGCATGCGCAAGCCGACATTACAAGATGTTGCCAGAACAGCCGGTGTCAGCTACGCCACCGCTGATCGCGTCATCAACAAACGCGGTGGCGTAGCCCAGAAGTCGATCTTGAGGGTGCGCAACGCGATCAGGGATCTGGGCTATGAGCGTGATTTCCACGCTGCCAACCTGTCGCGCAAGCGTCATTTCCACTTTCGTTTTGTACTGCCCAATAGCGATCACAGCTTCTTTCGGGCGCTGCATGCTGCGGTTGAAGCCGAAACCATCCGCCAGCGCGCAGATCGGGTGATGCTGTCGGTGGTTGAGGTTCCCGCACATGACCCCGATGCCCAGGCCGCAGCACTGGAAGCAGACGGGCTGGACTGCGATTGTGTCGCCATCGTAGCGACCGAGGCACCGCGCCTGAGCGCCGCCATCAAGGCGCTGCGCGCGCGCGGGGTATCCGTGGTCACATTGGTCGGCGATGCCGCGCCGGAATTTCGCACCGCCTATGTCGGCATCGACAATGTCGTGGCCGGGCGCATGGCGGGGCGGCTGCTGCGCATGGCACATATCGCGCGGCCGGGACTGGTGCTGCCGGTTCTGGGGGCGCTTGGCGCGCGCGATCACCGCGAACGGCTGGACGGGCTGCGCGCGGTGATCGCCGAAGACGGCCATGCGATCCGCCTGTGCGACCCGATCATCGTGCACGACCACCCCGAAGCGATGCGCCGCCAGCTTGCGCAGGTGCTGGCCGAAACCCCGTCGATCAGTGGCATTTATTCCATTGGCGCGGGCAATCGCGGCCTGCTGGATGTGATGGCTGAACGCGGCAGTTCCGAACGCCCTGTTGTCGTGCTGCATGAACTGACGCCGACCAGCCGCACCGGGCTGGAACGCGGGCTGATTGATGCCGTTATCGACCAGAAACCTGCGCAGGAAGTCGCCCTGACCATCGAGGTGATGAAAGCCATCGTTGCCGGACGCGACTGGCGCGCAACCGTCAGCGAAATCACGCCGGCGATTTTCTTGAAAGACAACCTGCCCGCGACAGGGCTTGCAGGAGAGAGCGCGTGAGCAGCTATTTTCAGGGCATTGACCCCATCCGTTTTGACCCGCAGGCCAAGGGGCTGGCCTTTCGCCATTACAACCCCGATGAACTGGTGCTGGGCAAGCGGATGGAAGATCATCTGCGCTTTGCCGTCGCCTATTGGCACAGCTTCTGCTGGGAAGGCGGCGATCCCTTCGGCGGGCGCACCTTTGAACGTCCGTGGTTTCCGGGCGATACGATGGCGCTGGCCGAAGCCCGCGCCGACGCCGCCTTTGACTTCTTCCGCATTCTTGGCGTGCCCTATTTCTGCTTTCACGACCATGATGTGCGCCCCGAAGGCGCCAGCCTGACCGAAAGCCGGGACCGGCTGAACCGCATTGCCGATATTCTTGCGCAAAAGATCGAAGCGGGCGGGCCGAAGCTGTTATGGGGCACCGCCAATCTGTTCAGCAACCGCCGCTACATGGCGGGCGCGGCCACCAATCCCGACCCGGAGGTCTTTGCCCATAGCGCCGCCGCCGTGCGCGTGATGATGGAGGTCACGCACCGTCTGGGTGGCGCGAATTATGTGCTGTGGGGCGGGCGCGAAGGCTATGAAACCCTGCTCAACACCGATCTGAAGCAAGAGCGCCTTCAGGCCGGACGTTTCCTGACACTGGTGGTCGAGCACAAGCACAAGATCGGTTTCAGCGGCACCATCCTGATAGAGCCGAAACCGCAGGAACCTACCAAGCACCAATATGATTATGACGTCGCCACGGTTTATGGCTTCCTGAAGGATTTCGGGCTGGAAAAAGAGGTCAAGGTCAATATCGAACAGGGCCATGCCATTCTGGCCGGTCATTCCTTTGAACACGAGATTGCCACCGCCGCCGCGCTTGGCATTTTCGGGTCCATCGACATGAACCGCAATGACTATCAGTCCGGCTGGGACACTGACCAGTTCCCCAACAACGCCCCCGAAGTGGCGCTGGCCTATTACGAGATCCTGCGCGCGGGCGGCTTTGGCACTGGTGGCACCAATTTCGACGCCAGGCTGCGCCGTCAGTCACTGGATGCCGAAGATCTGGTGGCCGCGCATGTGGGTGCGATGGATGTCTGCGCGCGCGGATTGAAGGCGGCGGCCAGAATGCTGCAAGAGGGTCGGCTGGAAGCGCTGCGCGCCGCCCGCTACGCCGGTTGGGACAGTGCGCAAGCGCGCGCGATGCTGGCCCCCGGCGCCAGCCTGGCCGCAATCGCCGATGATGCAGAACAGCGCGGCTGCGACCCGCAGCCCGTGTCCGGGCGGCAGGAAATACTGGAAAACCTTGTCAATTCATACTTTTGAACCCAGGAGAGCCGCTATGAAGACGACCAAGGGATCGGCACTGTTTCTGGTCCGGTTCACGAGCGATACTGCCCCATTCGACAGCAAGGCGGCGTCACCCGCCGCGCGGCGGGGCGTCTATGCAGGGCTTCAGGGCTGGTTGAACCGCGCCAGCTGCTTCCGCAGTCCGGGTTCTGGCAGGGGGGCAGAATGACGATGTATATCGGGCTTGATCTGGGCACCTCGGGGGTCCGCGCGCTATTGATGGACGAAGCGCAGCGCATCATCGGGGTGGGCAGCGCCGAACTTGACGTCAAGCGTCCGCATTCGGGCTGGTCGGAACAAGGTTTTGACGCCTGGATCTCGGCCACCCGGACCGCCATTGCCGCGCTGAAATCCGCGCATCCCGTCGCCTTTGCAGGGACCAGGGGGATCGGGCTGTCGGGGCAGATGCACGGCGCGACCTTGCTTGATGATGCCGACAAGGCGCTTCGGCCCGCCATCTTGTGGAACGACACCCGCGCGGCCGCAGAAGCCGCCGATCTGGATGCGCGCCCTGAATTTCGCGCGATCAGTGGCAATATTGTCTTTCCCGGCTTCACCGCGCCCAAGCTTCTATGGGTCGCGCGCCATGAACCCGACATCTTCAGGCGCGTCGCGCGGGTGCTGCTGCCCAAGGATGCGCTGCGCCTCTGGCTGACCGGCGAGGCAGTGTCGGACATGTCCGACGCTTCTGGCACGGGCTGGCTGGATGTCGCCGCGCGCGACTGGTCGGACGTGCTGCTATCGGGCAGCGGGATGACGCGCGACCAGATGCCCCGGCTGGTGGAAGGGGCGGCACCTTCGGGCGATCTGCGCGCCGAATTGCTGCGCGACTGGGGGCTGAGCAGGCCAGTGGTTGTGGCCGGGGGCGCGGGCGACAATGCTGCCTCTGCCATCGGCATGGGCATGGTCAGCGAAGGACAGGCTTTTGTGTCGCTGGGGACATCGGGGGTTGTGTTCGCAGCCAATGATGCCTTTCGCCCAAAACCCGACAGCGCGGTGCATGCGTTTTGCCATGCGTTGCCCGATCGCTGGCACCAGATGGGGGTGATCCTGTCAGCCACTGATGCGCTGAACTGGCATGCCCGCAACCACGCGATGACGCCTGCGCAACTGGATTCCGAAATCGGCACCAGATTGCAGGCACCGGGGGGCACCAGCTTTCTGCCCTATCTGTCGGGAGAACGCACCCCGCATAATGATGCCCGCATTAGCGGCCTCTTTGCGGGGCTGGACCACAGCGCCGACCGCCCCGCCCTGACCCGCGCAGTGATGGAAGGCGTGGCCTTTGCGCTGCGCGACAATCTGGCGGCGCTGCAATCGGCGGGCACGCAGATAGAACGGTTGGTGGCGGTCGGGGGCGGCTCGCGCTCGCGCTATTGGGTGCGCGCCATTGCAACGGCACTGGATGTGCCGGTCGATGTGCCGGTTCAGGGCGATTTCGGGGCCGCTTTCGGGGCCGCGCGGCTGGGGCTGATGGCGCAGGGCGAACAGGGGATCGAGGCCGTGTGCAGCCCGCCTGCAATTGATCACACCATCACCCCCGACCGCGATCATCGCGCCGCCTATGATGCGGCATATGCGCGCTATCGCGATCTGTATCGACGGCTGCAAGGCTGGGCATAAGCAGGATATCTGGGTGCGCGGCCATTGTTACACGCCAAGCACGACCCCGACCCGGCCCTGCCATTTCTGAACTGATGCCTGCCGTCTCCGCGCATATGCGCCGGGCGATTGCCTGACCCGCGCCAAATGGCGCAAACAACGAACGGGCTTAAAGCGTTTCGGCTTTTCGTTGAATCGCCTTCAATGCTTTAACCTTTTGT